>CAYVRS010000001.1:0-34836 GCA_964454075.1 uncultured Chitinophagales bacterium
CTGCACACGCAGTCCTTCGCCCAAAACCGGCCTACCCATGATGTGAAAGCCGGCGAGACACTGTTCGCGATCTCGCGTCGGTATTCGGTGCAGGTCGAGGATCTTCGAAAATGGAACAACCTGTCGGGAAGCACCATTTCCACAGGACAGCGGTTGTTCGTCGGGCCGCCCACCAATGAGGTTGGGCCGGCGGTCGGCGGATCCGCCACCCAGCACCGCGTGGCGCCCGGCGAAACCTTGACGGGCATCTCGCGCCGGTACGGCGTCACCATCGCCGAACTCACGGAATGGAACAGCCTCACCAGCACCACCGTGGAAACCGGTCAGATCCTGGTGATCCGCCGGTCGGTGCAGAACATAGAGAGTCCGGTGGTCGTCGAAGAGGATTCGACGCGAGCCATCGCCGAAGCCGCGGCTCCATCCGCCTACTATGTCGTGAAACGTGGCGACGCGCTTGGCCGGATCGCCGAGCAGTTCGGCATCTCCATCGTCGAATTGCGCGAACTGAACAAACTTCAGCGCGATGCGCTCACGCCTGGACAAGTGCTTCTCATCCGCAAACCTGAAGCTGTTCCCGCCTTGGCCGCGGACGGGGCGAGATCGGGTCCGCAAGGCCGCTTCGTCCGTTATGTCTGGAAACGCGACGATGTGCTGGCCTCGGTGCTCACCAGAACCAAAATGACGCAGGACGAATTCACCGCACTGAATCCGGATGTCGATTTGCGGAATCTCCGGGCCGGCAATGACGTGGTGCTTCTGCTGCCTCCGACCATGACCTACGCGAATCCCTACAAGGCGTCGCGGCCCGATCCCACCAGCTTGGGCAGCTTCACTGCTGGCGTGTACACCGACGGCGACATCGGCAAACGGCTCACGTCCGGCGATCTGTATTCGCACGAACGGCTTTCGGCGGGCCACAACACCATCCCCCTGGGAACCGTCGTGTATGTGGAACATCCGCAACGGGGAGACGGCGTGTTCGTGATTGTGAACGACCGCATCCTTGAAGCCGAGATCCGCCTTTCCAAATCGGCGTACGAGGCTTTGGACTTGCGCGCGGGCCAGGCCCAGACCGTCCGACTTTACAGCGAAATCCCATGATCAAGCGCCTGTTCGGGCCGTATCTGTCGTCTACATCCACCCTGAAATACGGATTCGTGATGAGCCTGCCCCTCCTGGTGCTTTATGAGGCGCTCATCGCCCTCACCACGCCCGACAGCGGTGTCGCGGTACGGCTCAGCACGGACATCTGGATCAAATCGATCGCGAGCCTGGTCGGTGTGAGCACGCTCAAATTCACGGTGTTCATCGTGCTCACCATGGGTTTGCTGGTCTGGTTCAAATCGAAAGACAACCCGGTGTCGCTGCGCGGCAACTTCATGCTGCTGATGGTGCTGGAATCGGCCGTATGGGCGGTGGTTCTGGCCAAACTCGTGTCGGGAACCGTCGGCGCCGTGTTCGCTTTCGCACCCGCCGGCGAGTCGCTCTCGGTGGGGCAGCAGTTCGCCCTGTCGCTCGGCGCCGGACTCTATGAGGAGCTTGTCTTCCGCGTGCTGCTGGTGCCGGCACTGGTCATGGTCTTCGCCAAAGCCGGCTTCGGTGCCAAAGGCAGCGTGTTCGCCGGCATCGTGATGGGCGCCTTGCTGTTCAGCGCGGTGCATTACATGGGATCGATGGGGGATGTGTTCACCATGCAAAGTTTTACCTTCCGCTTCCTCTTCGGCATGGCGCTCAACGCGCTGCTGATGCTCCGGGGCTTCGGAATCGCCGCTTGGACGCACTCGCTTTACGACGTGATGGTGATACTTGTTTAAACATCTATTTTCAATCCCCCTGAAAAGTGATATACTGTACGGAACTAGAGATGGCGGGAACTCCATAGGAACGCGTGCCTGACGAATGGGCGAACTGACACCTGAAGAACTAAAAAAACAGTCCGATTTCAGAAGCGAGATGCTCCCGCATCTGGATGCGATGTACAACTTCGCCCTGAGACTGACGATGGAACCCACCGATGCCGAAGATCTGGTGCAGGACACCATTGTGAAAGCCTACCGCTTCTTCAGCAGTTACGAGAAAGGGACCAACGCGAAAGCCTGGCTTTTCCGCATCCTCAAGAACTCCTACATCAACAATTACAGGAAGAAGTCGAAGCGGCCCAACGAGGTCGATTTCGACGACGTGTCCACCTTCTACGAGACCATCCGCGCGGACCAGACCGACACCAGCGATCTGGAGGAGCGTCTGTACCGCGACATGCTCGACGACACGGTGACCAAGGCCTTGGAAGACCTTCCCGAGGATTTCCGTTCGGTCGTGCTTCTCTGCGATGTGGAGGGGTTCACCTACGAAGAGATCGCCAACATGCTGGATGTGCCCATCGGCACCATCCGCAGCCGGCTTCACCGGGGTCGGAACCTGCTCCGAGCCACCTTGGAAGGCTACGCCCGGAAGCGAGGCTTCAGTTCAGAAAACTGAGCATCACCCGGAACGTGGTTCCCTGGTCCGGGGAAGAGTTGAGCACGAAGACTTTCCCGCCGTGGTATTCTTCGATGATGCGGCGGGTGAGCGTGAGTCCCAAGCCCCAACCGCGGCGTTTCGTGCTGAATCCGGGTGTGAAGATCTCCTCGTAACGCTTCTTCTCGATGCCCTTGCCTGAATCGGTGAAATCGATCATGACCCAGCGGTCGTTCGTGGTCGCGGTGATCGAGATCTTGGCGGCCTTGTTATCGGTTTCGATGGCGTCGAGCGCGTTCTTCAGCAGGTTTTCAAAGGCCCAATGCAGCAGGTCGGTGTTCACGGCGCACTTGATCGATTCATCGACTTCGCAGGTGAGCGTCACTTCCTTGCCGAATCGGGGAATGCGTCGGCGCATGTAATCGGCGACGTCGGTGAGGATGGGTCCGATGCGCTGGGGGGTGCGTTCCGGGCTCGATCCGATCTTGTTGAAGCGCTCGGCCACGCGTTGCAAGCGGGCCGCGTCTTCTTCAAGCTCGGCGATGAGCGGCAGGTTCTGTTCGGTGCTCTGCGTCTTCAGAAGCTCGATCCAGCCCAGCAGGCTCGAGAGCGGGGTGCCGAGTTGATGCGCGGCTTCCTTGGCCATGCCCACCCACAGACGCGATTGCTCATGACGCCGTATGGATCGCACGGAAATGGTGGCCAACCCGAGAATGAGCGAAAGAATGCCGAACTGGATGTACGGGAACAGCCTCAGCGAGCGGATGGTGTCGGTGTCGCCGTAGTAGACGTACTGGTAGATCGATTCGGTGGGCGTGAGGGGCAGCTCGATGCGGATGGAATCGTTCATGGCCGCGAATTCGCGCACCATCTGGAGGTTGACGTCCGTCGAGTCGATGTTCCAGAAGTTCTGGATGTTGCCCTCCGCGTCGGTGAGGAGGGTGGGCACCTGGTTCCGATTCTGGATGATGATGTGGTTGAACACAAAATCCAGCTCGTCCGACCCCTCGACCGTGGCCTGTGTGCCGATGTATTCGATCGCCTTGGCCCACAATTCCACGCTGGCTTTGTTCCGCAGTACGATGCGGTCGATCAGGTAATTCGTGTATGCGAAGGATGCCACAGCCATCGCCACAAACAGAAAGATCAGAATGTAGCGGGTGGCGTTGGCGTTCATGGCTTAGGCCGATGCCTTGCGTTTCTCGTAGATCGGTTCGCCTTGCTCTTCGATGGTGGCTTGCGTGATCACGCAGCGCTCGATGTTCTTGGCGGAGGGAAGATGGTACATGATCTCCAGCATCGATTTCTCGAGGATGGATTTGAGTCCGCGCGCGCCGGTCTTCCGGGCTTTGGCCTGACGCACCACCGCCTTCAAGGCCTCTTCCTCGAAGCGCAGATCCACGCCTTCCATGCGGAACAGGCGCTGATACTGCTTCGTGAGGGCGTTCTTGGGCTTCACGAGGATGTCGATCATAGCCGCCTCAGACAGCTCGTGCAGACCCGTGATCACCGGCAGACGTCCGATCATCTCCGGGATGAGCCCGAACCGTTGCAGGTCTTCCGGCTCCACATACAGGAATATTTCCGGATCGTTCTTGTCGAATTTCACCTGCTTGTCGCCGTGGAATCCTATGTTGGAAGAGGACATGCGTCGCGCCACGATCTCGTTGAGTCCGTCGAAGGCGCCGCCGCAGATGAACAGGATGTTCTTCGTGTTGATCTGGATGAAGCTCTGCTCCGGATGCTTGCGTCCGCCTTTGGGCGGCACATTGGCCACGGTTCCTTCGAGGATCTTGAGCAAGGCCTGCTGCACGCCTTCGCCGGAGACGTCGCGCGTGATGGAGGCGTTGTCGCCTTTGCGGGCGATCTTGTCGATCTCGTCGATGTAGATGATGCCGCGCTCGGCTTTCTCCACATTGTAGTCGGCCGCTTGGAGCAGAGCGGTCAGAATGCTTTCCACATCCTCGCCCACGTAACCGGCTTCGGTGAGGGCGGTGGCGTCGGCGATGCAGAACGGAACGTCGATGATGCGGGCCAGGGTCTTGGCGAGCAAGGTCTTGCCGCTTCCGGTCGGACCGAGCAGCATGATGTTGCTCTTCTCAATCTCGGTGTCTTCGATGTCGGACACGCCGTCCGCGCTGATCCGCTTATAATGGTTGTAGACCGACACCGCCAACGCTTTCTTGGCCATTTCCTGACCGATCACATACTCATCGAGCTTGTCGACGATTTCGGACGGCTTGAGATTGGCTTTGTACTGGGTGGCCCGACGCGTGGTGCGGTTGGCCAAGTCGTTCTTGACGATGCCCGCGGCGTCGGCCACGCAGGAGTCGCAGATGTACACGTTCGGACCCGCCACCATGCTGTTCACTTCGGAACTGGAGCGCAGGCAGAAGGAGCAATAGATCTTGTTCTTCGACTTGTCGTTGGTCATTTCGAGCGTTTCAAGACTTTGTCGACCGCGCCATAGGCCACCGATTCTTCGGCGTCCATCCATTTGTTGCGATCGGAATCGAGCAGAATCTGTTCCAGCGGTTTTCCGCAGTTGTCGGCCAGGATCTGGCTGAGGCTCTGCTTGATGCGGATGATTTCGCGGGCTTCGATCTCGATGTCGCTCGCTTGGCCTTGAACACCGCCCAGGGGTTGGTGGATCATGACCCGCGCGTTCGGCAGCGCGGCGCGCTTGCCTTTGGCACCCGCGGTAAGCAGAACGGCACCCATCGATGCGGCCATGCCGATGCAGGTGGTGGCCACATCGCATTTGATGTAGTTCATCGTGTCGTAAATGGCCATGCCCGCCGACACCACTCCGCCCGGGGAGTTGATATACAGGTTGATGTCCTTGTCGGGATCTTCCGACTCCAGGAACAACAGCTGCGCCACGATGTTGGCGGCCACCATGTCGTTGATCGGAGACCCTAGGATGATGATGCGGTCTTTGAGAAGCCGTGAGTAGATATCGTAGGCGCGCTCACCCCGGCTGGTCGTTTCGATGACCATCGGGATCAAGTTGCTCTGCATCGTGTCTTGGTACAAGGACGTCACCATGGGGATTAGTTGTGTTTTTTCTGGAACGCGTCTTTCGAGACGGGATTGGCCTTCACATCGTTCGCCAATTTATCAAATAACTTCTGAGAACGAAGGGTCTGGCGAAGATTTTCCATCTGCTCGCTCGACGACGCATAGTAGTTCTTGATCATGTCCACCGGCAGGCCGTAACGGGCCGCCTCGCTGGCCAGATAGCCTTCCACGTCGTCCTTCGTGATTTCCAAATCAGGGTACACTTCAGCCAGTTTGTCTTGGAGGAACATCCACTTGGCTTCGTTGGTCGCCCGCGGACGCACCGTCTCGGCGTAGGTGTCGATATCGAAGCCGACCGGCAGCTGACCGTTGTTGCGTTTTTTGAGGTCCTCCATATAGCTGGAGATCACGGTCTCGAGGATGGTTTCCGGCACGTCGAAGTGATGCGCTTTCACCAGGGCGTCGGCGATATGCTCCTTGAAGAGATCGTGCGCCGCCTTGTCGTAATAATCCTGGATGCGGCTGCGCAGGTGGGCGCGGTAGCCGTCCATGTCTTCGGCATCCCCTTGGGTCACGTCTTTGATGTACTCCGGCGTGATCTCAGGGGGCGTCAGCACCAAGTGAGACTTGATGGTGACGTTGAAGTCGTGCGAGTGGTCGCCGTGGGAGAAAGACACTTTGCGTGTATCACCCACTTTGGCGCCAGCCAATTGCGGAGCCACGTCGGCATTGTCCGGTGAAGCGAGATCGAGCTCTTTGTCGATATCCATCTCATGGTCGTGCACATGGCCGTCGTGCGAGATCGGAGCGGCATCGACCAAGACTTTCGAATCGGAGGTGATGGGGCCGTCGGATTCGGTCCACGTGCCTTTGCGACGCTGCGAATAGGCGATTTCTTTGTCGATCTCCTCATCGGTGACGTCATGCACGATCTTGTCGACCGAGAGGGTGGACAGGTCGACCAACTCGAATTCAGGCTTGATGCCCAGTTTGAAGACCACTTCCAACTGACCTTCTTCCCAGTTCATCTTCGTGATGAGCGGTTCGCCGATGGGTTTGTGTTCCGGAACGATGGTGTCGCGGAAGACTTCCTGAACCAAGGCGTTGATTTCGTCGAGTTCGACGTCTTTGCCGAAGCGTTTTTTGACGACCGGCAGAGGCGCGGTGCCTTTGCGGAAGCCGGGAAGAACGGCTTGCTTCTGGATTTTCTTAAGTGCTTTTTCGAAACGCGGAGCCAGGGTGGCGGCATCGGCGGTGAGGGTGACCTCGCGGTCGACGTTGCTGAGGTCTTGAACGGAAATGTTCACAGGTCGGAAGGGATTGATGGGATGGTGTGTGTGCGAGAGAGGGGACTCGAACCCCTAAGCCTTTCGGCACTAGTTCCTAAGACTAGCGTGTCTACCAGTTTCACCACTCTCGCGATACGGTTGGCAAGCTTGGAAAAATAAGGACTTTCCGCCATTTTCTCAATCCACACCCCGTCCAAGGAGTTCCCATGAGCGAGATCCGATTCGTGTATGTGCCCTGTCCGTCGGCCGATGTGGCCCGGAGTCTGGCCAAATCCTCTTTGCACGCGCGGCTTGCCGCCTGCGCGAACCTGTTTTCGGCGATCCATAGCCTGTATTGGTGGGAGGGGGAATTGCAGGAGGATGCCGAAGCGGTGCTGATTCTGAAGACCGATGCGTCGCACTTGGCGGCGCTACGTGAGCATCTGCTTGAGGTGCACCCCTATGAGGTGCCTTGCGTGGCGGTGATGTCGCCCGAATCGGTGAACGAGGCCTATGCCGGGTGGCTCATGTCCGAGCTCGGTTGAGGTACTCGGCCACGAGGCGGTGATGCTCGGCGAAGGTCTCGATTTCGGTGTCGCTGCGGAGCCACGAGCCGGGCGCACGAATGGGCGCATCCAATGCCGCTTCCAAGGCGGACATCGTGCCGAAGTCGATGGCGTGATTGGGTGACAGGACCAAGCGGTGCATAAATGTGATCGATTTTCCGTTTTCAGTTTTCGAATGACAGATTCCGGATTCCTGATTCCCGTTCTTACATTCTCCCATGCCCATCCTCCATTCTTCTGCCATTTCCCTGATCAAAGATGTCGCGGCGGTTCCCTCATTCAGCAGCTATGAGGAACGCCTCCACCCCTTGGTGCTGTCGGTCGCCGAGTCCATCCCCGGCGCCGTGGCGCATGTGGTCCACGAGCGCAACCTGGTGATCCAGGTGCCGGGCGATCCGTCGCTTCCCACCGTCGCCATCGCCGCGCATCTGGACAAGATCAACCATGTGGGACACGACTCGCTCGATCCGCTTCCCATCCGCGAAAGCATGGGGTATCTGGAAGGTCAGCTCGACGATGCGGCGGGCGTAGGCATCGCCTTGGCCTTGGCGAAGAATCCGCGACGGCACAAATATCCGCCGCTGCTCATCCTGCTCTCCGAAATGGAGGAAAGCTGGGGACTCAAGAAATCCCCGCATCTGCTCCGCGGCAACGGTGAGGGCCTGACCCATGGCATGGGAGCCGAGCGCATCGCGCGCTTCCTCATCGAGAAGAACATGCTCCCCAACGTCTGCATCACGATTGACACCACACCGCTGTTCGGCGGCATGCCGGGTGTGGCCTTGTATGCGGCGCATTGGGAGTTCAACAAATGCGAGGTGAGTACGGGCGAGCGGCTGAAAACCGACGCCGTGGTCAAGAAGATGACGGACATCTGCCCGGACATCCTCATCTCCAACAACACGAACGATTATCTGGTGTACGGACGCGTGTTTTCAGCGGAGGCGGGTCGCCCGATCGCCTGCGTGGCGCTGGAACCGGCCATTTTCCCGTATCACCAGACCGGTGAGCGCGTGTATCTGCGCGACATCAAGATGGTGGTCGACATCCTGGATGCCTACCTCTGTGCCTGAATCGGCGCCGGTCTTCATCGTCAATCCGTCAGCGAACCGAACGAAGGCGCTGAAGCGGGTGGGTTGGCTGCGGAACGCGCTGAAAGAGGTCTGGCCCGGAAGCCGCATCGTCATCTCGAAAAAGCCGGGCGATATCGGCCGCATCGGCCGGGAGGAAGCCGCGAAGGGACACCCTGTGATCGCCTGCGGAGGAGATGGATCCATCAACGAGCTCATCAACGGCGTGGCGAGGATGGATGCGGTGATCGGCGTGCTTCCGATGGGAAGCGGCAACGATTTCGCCAAAAGCCTGGGCCTGTCGCTCGACAAAGACCGCGCCCTACGTCAGCTTCGCGAATCGGAAGCGCGGCCCATCGACCTGATCCGCTACGACACCGACCGCGGCGGCGGCCTCTGCGACAACACGCTCGGCATCGGGTTCGACGGGTGGGCGAATGTCCACGCCCATCGCAACACAGTCTTCAAAGGCACGCTGCAATACCTGTACGCCACCGTGAAAACCGCCTTCACCTTCAAGGCCGTCCCCATGCGCCTGACACTCGACGAGCTCGAGATCTCCGGCGATTTCCTGATGGTGACGGTCTGCAACGGAACCACCGAAGGCGGAAACTTCAGAGTCGCGCCCATGGCCGACATCGCCGACGGATGGATGGATGTCGTGATGCTGGGTCCCTTGTCGATCCCGCAGCTCTTCCTGCGGTTGCCGTTCTTCCTGACCGGCTCGCAGTTCCGATTCAAGGACATCCGGCATGTGCGATGCAAGAGCTTCCGCGCCGAGATCGGAGTCCCCGTCGCCGTGCATGTGGATGGCGAAGAAGTGGAAGGGAATGATGTGGCGTGGGTCGAAGCGGAGGTGGTGGTGGGGGTGAGGGTTATTGCGAGGCGGTAAAGGGGCGAAAAGAAGGGGCGCATCACTGATGCGCCCGTACAATGCGCCCGTGCAATGCGCCCGTGCAATGCGCCCGTCCCGTGCGCCCGTGGAAGCCCCCGAATTTAGTTCCAGATTTAGGAATGAATTCATTTGGAGGGCAGGTCGCGTGTGGAATAAGATGGGGGATGTTTTACAATCCAAAAACCTACACACGAAAGAACACCCTGCGGTGCAAAGGATGGAATTATTCCGGTCCAGGCCGGTACTTCATCACCATTTCCGTCCATCAACACGCCCACGTTTTCGGCCACATTTCCGATGGTCATATGAATCATTCCGAAATCGGTTCCATCGCACGCGATTGTTGGGCGGACATTCCCAATCATTATCCGAATGTGCGATTGGGCGATTTTGTCATCATGCCGAACCACATGCATGGCATCCTGATGTTGGATGGGGATGACCGATTTCGAACCAATCCATCGGCCACGAGTCATATCGTCCGGATGTACAAATCCATCGTTACGAAACGATCGTTATCGGTCCTTCCGACGTTTCGATGGATACGGAATTACCACGACATCATCATCCGCGACGACCGCGCGTTTCGCGTCATCACCACATACATCCGCAACAATCCCAAGAACTGGAACCGAGACCGGTTCAGAAAACGAGTGAGAACCCGATGAGAAAACCCTGGAACCTCCCGCATCTGCCGGTGCACAGCCTGATGACCTTCGACGCCGAGGGCCGCATCAACATGAACATCTGCACCTATGTGACGGCGGTGAGCCTGGATCCGAAACGCTACGCCATCGCGGTGTACGAGGGCACCAAGACGCTCCAAAATCTGGAGACGTCGGACCTTGCCGTGCTTCAATATCTGCATCCGGATCAGATCAACCTGGTGCGGCATCTGGGGCAGAAAAGCGGGATGTCTGTCGACAAAGACGCCTGGTTGCGCAAAGCCGACCGACTCGCCACCTGGCGCGGCGTCGAGGTCTTGGCGGGTGCGTCGGCGTGGGTCGAACTGCATCGCATCGGGCGGATGCCGGCCGGCGACCACGAGCTGTTTCTGTTCGATGTGACCGCCTCGAAAACCCTCCGCGAGGAGGTGCTCACCACGGCGATGCTGCGCGAAGGCGGACTGATCCGCTAATTCCGGAAATGGATCTCTTCGGTGAGGTTGGAGACCCGGCGCCGCGCATAGTTGGCCATGTTCTCGTCCTTCGTGCCGGGTGAATTCAGGAAGCGGGTGTAGAAATCGCGCGCTTCGACGCGGTTCGTGCCGGAACGGTCGTACGCCGATGCCGCGAAGTACAGGATCTCATGGCGGGTGGGCGCCAACTGATAGGCCAAGGCATAGAGCTTGACGGCATCCGCCGTTTTTTTCTGCTGATCGAGCCTGACGGCTTTCTGGATGTACGCATCCACCAGCAGCGTGCCCATCGAATGCACCGCGGTGCTGTCGAGCAGAGGAATGGCGAGATCGCCCATGTCCGACTGCACCATCGCCATGGCCAGATAGAAATTGGTGTTCGGGTCCTGCGATTCCTTGGCCAGGCTCTGCGTGAGCGCATCGCGCGCGCCGCCGAAATCTTCCGCGAAATACAGGCACATGCCGATGTTGCGCCAAGTGGACGCCGACTCGTCGCCCAAACCGACCACTTCCTTGTACTGCGCGGCGGCCGCGGCGTAGTTTTTCCGCTTGAACTCGATTTCCCCGATGCGTTTGCGGATGGGGATGCTCGTCGGATACAGCGTCACCGCCGCGGTGGCCGTTTCCATGGCAAGATCCAGCTGGTCGAGCTCGTAGTACAGACGGGTGAGGTCGTGCAGCACGCCGTGGTGGTTCGGACTCAGCATCTTCGCGGCAAGCAGCTGCGTGAGCGCTTCAGGACGCATGTCCAACGCCGAATACACCCGGCTCAGCGCATACCGGAAACTCGTGTTCGTGGAATCTTGCCTGGCGAGCGATTCATAGATTCGTCGAGAGGCCGGCCAATTCTCCGCCTCCACCTGCAGCGTACCCATCAGGATGAGGGCTTGGCGATGATCCGGCTCGCGCTGCAAAATGGTCTCGCTCACGGCCTTGGCCATTTCGGGCTGACCCGACGCGCGATACGCCCGCGCCAGCTGAAGCTGGATGGAACTGTTCTGCGGCGCCTTTCCACGTGCCAGGTGCAAGGCTTCGATGGCTTGGTCGTACTTCTGAAGCGCCAACGAGGCCTGGCTCACCATCAGGTGCGTGTCGAGATCGCGCTGCGCCAACGGAATCGCCTCCAAGATCTGAAGTGCCTCCTCATAACGCTGCTCCAGCAGCAAAGACCGGACATCCGGCTGAATCAACACGAGTACCAACATCAACACATTCAACATGACAGGCATCGCGGTCACATCTGTTCCGGCGCGGAAATCCCCAGCACCGTCAGTCCGTTTTTCATCACACGCGCGGTTCCGAGAAGCAGCTGCGTGCGCGCGGCGGCCAAGCCGGCTTCCTCGCCCAAGATGCGGCAATCGTGGTAGAATTTGTGGAAATCGACCGCCGCTTCGTTCAGGTAATTGATGAGGCGATGCGGTTCCTTGCTCATCGCGGCGCTGAGGATGGCGTCGGGGAAGTCGGCCAGCGCCTTCAGCAGTTTCAGTTCGGAAGGATGGGTCAGCTGATTGAGGGACACATCCGCCGAAGGCGTCAATTCCAGTTTCCGCAGAATGGAATGGATACGGGCATGCGCGTATTGCAGGTAGAACACCGGGTTTTTCTCGCCGGCTTCTTTGGCCTGGGCGATGTCGAACTCCAGGTGCGTGCCGGGCGAGCGCATCAGGAAGAAGAAGCGGGTCACATCCGCGCCGACTTCATCCATCAGTTCGTCAAGCGTCACAAAATTGGCTTTCCGGGTGCTCATCTTGTACGGAACGCCATCTTTCACGATGGTGACGAACTGGTAGATGAGCACATCGATGCGCGATTTGTCGTAGCCCAGGGCTTCGAGCGCGGAAAGAACGTCGGGATAGGTCGCGATGTGATCGGCGCCGAAGCTGGGCGAGGAGGTTTTGCTCGGCGTCGCGGATCTGGTCTTCACGGGAACCGAGCTTGGCCGTAACGAGCGTCGCTTTCACGTGGTAGGCGATGTCGGGAAGCCGGTAGGTCGGCTCGCCGGTGCTTTTCACGAGCACGGTGTCTTTTTCTTTGCCGAAGGCCGTGGTCCGGAACCAGACCGCGCCGTCCTGGTCGTAGGCCAAGTCTTTGGCGCGCAATTCGGCGAGCACGCGTTCGATGGATCCGTCCTTGTAGAGGTCGTCCTCATTGAAGAAGGTGTCCATGCGGATCTGCAGACGGTCGAGCGTGCGCTTGATGTCTTCGAAAATGAGGTGCTCGGCGGCTTCCTTGAATTTGGGATTCGTGGGATCGTCGACGAGTCCGTCGCCTTCGCGGGTTCTCAGGTCGTGGGCGATGTCGGCGATGTACTCGCCCTCGTAACCGCCCTCGGGAAGGGGCACATCCAGCCCCAATTCCTGCGCATAGCGCGCATGCACGCTGGCACCGAGCACGCGCATCTGGCGTCCGGCGTTGTTGAAATAATACTCGCGGGTCACCTCCGCGCCGGCCCATTGATACAGCCGGGCCACGGTGTCGCCAAGAACGGCGTTCCGGCCGTGTCCGACGGTAAGCGGACCCGTCGGATTCGCGCTCACAAACTCCACCATGTAGGTTTTCCCATTCAGGCGGGCGCTTTTTCCGAAGGTTTCGTTCTGAAGGATGTGATGCAATTGCCGATGCAGCCAGGTCGGCGAAAAGCGGAAGTTGATGAAGCCGGGTCCGGCGATCTCCATCGCGGCGATGTGCGCGGCGTCGACATCCATCGCGTCGAGCAGCTCCTGGGCGACATTGCGCGGAGGCTTACCGACGAGCTTGGTGAGCATCAGGGCGAGGTTCGTGGCCGCATCGCCGTGTTCGGGCTGACGCGGTTTTTCAATCTGGATGTCGGGAAGCGCGATGCCGGGATACAAGCGGGATGCGGCGTCGCGAAGACGGTCGATGAGATAGGTTTGCATGGCCCAAAATACGGAAGATTCACCTCACCATCCCGACACGCCTCCCTGCATGCGCAGACTCAGGTGGTCGAAGCCTGCGATGATCACGTGGTCTTCGAGCGCGATCCCCATCAGGTGACCCACTTCGATCAGCCGACGCGTGAGCGCCAGATCCGCATCCGAGGCCCGGGCGTTGCCCGACGGATGGTTGTGCAGCGCGATGATGGAATGCGCGTCGTGCAGAATGGCCTGACGCATCACCTCGGCGGGATCCACCACGGTCGCGGTCTGTCCGCCCACGGAAATGCGCTCGAAGCCGATCATCACTTTGCGCGCGTTCAGGAAGGCGATGACGAACACTTCTTTGCGCAAATCGCGCAGGGAGGGGCCAAAGTACTTCGCGACGTCTTGCGGACTTCGGAATTGCACCGTGGCCCCCGGTTCCCAGCGCTCCAGCCGGCGCGACAACTCCAACGCGGCATCCAGCGTCACCGCTTTCACCGCTCCTATGCCGGGCATCTGCTTGAGGTGAAGCCACCCGCGCCGTGCCAGTCTGTGCAGTCCGCCCGATTGCTCCAACAGAAGCCTCGACACCTCGATCACGTTCGTCCCCGGCAGGCCGGTTCGCAGCAAGATCGCGATGAGTTCCGCTTCGGAAAGAGCCTCCGGCCCGAGCCGCATCAGTTTTTCCCGTGGCTGATCGTCGGCGGGCATGTCTTTCACCACTCGGGTGAGCGACGGCGCCGCCTCGTCAAAATGAATGTTCGATTCCATACCTGTATAGAGGCGGGAATCGGGGAAATCTTACAGCCCTTTCGTTCCTAAAAACGGATCATTTTGTGATGGGGACCGAAAATCGGCACCTCGAAGCGATCTGAGGCGATTTCCCATCCGTTCCGCTCATAAAACGGAACCGCGGCCAGGCGCGCATTGCACCAGAAACGGGGTCCGATGTCGCTTGTTTTCACATCGGCCTCGGCGAAGCGGATCAGTTTGCTACCGTACCCTTCGCCTTGGTAGGCCTTGTCGGTGGCCATGCCGCGCAGTTGCCAGGTCGGCACGCCGTCCCACTCGCTCGGAAGCAGCGTGAAGCAGACGATAGCCCGGCCGTCGAGGAACGCGCCGTAATGGATCACGTCCGCATGGCGGTCTTCGGGGAAGATGGCGGTTTCAAGGGGCATCCCCGTGCGCAGCACCCGGTGCCGCAGGGGAAGGATCTCATCGACCGTGGCCCGTCTCAACACCAGATCCATCGCTCAACTGCCTCCCATGAGGGGTTCGTCGGCGCCGCGGATCATCGCGTTGGGCAATCCGCCAGGCAAGTCGCTCTTCAGATACCGGATCGCTTCCAAGACCACATCCAGATGGCGCTCTTTCGAATTCTGATAGAATTTCTGAGCGTGGGTGTTCAGCTTCGGCTTGCCATGCAAGGGCTTGTCGCTCACGCTGAGCAGCGTCGCGTTCGGGATGCGGTAGCGGAAGCCGTTCGCGGCGATGGTGGCCGATTCCATGTCGATCGCCACGCTCCGACTCATGTGGATCTCGGTCTCGGTGCGGCGTTTCACGAATTCCCAGTTGCGGTTGGCCGTGGTGTACACCGTGCCGAGGCGGTACTTCAGCCCGAATTCCTCGAGCGCTTTCTGAAGGTTCAGGTTCAGCAGATAATTGGGAATGACGGGGATGGAGGTGGGAAGGATGTCGTCCAACACCTTGTCCGCACGCATGTAGCCGGAAGCGAGCACGAAATCGCCGATGTCCTGGTGGTTGCGCAGTCCGCCACAGTGACCCACCATGATCATCGCATCGGGACGCAGCACCGCCACATGGTCGGTGATCGTCTTCGCGTTCGACGGACCCACCCCGATATTGATCAGCGTGATGCCCAGATTGTCCGCTTCGCGGTGATGATAGGCCGGCATCTGCACGCCCTTGCGCGAGGGTTTCACGCAATCGGGGTACTTCTGCTTGAAGACCTCCACATGCATGTCGTAGTTCGTGAAGAGGATATAGCGCTGGAAATCTTCCGCCGGCGTGCCGGTGTAATGCTGGAGGCGGTCGATCGACAGGTCGATGCGCTCCGCTTGAAAAAGAAACAGCTTCTTCTGGGTGAAATCCCAATTGTCCTCGTCGATGAAATCGAGCAGCGCCGGATCGTTGAGCGGCACTTTCGGTCGCGATTCCGTGATTTCGATCTCGGCGCCCATGTCGAGCAGCTTGCGGAATTCGCGCGTCAGATACCAGCGATACACGCTCGGTTTGGCGAATTCACCGGAAATCTCCGGATTGTGCTTCGACCAGGAGCGGCGCACGGTCACCTGGCCATACATTCCGGCGGCATCCCATTCGACCATCTTGTCGAGCGCCTGCTGGATTTTCTTATCGCTATCGGTTTTCGTTAATTGCATCTGCACACTCCAAAAAAGCTATGACTCCACCCGACGCACCGCTCAAACTCTGGGACATCGTCCGTGAAGATACGGAACTCACCCTACCGATTCTCAGGATGAAACGTCGGCGCATGAGGCGGCCCAGCGATGGGAAGGAGGGGGATTTCTTCATCGCCGAAGCGCCGTTGTGGGTCAATGTGATCGCGATTACGACGGAGGGGATGGTGGTGCTCGTGGAACAATACCGGCACGGAATCCATGCGATCTCGCTGGAAGTCCCCGGCGGGGTGGCAGGACACGAGGACTCGGGACTCCTTGCCGCCCAGCGCGAGCTCGCCGAAGAGACCGGTTACAGCAGCGGGAGGTGGACCTTCCTCGGCTCCGTCTCCGCCAACCCGGCCATCTTCAACAACCGATGCGAGGTCTACCTGGCCGAAGACTGTGTGAGAACCCAGGAGCAGGACTTGGATCCATTCGAGGAGATCCGGGTGGTGCTGAAAACCGAGAGTGAGTTCTTGGATGCGGTGCGGAAGGGAGAGATTCATCACTCGTTGGCGGTGGCGGCGGTGGGACTGTGGCGCTTGGGGTGAAGGAAGGTTACATTGCCTTGCACCTAATCATCGCCAAACCACCATCGCCATGTTCACATTGTCCGCCATCGCGCAACTCATTGTTGCCGTTTCCATCGTCATCGTCTGGGTCTTCCGTCACGAAAACATTGTCAAGGAATTCGACCAGTACGGCCTTGACGGACTCACCCGATCCGCCGTAGGCGCTGCCAAAATCTCGCTCGCCACGCTGCTCGTGGCTGGAATCTGGTACCCTGGCTTGGTGCTGTACCCGGCGCTAGCCATGGCCTTCCTCATGGTCAGCGCTCAGTATTTCCACTTCAAAGTGAGCAATCCTCTCGTGAAACGCGCACCCTCGCTCGGCCTGCTGATCTTGTGCTTGTACATCGCCGCCGTGTCGGCCGGCGTCCTGTCTTGATCCCTCTGTTCGATGCCGCGGTCTGGGTTTCGAGTCTGTCGTTCGTGGGGTACGGAATCACGTACTTCACATCGACGCACATGAGAGAGGAATTCATCCGATTCGGCCTACCCGGACTCGGCACCCTCACCGCTGTGTTTCAAATGATGGGCGCGGCGGGGCTCATCGCCGGATTCCGGTTCCCCATCCTGCTCATTCTCGCCTCCGGCGGCCTCGCGCTGATGATGCTCTTGGGCCTGGCCGTGCGCTTGAAAGTGAAGGATAGTCTGTGGGTGTCGCTTCCGGCGCTGTTCTACTTCGTGCTGAATTCGGGGATCTTCGTGGCGGCGCTGAGGGGGCTTCCGGAAGGGTGACGCCATCGCGGGAATCTTCCCATGTCGCAGTCTGTTCACTCGGCATGGCTTCGCACATTCCCTCCTTCCCGACCGACCTCGCCTCCATCCGTGAACGGATCGACCGCATCGACCCTATCGCCTACGGCCGCACCCGGAACCATCTCGACGGCGCCGTCACCTATCTGTCGCCCTACATCTCCCGCGGGGTGATCAGCACCCGGCAGGTGCTGGATGCGGTTCTTGCAAGGGGCTACGCCCTGCGCGACATCGAACCCTTCGTGAAGGAGCTCTGCTGGAGGGACCATTTCCAGCGCGTCGCGCAGCATCACGACCTGAACCGGGACATCCGCCGCACACAGGATCCGGTGGCGCACCATCAGCTTCCCGCAGCGGCGCCCACCGCCTCCACCGGCATCCGCGCCATCGACCTCGGCATCCGCGAGCTCACCGCCACCGGCTACATGCATAACCACATGCGGATGTACACGGCGATGCTATTCTGCAACATCGGTCGCGCGCATTGGCGCCAACCGGCGCGGTGGATGTACTACCATCTGCTCGACGGCGATTGGGCCAGCAATGCCTGCAGCTGGCAATGGGTGGCCGGCGCCAACAGCTCGAAGACCTACATCGCCAATCAGGAGAACATCAACCGCTTCACGGGCTCCACGCAAACCGGAACCTATCTCGACACCTCCTACGAAGCCCTCGCCACGCTCGAGGTCCCGGCGGCACTCGGTCCCACGCAGCCGTTCGCGCCCGAAACACGGCTTCCCTCCCCATCGCCGATCACCGTGGACGCCGCCAAACCCACCTTCCTCTACAATTACCACAACCTGGATCCGGACTGGCATGCCGAGGTCGACGCGAACCGCATCCTCCTGCTCGAGCCCGGGTTTTTCGCGCAGTATCCGATCTCCGACGCATGCGTCCGGTTCATGCTCGATCTTGGGAAAAACATCGCCGGACTCCAAGTCTTCGTCGGCTCGTTTTCCGAATTGGTCACAGACTATGCGCTGACCGACATCCGCTACAAGGAACATCCCTTCAATGCCGGTTACCCGGGCGTCGAAGAGCCTCGCGACTGGATCGCGCCGGAGGTGGATGGCGACTTCGCCTCGTTCTTCGCTTACTGGAAGCGGGTGGAAAAGCGGCTTTACTGAATCGGAACGATCAGCTCCAGGAGGAGTCCGTTGGTCGAGGACCAGCGCGGCGTACCGCCCAATTGCTCGGACAGCATTTCGATGAGCTGGGTGCCGAGTCCTTTCGATTGCGCCGGTGTGAATCCGGGCGGGAAACCCGGACCGTTGTCGCCCACGATCAGATGCAGGCTGTTGTCCGGCCTGCGCCGCAGCGTTACGTGGATTTCGCCCATGCGTCCGTCTTTGAAAGCGTGCTTGAGCGAGTTGGTCACCATTTCGTTGATGATGATGCCGATGGGGGAGATCATCCGAGCAGCGATCTCGACGGGCTCCAGATCCAGCTTCGCCCTCATCTGGACATCCATCAGGAGGGATTCGAGCAAGACTCGGATGTAATCGTCCGCCATCACCCGGGTCGACTTGTCGGCGGCGCGAAGCAAGGAATACAGCGACGAGATCGAGGCCACGCGGGCGCGCATCTGGGTGAGGGCCACCAGGGTCTCTTCGCTTTCGGCCTTGTCGATCTCCATCGAAAACAGGCCGCTGATCATCATGAAGCTGTTCTTGATGCGGTGCTGAAGCTCGCGGAAGAGCACTTCCTTCTGCTCGAGGGCGTCATGAAGTCTGTTCTCCAGCTCCACGCGGTAGGTCACATCCCGCGACGTGCTTTCGATGGCGATGAGCCGGCCTGAATCGTCGTAATAGGGCACGTTCAGGATTTCGAGCCAGATCAGATGGCCGTCTTTATGGATGTGGCGGAGCAGGATGCGTTTCTTGAAGTTCTCCGGATCCTTGATGTACTCGTCGAACTTGGGCTTGTCGTCCGGATGCACGGTATTCAATCCAAGGAAAGCATCGGCGTAATACTCGTCCGGGGTGTACCCGGTCACTGTCGCACTGGCCGGATTGATGTATTCGAACCGTAGATCGGGAACCAGCCGGTACCGGTAGAACATGTCAGAATTGAGTTCGGCGAGCCGTTGGAAAAAATCGGGATGGTCTTGAAGATTGACCATACGTATGCAGGGGTCTATAATGGGCGAATGACATTCCCATCATAATAGGAAACCGATCCGCGGTTGTCCACCGAAGAATTGACTATGGTTGATTCAAAGCGATGGCCACAAAGGCTTTCACGCCAAGCAGAAGACCCGATTCGTCGATCACGAATTCCGGCGTATGGTGGCTGGGCGCCTGCTCGCGCGGCATGTCGGGCGACATCCCTCCCAGGAAAAAGAAGAATCCAGGCGCTTTCTGCGCGTAGAACGAGAAATCCTCGGCTCCGGTCATCGGCACGCGCAGGTTCACGTTGGCCTCGCCGGCCACTTGCTTGAGCAACGCAACCGTGTTCTCCGCCAGGGCCGGATCGTTGAACGTCACTGGATACGCGGTGGTGTAGGGAAGCTTGAGGTCGACCGTGGCGCCATGGCTTTCCGCTACGCCGGTCACGATCTTCCGGAAGGAGGTGTGGATGAGCTCGCGATCGGACGGAGACAGCGCGCGGATGGTGCCCAACATCTCTACCTGAGAAGGGATGATGTTGCTGCGCACGCCGCCATGGATGCTGCCGATGGTGACAATGCCCGCGTTTTCAGTGACGTTCAACTGCCGGCTGACGATGGTCTGCACATTGCTGATGATCTGCGAGGAGACCACGATCGGATCCACACTGTCCCACGGAGCCGCTCCGTGAGCCTGCTTGCCGTGCACCACGAGCTTGAAGTCGTCGGCGCTGGCCATGATGCCGCCGGAACGCCAAGTGATGGTGTTGACCAGAGTCTGGGAGTTGATGTGCAAGCCATAGACACGGTCGATGCCGGCCATCACGCCTTGCTCCACCATCAGCTCGGCGCCACCCTCTTCGCCGACCGGAGGACCTTCTTCCGCCGGTTGGAAGATGAACGTCACCGTGCCGCGCACCATGTTCTTGTGCTTGGCCAGCACCTCGGCCGTGGCCATGAGAATCGCGACGTGCGTATCGTGTCCGCAGGCGTGCATCACCCCGACGGTCTGTCCGTTGTACTCGCTGGTGGCGGTGGACCGGAACCGAAGGTCGTTCTGCTCGGTCACCGGAAGCGCGTCCATGTCGGCGCGCAGGGCGATCGAAGGACCGGGGCGACCGCCTTTCAGCACCGCCACGACGCCGGTGTGAGCCACGCCGGTGCGCACGTCCAAACCCAGGGAGCGAAGATGTGCGGCCACGAGCTCCGCCGTGCGGAATTCGCGGTTTCCAAGCTCCGGATGCTGATGGATGTCGCGCCGCCAGGAAATCAGCTTTTGCTCCACTTGGCGGATCGAGGCGTCGACCGGAGCCGGTATCGGCGACTGGGCCGAAAGGTGATGAGCGGCAAATGCGATCAGAAAAAAGGAAAAAAGCGGTTTCATGGACGGAAAGACAAGTCGTGGATGGTCACCAAGTGAAGGGTAAACGATACCGAAATTCACTAACTTTAGGGAAACATCTTTAACTCTTCGATCAGAACAGGATATTCCGCATGGCACGTGTAGACGTGGTGATGCCCAAGATGGGCGAATCGATCATGGAAGGTACCGTCATTGAATGGACGAAAAAGGTCGGTGACACCGTCGAGCTCGACGAGACCCTTCTGGAAATCGCAACCGACAAAGTGGATTCGGAAGTGCCGTCACCTGCCGCCGGCGTACTGGTTGAAATCAACGCCGAGCCCAACCAAACCGTGGAAGTGGGTCAGGTCATCGCTGTGATTGAGACGGATGTAGCGAGCGCGACGTCCGACGTTAAAAGCGCGAAGCAAGACGAGCCCGTCGCAGTACCAGCGGTAGAAGCGCCGGCGCCGGTTGTCGAGGTTGCACAACCCACAACCAACAACGAACCACAAGCCACCAACGATTCCCGCTTCTATTCCCCGCTGGTGCTCTCCATCGCCAAAGAAGAGAACATCTCCCGCGCCGAGCTCGACAAGATCGAAGGCACCGGCGCCCAAGGCCGCGTCTCCAAGCAGGATGTGATGGATTATCTGACGAAGAAGGCTACGCCTGACGCTGGACGCTCGACGCAAGAGACTCCTGCGCCTGTCGCCGCACCTGCTCCGAGTCTTTCCAGGCCTGTTGGGTCGGTGCCACCGACCCCGACAGCGACTCCGGCAGCGACCGCTTCAAACGAAATCAATGCCGGCGAAATCAAGGTGCTTCGTCCGAGCGGAAACACCGAGATCATCCAGATGGACCGCATGCGGAAGATCATCGCCGAACACATGGTGAAATCGAAGCAGACCTCGGCGCACGTCACCACGTTCGCCGAAGCGGATGTGACGCGACTGGTGCAGTTCCGCGACGCGCACAAAGACAAATTCTTCAAGGAAAACGGCTACAAGCTGACCTTCACGCCGTTCTTCATCGAGGCCACCATCCAAGCCCTTCGCGAATTCCCGCTGATCAACAGCTCGGTGGATGGCGACAAGATCATCTTGAAGCGCGACATCAACTACGGGTTGGCTGTGGCGCTGGGTGAATCCGGCAGCGGCGGCTTGATCGTCCCTGTGATCAAGAATGCGGGCGACCTGAACATCGGCGGGCTGTCCCGCGCGGTGAGCGATCTTGCCCGCAAGGCTCGCAACAAGCACCTCTCCCCGGACGATCTCGTGGGTGGCACGTTCACGCTCACCAACTACGGCAGCGTGGGCAACCTGATGGGCACGCCGATCATCAACCAGCCGCAGGTGGCCATTTTCGGAACGGGCGCGATCAAGAAGCGTCCGGTCGTGATGGAAACCGAAATGGGCGATGTCATCGCGATCCGCCATATGGTGTATCTGAGCATGAGCTACGACCACCGGATCATCGACGGCGCGCTGGGTGGCGCGTTCATGCAGCGCGTGACCGAGCTGCTTGAGACCTTCGACCTAAGCCGGAGCATCTGAACCGAGCATGATCCATGCGCGACGCATCGATGAGGTCCGCGCGGCCTTGTCGGCCGCGCGTCAAGGTGGCCGACGCATCGCGCTGGTGCCCACCATGGGGGCGCTCCACGCCGGCCATCTGGACCTGGTGCGCCGCGCGCACCAGGAAGCGGATGTCGTCGCGATGTCCATCTTCGTCAACCCCACGCAGTTCGGTCCCGCCGAAGATCTGAGCCGGTATCCGCGGCCCTTGGAGCGGGACCTCGAGCTCGCCGAGGAGGCGGGCGTCGGGCTGGTGTTCCTTCCCTCCGAAGGCGTGATGTACCCGATGCCACCGGCGCTCGGCGTCAGCATCCGCGGCCTGGCCGACCATCTCTGCGGCTCATCGCGCCCCGGCCATTTCAATGGCGTTCTCCAGGTCGTCAACAAACTCTTCAACATCGTCCAGCCCGATGTCGCGGTCTTCGGCCAGAAAGACATCCAGCAGTTCCGCCTCATAGAAACGATGGTCGCCGAATTCGACCATCCCATCCGGCTCGTTCGGGCGGAGACCGTCCGTGAAGCCGACGGACTGGCACTGTCCAGCCGGAACACCTACCTCACGCCCGAGCAACGTGCCCTCGCGCCGGCCATCCATCGCGAGCTCACGCTCATCACCGCCACGCTCGTCGCCCAGCCCGACACATCGGTTTCCGAGCTCTGCGAGGCCTCCATCGGCCGGCTTCAGGCCAGTGGATTCAAAAATGATTATCTTTCTGTCGTTGATTATGAATCACTTACCCCCGTCGCGAAGGCGCGCGCCGGTCAGACCCACATCATCGCCGCCGCCCAGTTCCTCGGAACGACCCGCCTCATCGACAACGTTATCGTAGACCTATGACCCTCGAACTGTTCAAATCGAAACTGCACATGCTGACCGTGACGGAGGCCGACCTCTATTACGAAGGCAGCATCACCATCGATGAGGACCTGTTGGATGCGGCCCAGTTGCTCAGCTACGAGAAAGTCCAAGTGGTGAATGTGAACAACGGCAGCCGGCTGGAGACCTACACGATTCCGGGTCCGAGGGGAAGCCGCGTGGTCTGCCTGAACGGTCCGGCAGCGCGCATGCATGCCGTCGGCGACCGCATCATCGTGATCTCCTACGGCCATTACACCCCGGAAGAAGCCAAGACGCACAAGCCGCGCATCGTGATCATGAACAAGGAAAACATGCCGGTCAAGATTGTCGACGAATCGGTCTATCGTCAGAACTACGCCGCTGAAATCGGCCTCTGAATGAAGTTTTTCGCGAAAACCCTACCCGGACTCGAAGACATCCTCCGGGATGAGCTGCTGTCGATCGGGGCCGCATCCGCCACGTCCAGCCTGCGCGGCGTCGAATTCGAAGGCGATGAGGAGCTCATGTACAAGGCGCTCATCCACAGCCGCCTCGCCTTGCGCATCCTGGTTCCCATGACTACGGGGCGCGTCGAATCGGAACAGGACATCTACGAGCTCACCAAGACCGTGCCTTGGTTCGAGCATTTCCGCCTTAGCAATACCATCGCCATCGACACGGTGACCACGCATCCGGTGATGAACCACAGCGTCTTCCTCTCCCAGAAAACGAAGGACGCCGTGGCGGATGTGTTCCGCGAGCGCTTCGGTGAGCGTCCGAATGTGGATGTGAAATCGCCCGACGTTCTGATCCATCTGCACCTGAACGCGGCGGGAATGGCCTCGCTGTATCTGGATCCGTCCGGCCGGTCGCTCAACCAACGCGGATACCGCGTGGATGGATGGAAGGCACCGCTCAACGAGGTGCTGGCCGCCGGACTGATCACGTTGAGCGGATGGGATCCCGAAACGCCGTTCGTCGACCCGATGTGCGGTTCGGGCACCTTGGTGATCGAAGCCGCGCTCATCGCGAAGAAAAAAGCTCCGGGTCTGGTGAAGGCCGATTTCGGTCTGCAGCGGTGGCCCGGTTTCCGCAAAAGCTTGTGGCAGGGACTGATGATGGAGGCGCGCCTTCAGGTGCGCCGGGATGTGGATTGGATCCACGGCAGCGACATCGAGCCCGGCGCCATCGCCGCGGCCAAAAGCAACCTCAGTGCGGCCAGCCTGATGCACAATGTGCGGCTGGGTGTGGCGCCGGTGCGCCATTGCCGAATTCCTGCCGATGCGGGACACATCGTCACAAATCCGCCCTACGGCGAACGCATCGGCGATGCCGCGGGCATCCAAGCCACGTATGTCGACATCCGCGACATGCTCTTCGACCGTGCGCACGACTACAAGGCCAGTTTCATCACCAGCGACACCTCGTTCAGAAAAATCATGGGCTTGAAGGAAGACCGACGCATCGCGTTGAAAAACGGTCCCCTCGACGTCGAGTTCATCACCTATACGATGTACCCGAAACGGGGCTGAGCCCTTTTTTTTCTTGGGGCTGGAAGCGCTTTTCTGAATTTTTGCGTATACTTACCGCTTCTGAACTCCTTTTCATGGCCACCGATTCCATCTTCGAAATCACCGTCGATTCCAACTTCTCCCTCTTCGAACAGATCGAAAAACGGGACCACGAACAAGTCGTGATCTGTTCCGATCCGAAGGTCGGGCTACGAGCCATCATCGCCATCCACGACACCACACTGGGTCCGGCATTGGGTGGCACGCGCATGTGGCCGTACAAGTCTGAAAAAGACGCGATCCGTGACGTGCTGCGCCTTTCCCGCGGCATGACCTACAAAGCCGCTGTGGCCGGACTCAATCTTGGCGGCGGCAAGGCTGTCATCATCGGCGATCCGAAGACCGACAAGAACGAAGCCCTGTTCCGTTCCTACGGCCGGTTTGTGGAAGGTCTCGCCGGTCGCTACATCACCGCCGAAGACGTGGGCGTCACCGTGCGCGACATGGAATATGTGCGGATGGAGACCAAATACGTGACAGGCATCTCCCGCGCCCTTGGCGGCTCCGGGGATCCTTCTTCGGTGACCGCGCTCGGCACGTACATGGGCATGAAAGCCTGCGCGAACAAAGTTTATGGTAGCGACAGCCTCAAAGGCAAGAAAGTGGCCATCCAGGGCGCCGGTGCCGTGAGTTCGCACCTGGCCTCGCTTCTGAAAAAAGAAGGGGCTTCCATCTACATCTGCGACATCTTTCCGGAGAAAGTGAACCGTGTGGCCTATGACGTGGGCGCGGAAGTGGTTCATCCAGATCAGATTTTCGACTTGGATGTGGACGTGTTCAGCCCTTGCGCCCTGGGCGGCATCCTGAACTCAGACACCATCCCCCGACTCAAATGCGCCATCATCGCCGGATGCGCGAACAACCAGTTGGATGAAGAGGCGAAACATGGAGAGATGCTTCTCGATCGCGGGATCTTGTACGCTCCCGATTATGTGATCAATGCCGGCGGCCTCATCAACGTGGCCAACGAGCTGGAAGGTTACAACCGCGAGTACGCCCATGAGCAGGCGTCGCGGATCTACGACACCATTTTGAACATCCTGAATCTGGCGGAAGGCGAAGGCATTCCGACCTACGAAGCCTCGAACCGCCTGGCGGAACGTCGATTGGCGCAAATCGGTCATATCAAACAGTTGTATGCGTCGAACAGCACATTTTCAGGACGTCTTGGAGAACTGAACCACTCCTAGTCTTGAGATAGATAGATACCCTAACATCCCTAACATGAAAGGCGGCCTGGTGACACAGCCCGCCTTTTTTTTATCCGTATTTTGGGGTCATCATGTCTCAAAAAGAAACTTTCCTGAACAAGGACCGCCTGATCAAAGGCATCACATCCGACGGCTTTTTCAAGATCTCCGTCGTGAAGACCACCGAAGCCGTCCAACTTGCCGCCGACAAGCACGCCTTGTCCCCATTGGCGACGGTTCTCCTCGGACGCACGCTCACGGGCACACTGCTGTTGGCCAGCGAGCTCAAAGGCGAAGAGCGCATCCGGCTCGATCTGCAGGGCAATGGTCCGCTGGAGCACATCATCACGGAAGCCAACGCCGTGGGCGAAGTGCGCGGTTATGTGGCCCACCCGCAGGCCGAACTTGATTATAACAAGGCCACCGGCATCGGCGACGGCATCGGCCTGGGCGTTCTCACGTTTTCCAAGACCTTGTACAACGAGGCGCGACCCACCACCGGAACCGTGGAGCTCGTGAAAGGGAATATCAGCGAAGACATCGCGTTCTACCTGTTCCAGTCGGAGCAGATTCCCTCGGCGATCACGCTGGATGTTCAGATCGACGACCACGGGAAGGTGCTCGCGGCGGGCGGCATCCTGGTTCAGGCGCTGCCAGGTGCTCCGGATCAGGCCATCGACGTGCTACAAGCCAACATCTCGGCCTTGATGCCGGTCGGCGACCGCTTCCTGCAGGGCGATTATATCGACGACCTCATGCACAAGGTGTGTGGACCCCTCGGCGCAAAGGAATTGGACCGGAACCCGGTGCATTATTTCTGCCGCTGCACGAAAGACCGGTTCGTGGCCGCGCTATCGATGCTCGATCTGGATGAACTGAGCGCCATGTCGCACAGCACGCAGGAGTTGGTCTGCCACTACTGCAACAACGTGTACGAGATCTATCCGGCCGAAATCGAAGGCATTCTGCGCGAGAAGAAGATCAAGATGAACTGATCAGAGTTCCTCGTTCGCCAATCCGATGAGGATGTCGGCGAATCGGGCGCAGGTGGGAGCGATGATGCTCTCGTCGATGTCGAAATAATTGCTGTGCAGCTCGTGCGCGGTGCCGTCGTCTTTGCGCGACCCGACGCGGATGAACAAGCCCGGAATGCGTGCCGTGTAATGCCCGAAATCTTCTGCGCCCATGCTTTGCTTGCGCTCCACGGCATGAAGCACCGGTCCGACGCGTCGAACGAGATCCTCGCTGTTGATCACAGGAGGCGCGCCCTCGTGGCGGATGCGGGTGACGCTGACGCCATAGACGGATTCATAGGCCTTGAGCAGCGCGTCGATGTGCGCGTTCAGCACCTCGCGCTCATGCTCGCCGGATGTGCGGATGGTACCGGTGAAGCGGACCGTATCCGGAATGGCGTTGATCGCTTCGCCTCCATGGAACGTGCCGACGGCGATTACGCTCGGCACTTGCGAATCCGTGATGCGCGTGGGCAGGGCGTAGAGCTCGTTGGCGAGCTTGAGCGCGATCCACATCGCGTCGGGTCCTGTGTGCGGCCGGGCCGAGTGCAGTGTGAAGGGCGACTTCACGGTGATGTCGAAGCCGTCGAAGGAGGCGGTGTCTGGGCCGGATTTCAAGCCAAACTGGCCAGAAGGAAGGGTAGGGTCGCAATGCATGCCCATCACCAACGCGGCCTGGTCGAGCACGCCGGCTTGGAGGATGAGCGGCGCGCCGGAGGGGGAGGTTTCCTCCGCGGGCTGGAAAAAGACACGGATGCGCCGTTTCAGCCCCGCTTCGTGCGGTTTCAGCAGCCGGAGAATGCCCGTGGCGACGGTACTGTGCACATCGTGGCCGCACAGATGTCCGTAGCCTGGCCGCGTGCTGCAATAGCTGACGCTCTTGAAATCGGTGATGGGCAACGCGTCGATGTCGGTGCGGTAGGCCACGAACGGCCCCTCTTCCGGACCCAGATCCACATAGAAGCCGGTGACGGCGACGGGCTCGGACGTCGCATACCCCGCATCCTCGCATTCCTGTCGAAGCCGGGCGGAGGTCTTGAATTCCTGAAAGCCGACCTCCGGGTTGGCATGGAGATGGCGGCGGAGGGCGATCAGGTCCGCTTCGATGGCCTTCGCCGCGGCATGCAGCGTGGCGACGCGTGTCGCCGACTCAGGCACTGAACGAGGATCCGCAACCGCAGGTGCTCACCGCTTTCGGATTCGAGAAGACGAATCCGCGGTTGTCGAGACCGTCGGAAAAATCAAGCCGGGTGCCGCCGAGATAGAGCAGATGGCGTTTGTCGACCACGACTTCAAGCCCGGGTTGCTCCACCAGCACGTCCATGTCGGTCTTGGGGCTGAATTCGAGGATGTAGCTCATTCCGGAACAGCCCCCGCCTTTCACGCCGATGCGAAGGTACTGATCGGACGGCACATGCTGCTCGGCGCGGATCTTGTGGATCTGCCGGATCGCCGAGGGGGTCAGTTCAACGGATTCCATGGAGTTTCATTTAGATTCATTCAAAATAGGAAGTTTTTCTCACGCATGCGTGAAAAATTCCTGCTTCTCATGCGCGAACAGGCGCAAGACTCCCGCCGAAACCAGGTTCGTAAGCACGCGCGAGGCACGCCGTTGGCTGATGTTCACGAGGTTGGCGAACTCGTTGACGGTGATACGGTCATATTCGCCCAGGTACCGGAAGAGGCGCTGTTCGTTCGGACCGTATTCGAACTTGATGCCGCTCGTGCTGGTCGAGTTCCTCAGCACCGCGGCCACTTCCTTGCTGGCTTGAACGCTTTTATCCTTGTCGCGGATGTACACCGTGCGTTTTCCATCCGCATCCACCGCCACCGGCTTGCGCTCGGCTTCCGGAATACGCACGATGATCAGCTCACGCTCGTAGTAGGGAAGGATTTCGATATCGGCATCGACCGGAGGCTGGCAATAATAATCGAGCGCTTTTTCCAGCGCCATCTCCTCTTCGTAGAAGCTTTCCACGCCCACCACGGACTTGTTGTCGTTCACGCCGATCAGAAGAATGCCGCCTCTGGTGTTCGCGAACGCCGAAATTTCCCTGGCCACTTTCTCAGGAGACGAAATCGTGCGTTTGAATTCGAGGTAGCTTCCTTCCCCTGTTTTCACCAGACGGATGAAATCGGGGATGGTCATGTTGGATTGGACGGGATTCTTCATCTCGACCCCAACACTGGTCAGTAGACGATGGTTTCATCTTTGGCCTCGCGCATCATCAATTCACGCATGGCTTCCATCGCACATTTGTCATTGAACAGGATGTCATACACGCGTTCGGTGATCGGCATCTCGACGTTCAGTTTTTTGGACCAACCGTGCACCGACCGGGTCGTGTTCACACCCTCGGCCACCATGGCCATGCGGGAGACGATGTCCCCGAGTTTGTCGCCTTTGCCGATGTGGAAACCGACAAAGCGGTTGCGGCTGTGCTCGGAGGTGCAGGTCACGATAAGGTCGCCGATGCCGGCCAAACCGGCGAAGGTGTCTTGCGAAGCGCCCATGCGCATGCCAAGGCGTTTCATTTCCTGAAGTCCGCGGGTAAGGAGGGCGGCTTTGGCATTGTCGCCGAGGTCGGCGCCATCCACGATACCGGCGGCGATGGCCATGATGTTCTTGACGGATCCGGCGATCTCAACCCCGATCAGGTCGTGGTTCACATACACACGGAACATCGGCGTGAGGAAAGCTTGCTGGATGGCGATCGCCGTGCTTTTCGAATTCGCCGCGGAGACCAGCGCCGTGGGCTTGAGCCGGCTCACTTCTTCGGCATGGCTCGGTCCATACAGCGCGCCGATGTTGTCTTCCTTGATGAGTCCGGCCAAGGTCTCAGCGAGCACCTGGGTCATCGTCAGGTAGGTCTTGTCTTCGATCCCCTTCGAGACGCTCACCACGATCTCGTCGCCTTCGAGGTAGTTCCTCACTTTCAGAGACACCTCGCGCATGGTGTGCGAGGGCGTGGCGAAGACGATCAGATCCCGGTTTCGGGCGCAGTCGGCCAGGTCGGTGTACGCCGTGATCTCGGGCGGAAGCGCCAGGTCGGGCAAATATGTGGGATTGTGGTGGTCGAGATTGATGGCATCCGCGATATCCTTCTCACGCGCCCAGATGCGCACATCGTGTCCGTTCGACTGCAACACCACAGCCAAGGCGGTGCCCCAGCTTCCGGCGCCGATCACAGTGGCTTTCATTCGCTCGCTTTTTGGGATTTGAAGAAGGGGGGAATCCGGCTTTCCGTGCCTTTGAACAGGCGACCGATGTTGTCTTTATGCTTGTAGATCACTGTGGCGGGGACGATGAGTCCGGCGATCATCATGTACGGACCCACGTTGATTGCCGGATCCAGCGCGAACGAAAGGATGATGGGATAGCTGATCACCGCCAGGATGGAGGCGAGCGATACATAGCGCGTCGTGAACATCACGATGAGGAAGACCGAGATGGCCAGAAGGGCCGAAATCGGCGCCACACCCAGCATCACGCCGCCTGCTGTGATGGCGCCTTTGCCGCCGCGGAATTGGGAATAGATCGGGAACATGTGGCCGATGATGGCGATGATCCCGGCGATCATGCTCACCAGCACGTAGTGCTCGCCATGAGGCACGATCTTGGCGACCATGTTCGCGCAGAACCAGCCTTTGCCGAGGTCCAAGATCGCGACCACGACGCCGCTTTTCCAGCCCAGAACGCGGAACGTGTTCGTGGTTCCGACGTTGCCGCTGCCGTGTTCACGGATGTCGATGCCACGCGTCAGTCTCCCCATCCACAGGGCGGAAGGGATCGATCCGATCAGATAGCTGACGATGGCGACAATGAAATACTCGAGCACAAATTCTCCAGAAGACCTAGGTGAGGAATGCTTCGAGAATATACTCTTTTTTTCTAGACGTGGCGTTCGGCGTGGTAGGAGGAACGCACCAGCGGACCGCTTTCCACATGCCCGATGCCCTTGCCTTCGCCGATTTCCTTATAGGTCGCGAACATGTCCGGATGCACCCATTCGACCACCGGAAGGTGCATCTGCGTGGGTTGCATGTACTGGCCGATGGTGAGCACGTCGACCTTGTTGGCGGCCACATCATCCATCAGTTCGAAGACCTCGGCAGGCATCTCGCCCAATCCGACCATGATGCCTGTCTTGGTGCGCAATCCAGCCTCCTTGCAGCGAGCCAGCAGCTCGAGCGAGCGCTCGTATTTGGCTTGGGGGCGTACCACGCCATACATCCGGCTCACGGTCTCCAGGTTGTGGTTGAGCACTTCGGGCCGGGCGTCGATCACCGTTTGCAGCGCATCCCAGGCGCCGCGGAAGTCGGGAATCAGCACTTCGATGGTGATTCCGGGAATCTCTTCGCGGAGGCGGTGGATGGTTTCGGCGAAAATCGGTGCGCCACCGTCTTTACGCTCGTCGCGGTTCACAGACGTGATCACGGCATGCTTCAGGTTCATGAGTTTCGCGGCGCTGGCCACACGGTTCGGCTCATCCCAATCCAGGTCTTTGGGCGGACGTCCGGTCTTGATGGCGCAGAACCCGCAGGAGCGCGTGCACACATCCCCGAGGATCATGAACGTGGCGGTGCCGGCGCTCCAGCATTCGCCCATGTTCGGGCACCGGGCTTCGGCGCACACGGTGTTCAGCTTGTGCGAACTGATGATGTCGGCCACCTCTTTGAAGACAGGACCTTGGGGAAGTTTCACACGCAGCCAGTCGGGGCGGCGTTTGGTGGAGGGGGAATCGGTTTCGATGATCATGGCTGTAAGATACGGGTATTGAAAACCTCACTGAAATGACGCAGGATGCGGGCTTTGACCTCCTCCGGATCCACCTCAAGGCCCAACAAGGCGTGGAGGCTGGTCACCGGCTTGTCGGTGATGCCGCAGGGCACGATGTGTCCGAAGTACCCCAGGTCGGTGTTCACGTTCAGCGCGAAGCCGTGCATGGTGACCCAGCGCGAGCATTTGATGCCCATCGCGCAGATCTTGGCGCCATCCACCCAGACCCCGGTGAGCTTGGCTTCGCGTCCGGCCGTGATGCCGTACTCGGCGCAGACGCGGATGATGACCTCCTCCAACTCGCGCAGATAGCGATGGATGTCGGTGTAATGCCGGTCAAGGTCGAGGATGGGATAACCGACGACCTGCCCCGGACCGTGGTACGTGATGTCGCCGCCGCGGTCGATCTTCACGAACTCGGCGGACGCTTGGAGCAAGTGCGACGCGTCGCCGCTCTTGCCCAAGGTGAACACATGCGGATGCTCCGCAAAAAGAAGCAGGTCCGGCGACGGCTCGTCGATGACGGCGCCGTTGCGGACCTGCAGTTTCTCCTCGATCAGCTTCCGCTGAAACGAGGCTTGGAGGTCCCAAGCCTCGCGATAGGGCATCGCGCCCAGATCGATGACGCGGAGTCGGTTCAGTGTTTCGCGGGCGTTCCCAGGTGCACACCTTCGCCGTAGGCCTCGGCCACGGCTTCCATCACGGCTTCCGACAGCGTCGGATGCGGGTGCACCGCGGTGATGATCTCGTGCGCGGTGGTTTCGAGGTCACGCGCCACAACGGCTTCCGCGATCATTTCCGTGACACCGTAGCCGATCATGTGGCAACCGAGCCACTCGCCGTATTTCGCGTCGAAGACCACTTTGACGAAGCCTTCGGGATGTCCGGCAGCCTGCGCTTTGCCATTCGGCGAGAAGGGGAACTTGCCCACTTTCACATCATAGCCCCGCTCTTTGGCGGCTTTTTCGGTGAGTCCGACCGAGGCGATCTCTGGCTTGCAATACGTGCAACCCGGGATGTTCTCGTAATTGATGGCTTTCGGATTCTTGCCGGCGATGGCTTCGATCACATACACCGCCTCGTGCGAGGCCTTGTGGGCGAGCCATGGCGCGCCGGCCACATCGCCGATGGCGTAGATGCCTGGCACCGAGGTCTGCATGGTCTTGCGGTCGACCACGATGCTTCCGCGCTCGTGCTTCACGCCGATCTCGTCCAGGCCAAGGCCTTCCACGTTGCCGACGACGCCGACGGCGGACAGGACCACATCCGTTTCGATGATCTCTTCGCCTTTCGGCGTCTTCACGGTGACCAGCACCTTGCCTCCTTTCTTCTCGACCTTCTCGACCGTGCTTTCGAGCATCAGGTTCATGCCGGCTTTCTTGTAGATCTTGCCGAGCTCTTTGCCCACGTCTTCGTCTTCGATCGGAACCAGGGTTTTCTGCAGCTCCACGATGGTCACTTCCGTGCCCAGCGTGTGATAGAAATAGGCGAACTCCACGCCGATGGCGCCGGCGCCCACAATGACCATGCGCTTGGGCTGTTGCTCCAGCTTCATGGCGCGCTCGGAGTTGATGACGGTCTCACCATCGAACTTGAGGGATGGAAGCTCGCGGCTGCGCGCGCCCGTGGCGATGATGAAATGCTTGGCTTTGAGACGGTCCACTTCCACGCCGTTCTCATCCAGAATGGCCAGTTCCGACTTGCTGGCGAACTTCCCGTGGCCTTTCACGACCTCGATCTTGTTCGTCTTCATGAGGTACTGGATGCCTTTGCTCTGTTTGTCCGCCACGCCGCGGCTGCGGGAGATGATCTTCGTGAAGTCGAAGCTCACCTCGCCGGCGGTGACGCCGTACTCGGCCGCATGCTTGATCGACTCGACGGTTTCGGCCGACTTCAGCAAGGCTTTGGTCGGAATGCAACCGATGTTGAGGCAGACGCCGCCAAGATCGCGTTTCTCGACGATCGCGGTTTTCATGCCGAAGTGGGTGGCGCGGATGGCGGCCACATAGCCGCCAGGACCGGAACCGATGACGACAACGTCAAATTCTTTTGCCATGGGTGGTTCTTGTTGGGGTTTGGATTAAGCCAGTTTGGAAACGAAATCGAGCTGTTCCCAAGGAAATTCAGGGCGGCCGAAGTGTCCGTAGGCCGCGGTCGGGCGGTAGATCGCGCGCTTCAGGTTGAAACGTTTGACGATGCCGGCCGGTGTGCAATCGAATTCTTTGGCGACCATCGCGGCCAGCTCCACGTCCGACTTCACGCCGGTTCCGTAGGTGTTCACCGCGATCGAAACCGGCTCAGCCACGCCGATGGCGTAAGCCAATTGGACGAGGGCGCGGTCGGCCAAGCCGGCGGCGACAAGGTTTTTCGCGATATGGCGTGCCGCATAGGCCGCGCTGCGGTCCACTTTCGAAGGATCTTTGCCTGAGAACGCACCGCCGCCGTGGGCGCCGTGTCCGCCGTATGTGTCCACGATGATCTTGCGGCCGGTGAGTCCGGTGTCGCCGTGCGGACCGCCGATCACGAATTTGCCCGTCGGGTTCACGTGGAGAATGGTGTCGGCATCCATCATGCCGGCAGGAATCACTTTGGGAAGCAGGTGCTTCACCACATCGGCGCGGATCTGCGCTTGGTCCACGTCTTCGTCATGCTGGGTGGAGAGGACGATGGTGTCCACGCGCTTGGGTTTTCCGTTTCCGTCGTACTCGATCGTGACCTGGCTCTTCGCATCGGGAGCGAGATAAGGCATCAGCGAGGTCGTCTTGCGGATGGCCGCGAGTTCGCGCACCAGGTCGTGCGACAATTGGATGCTCAAAGGCATCAGCTGTTCGGTCTCTTTGATGGCATAGCCGAACATCATGCCTTGGTCGCCGGCGCCTTGGGCTTTCGACTCGTCCGAATCCACGCCTTGCGCGATGTCAGGACTCTGCGTGTGGATGCTGACCAGGATGCCGCAGGAGTCGGCATCGAAGCGGTAGGCGGGCTTGGTGTATCCGATCTCACGGATCACGCCGCGGGTCACTTCCTGCACATCGACATAGGCCTTGGTGGTCACTTCACCGGAAATCACCGCCAAACCGGTCGTCACAAGGGTTTCGACGGCGACACGCGATTGCGGATCCTGCGCAAGCATGGCGTCCAGAATCGCATCGGAAATCTGATCAGACACTTTGTCGGGATGGCCTTCTGATACCGATTCCGAGGTGAACAAACGTTTCATTACTGTAGTGCTATTGAGGTTGGATCGTAATCTGTCAAGACCTTGAAAATACGAAATTCTGACGGTATAATGAGGGATGCTCCTCCAACTCCTCGTCGTTCTGGCTCCATTTGCGCTTGTTTACGGCCTCATGAAACTCTTGCGTCGCCCGATCCGCCGATC
>CAYVRS010000001.1:34846-47301 GCA_964454075.1 uncultured Chitinophagales bacterium
CTCACCACCGCCACCTGTGGGAGTTGCGGCACCACGCCGCATCGGGTGCACCGCGGACCCATCACCAAAACCCTCAGTGCGGTGATTCCGTTGCGCAAATTCCGTTGCTCTTCCTGCAAGAAGACGTTCATCCGTGTGAAACCGCTAACCGAAAAGGTCGGGGCCCACGCCTGACATCGGAATGCCGAGATAGTCGTAGCCCTTCGGGGTCACGACGCGGCCCTTCGGCGTTCGCTGCAAAAAACCCTCTTGGATGAGGAACGGTTCGTAGACTTCCTCGATAGTGCCTTTGTCTTCGCCGACGGCTACCGCCAGCGTGCCCACGCCCACCGGTCCGCCTTTGTAATTCTGGATGATGGCCTGAAGGATGCGGATGTCCATGTCGTCGAGGCCGCGTTTGTCCACATCCAACGCGTTCAGCGCCTTGTCCGCGATCTCCGCATCGATCACTTTCTTCCCGGCCACTTCCGCGAAATCGCGGGTGCGCCGAAGGAGGCGGTTCACGATGCGCGGGGTTCCCCGGCTTCGGCGGGCGATCTCGTACGCCCCTTCATCTGAAATGCCGATGCCCAAGATGCCGGCGCTCCGTTCCGTGATCGATTGCAGCAGTTCCACATCGTAATAATCGAGTCGGGCGTCGATGCCGAACCGTGCCCGTAGAGGCGCGGTGAGCAACCCCTTGCGGGTGGTGGCGCCGATGAGCGTGAATTTCTTGAGGTCGATCTGGATGCTGCGCGCGTTCGGACCCGAATCGATGATGATGTCCAGCTTGTAGTCCTCCATCGCCGAATACAGATATTCCTCGATCACCGGGTTGAGCCGGTGGATCTCGTCGATGAACAGCACGTCCCCCTCGTCGAGGTTGGTGAGCATGCCGGCGAGGTCGCCCGGCTTGTCGAGCACCGGACCCGTCGTCGTTTTCATCCCCACGCCCATCTCAACCGCGATGATGGCGGCCAGCGTGGTCTTTCCCAGGCCGGGCGGACCCGACAGCAGCACGTGGTCGAGCGGTTCCTTGCGCATCTTCGCCGCGCGGATGAACACCGTCAGGTTGTCGATGATCTTGCGCTGGCCGATGAACTCATCGAGCGAAGCGGGCCGCACGGTCTGCTCGAAAGCGGCTTCGCGGGTGGTTGCGTTCAGGAGGGGATTGGACACCGTTCGTGGGAATTCGTTCGTTCATTGTACCTTCCGACAAAGGTACACCCTTCATCGCTCATGAGAAAATCCCATCCCAATACCGAGTTTGCGCGCGAATTGTCGAACGGACATCCCGGCCTCGACCCGTCCCACTTCCTGAACTACGAGCTCAGCTGGCTCAGCTTCAACTGGAGGGTCTTGGAACTGGCTCGGAATCCCGAGACGCCCTTGCTCGAGCGGGTGAAATTCATCGGCATCGTGGCGTCCAATCTGGACGAGTTTTTCCAGAAGCGCGTGGGCGGACTCAAGCGTCAGCTTCAGGCCGGCGTGGTGCATCCGTCGGTGGATGGGAAGACGCCTTCCGAGCAGTTGCGCGCCATCCGGACCGATGTGAAAGAGATGATCAAGGCCTTGCGCGGCACGTTTTTCGATTCGCTGGTGCCGGAGCTTCGCAATCAGAACATCCGTTTCCTGACCTATGAGGAGCTGGATGACGCCCAGCGGGCGAAGATGGACCAATATTTCAACCGGCAGCTGTTTCCGATCCTCACGCCGCTGGTGGTCGACCAATCGCATCCCTTTCCGCTGATTTCCAACAAGAGCCGCAGTTTCGCGGTCGAGCTGCACGATCCCAAGATCAATGCGAACCTGTTCGCGCGGGTCAAGATCCCATCGAACCGTCCGCGCTGGATCACGGTGGATAAAGACGACGATTCGATCTCGCTCATCGTGATCGAAGAGCTGGTTCGTGCGAAGATGGACCGCCTGTTCCCCGGAGCCACCATCTTGTCCGCCAATGTCTTCCGCCTTACGCGCAACGCCGACATGGAGCGCAACGAGGAAGAGGCCGACGATCTGCTGGAGCTGATTTCCGAAGAACTGCGCGAGCGCCGCTTCGCGGAAGTGGTGCGTTTGGAGGTGGATGCGGACACGCCGCAGCACATCAAGAACCTGCTCATGGACAACATGGGCATCGCGCGGATGGACACGTTCGAGATCATCGGTCCCATCGGCCTGGCCGACGCCGTCGAGCTGTACAAGATCAAGGGCTTCGACCACCTGCGCTACACGCCGTTCACGCCCACGCTGCATCCGGCCTTGCGGCATGCCATCGACGAACAGTCGCCCGACATCTTCGCCACCATCCGGAAAGGCGATTTCATGGTGCATCATCCCTACCACAGCTTCGCCACCTCGGTGCAGCGCTTCATCGAGGAAGCGGCCAAAGACCCGAACGTGCTGGCCATCAAGCAGACCTTGTACCGAACCTCGCGTGATTCGGCTGTGATGCACGCCTTGATGAACGCGGCGCAAGACGGCAAGCAGGTGGCGGTGCTCGTGGAACTCAAGGCCCGGTTCGACGAAGAGCGGAACATCGAGTGGGCGCAGAAACTCGAGAAAGCCGGGGTGCACGTGGCGTACGGTCTCACAGGACTCAAAATCCACTCGAAAGTGACCATGGTGGTGCGCGAGGAGGAAGACGGCCTGCGCACGTACTGCCACATCGGCACGGGGAACTACCACCCGGACACCGCGCAGCTATATGAGGATTATGGTCTGTTCACCTGCGACGAGGACATCGCCGACGACGTCACCGCGCTGTTCAACTTCCTGACCGGGTTCGCACCGGAGCAAGGCTACGGGAAGCTGCTTGTGGCGCCGCTCTTTCTGCGGAACCGGATGCTCGAGCTCATCCGGTTCGAGACGGAGGAGGCGAGGGCGGGTCGGCCGGCGTCGATCTTCCTGAAGACGAACAACCTCGAAGATCCGGGCATCATCAGCGCGCTGTACGAGGCCTCGCAGGCCGGCGTGCGGATCGACGGCGTGGTGCGCAGCGTGACGCGGCTGCGTCCGGGCGTGCCGGGACTCAGCGAGCACATCCGCCTGCATTCGGTCGTCGGCCGGTACCTGGAGCATTCGCGGATGTACCATTTCCACCATGGCGGAGACGAGCAGACCTACATCGGCTCGGCCGACATGATGCACCGGAACCTTGACGCGCGGGTGGAAGTGCTCACGCCGATCTCCTCTCCAGCGCTCCGCAAGTACCTCGCGTTCGTGCGGGAGGCGTACCTGGCCGACACCCGCTGCCGATGGGAGCTCACGGACGAGGGTGGACATCGCAAGATCGAGACCCAGCCGGACGCCCAGTGCATCCATACCGTGCTGATGGAGCATGCGCTCAAAGGCGCGAAACCCATGCCTTGGAGTCAATGATCACTTGTTGACACAGGTCACCAGGATGCGCAGGATGCGGTGTTTTCGGGTGGAGATGGAGCTTTTCGTGAGTCCGAGCGACTCAGCGAGCCGGGCCACATCCGGATCGTAGAACCATTGGACGATGAACGCGACCTGCTCCTCATTCAATTTGGACAGGCATTGGCGGAGCCGGTCGCGCTTTTCACGGTCTTCCAAGCGCGCGGCCTGCGTGGCATCCCGACCGTATTCCACATCCATCTCCGCCAGATCGCGGATGATGTAATCTCGTGCGACGGTCCGCATGTATTCGCGTTTGCAGATGGTGCTCACATAGGCACCGAGGCGCTCATCAGAATGGATCAGGCCTCGTTTGACGGACTGGTAGAAGGCGACGATGGTTTGTTGAACGGCGTCTTGGGCATCGGCATATTCGGCACGGAACTGACGACGCAGAAATTGATGAAGCGCCAGTTCGACCTGTTCCAATGAATCTCCGAGTTGCGAGTTGTCATCCCGAGCGAACGCCTCCTTCAATTCCCGGATTCCTCTCATGGTCCTGAACTTGAAGTGGGGGTTTCGGCAAACCTAACGGTTCGTTAAGTGAGTCGCAAGGGGAGGGGTCGCACTTTCGTTCCTAAATCTGTGCAGCTTCAACCGCAACCTTGAAAGCGGTATCTTTGCCCGCATGTATCGCGTGCAGCTCACGAATTTCGAAGGTCCGCTCGACTTGCTCCTGTTCTTCATCAAACGGGACGAGCTGGATATCTACGACATCCCGATCGCCTACATCACCGACCAGTTCCTCGAGTACCTGCATTTCATGGACGAGCTGGATCTGGGTGTGGCGTCCGAGTTCATCTACATGGCCTCCTCGCTGATGTCGATCAAGGCCAAGATGATGCTCCCGCGCGAAGAAGGGCCCGAAGACACCGAGTTCGACGAGGCCGATCCGCGGTACGAGCTGGTGCAGAGCCTGCTCGAATACAAGCGCTTCAAGGAGATGGGCGAGGAGATGCGCCTGCTCGACGAGCATGAACGCCGTTACTACCGACGGGGCAACGTGTCGCCCGACCGGGTGGAGGCCGCCGACGATTCCGAAGAGCTGCTCCGCGAACTCACCTTGTTCGACCTCATCTCCGCGTACATGCAGGTGTTGAACCGCGGCAACCGTCCGCCCGTGGTGCACAATGTGGAGCTCGTGAAGACTTCCATCGAAGAGCAGGAGAAGATCCTGCTCGGCAAACTGCGCAGCGGCGGGCGCCAATCGTTCCGTACGCTGATTCCTGAAGACGCCACCCGCATCCTCATCGTCGTCATGTTCCTGGCCATCCTCGAGATGATCCGCGAGCAGAAAGTGGTGCTGTATGTGGATGAGGACGTCACCGACTTCCATCTCGACCTTCCATCCATCCCCGAAACCGTTCCCTCATGACCCGACTCCTCCTGGCCGCATCCGCCGGCCTTCTTCTGCTCAACGCCTGCAAGACGCAGGAGCTTCCGCTCACCCCGGCGCAGCGCACCGACAAGGGCTACACGTTCACGAGCGCCATCACGCCGGAATTCATCCGTCCGCACATCTACACCTTGGCGGATGATTCGATGCAGGGCCGCGACACCTCCTCTCCGGAAGAGCTCATCGCCGCGCGCTATCTGGCCGATTTCCATAAGGGATTGGGGCTTCAGCCCGCCGGCGACGACAGCACGTATTTCCAGACCGTGCCGTTTGTCGGCAGTGTGACCCGCGGCTACACGTTCACCTTCACCACGACCTCGGGCACGAAAACGTTGACAGCGAATGCGGACCACTCCGATCCCATCCTGGTGATCTCCGGCGCCCGCGGTCCGCAGGAAGGCGCCATCGTCTTCGGCGGATTGGGTATCCAGGACACCACGCTCGGCATCCGTCATCTCGACGGGGTGGACGTGCGTGGCAACTACATGCTGATCTTCAACGACATTCCGTCGTCGGCCACCGGTTGGACACCGAACCGTCGGTACCGCGACCTCGTGTTGAACCGCGGCGCGAAGGGCATCATCACCATCTCGTCCGACTCCGCCGCCGACTTCGCCCTCGACGTCGACCTCATGCGGGGCGGCTTCGGCGAACCCTCGGGTCTGCGTCTGCCTGCGGCCAACGCGCAACCCCGCCTCCAACTGCAGTATTACACGATTCAGCCGGACCTGGCTTCGGCCATCCTCGGCGGCGGCCTCACCGAACAAGGGGTGCGCGATCTCGAGGCGTCGTTGGCCGCCAACCCGCGCAACTTCACCCCGCGCGCCGTCTCGGCCAGCCTTTCCGTGAACGGCGTGACAGGCGACGAACCCTTCCCGGGCCGCAACGTGGCCGCGCTCCTTTCCGGCTCGGACCCCGAACTGGCGCACGAAGTGATCGTGCTCATGGCGCATTACGACCACGTGGGCGTGGGCGCCGCCGATGAATCGGGCGACCGCATCTACAACGGCGCCGACGACAACGGGTCCGGCACCGTCGGACTCATGGCCATCGCCAACGCCCTCACCGAAGCGAAAAAAGCGGGTGCGGGTCCGCGCCGCTCCGTGCTTTTCCTGCACGTCACCGGCGAAGAGAAAGGCCTGCTCGGCTCGCGCTACTACTCCGACAATCCGACCGTGCCCATCGCCAATGTGGCTGCGGCCTTGAACATCGACATGATCGGCCGCATCGAAGCCAAGCGCTATGAGAGCGGCGACACAAACTACGTGTATCTGATCGGCGCCTCGTTGATCTCTTCGAAAGTGGACAGCCTCGTGCGCGCGGCGAATGACAAAACCACGAAGATCTTTTTGGATCCGGGTTTGAATGATTTGAACGACCCGCAGCAGATCTACCGCCGCAGCGACCACTGGAACTTCGGCCGCCTGGGCGTACCGTTCGCGTTCTTCTTCACGGGCATCCACGACGACTACCACCAGCCGAGCGATTCGCCGGACAAGATCACCTACGACGCCATGGCGAACCGCCTGAAGATGATCTACGGCACCACCATCGAGTTGGCGAACGACACGGAGCGTCCGGTGGTCGACAACGAAGCATTCATCCAGAGGACCCGCGCAGGGAACTGATGTCCAATTCCGTTCTCCACGAAGCCGCCATCCGGCGCACCTTCGCCATCATTTCGCACCCGGATGCCGGGAAAACCACCCTCACGGAGAAGCTGCTTCTGTATGGCGGCGCCATCCGCGAGGCCGGAGCCGTCAAATCGCGCAAAGCCGGAAAAGCGGCGCTGAGCGACTGGATGGCGATCGAGCAGGAACGCGGCATTTCGGTGACCAGCTCGGTGCTCCGCTTCGAGAAAGACGGCATCAAGTACAACCTGCTCGATACTCCGGGCCACAAGGACTTTTCCGAAGACACGCTGCGCACCTTGGTCGCGGCCGACTGCGCCCTCATGGTGATCGACGTCGCCAAAGGCGTGGAGACGCAGACAGAAAAACTCTACGAGGTCTGCAAGCTGCGCGGCACACCGGTGATCACCTTCGTGAACAAATGCGACCGGCCGGGGATGAGTCCGCTCGAAGTGCTCTCCGACATCGAGAACAAGCTGGGGCTGCGCCCGATTCCCGCCACCTGGCCCGTGGGCTACGGAAGCGAGTTCGAAGGCGTGTACGACCTCAAAGCCAAGGAATTGCACCGCTACACCAAGGTCGAGCACGGCGCCTATGTGGCCGAGGCGGACGTCACCGACCTGGCCACGGGCTTGGCCAAAAGCCGGATCAACCATGGCGACAAGACCGAGCTTCTTGACATCGTGGAGCTCATCGGTGACGAGTTCTCCGAGATGGACATGGCCGATTTCCGCAGCGGGAAGGTCTCGCCCGTGTTCTTCGGATCGGCGCTCAACAACTTCGGCCTCGACCTCTTCCTGTCGCATTTCTCGACACTTGCCCCTTCTCCGCAGGCCTATGTGGCCGATTCGGGGCAGGAGCGTGGTATCGGGGAGGGTTTTTCGGGCTTCATCTTCAAGATGCAGGCCAACATGAATCCGGACCATCGCGACTGCACCGCCTTCGTGCGGGTCGCGTCCGGAAAATTCCGCCGGGGGATGGAAGTCGTGATGAGCGACACCGGCAAGAAAGTGAAACTGAGCACGCCGCATTCGCTCATGGGCGACGAGCGCGAGCTGTTGGAAGAAGCCTACCCGGGCGACATCCTCGCCCTGTTCAACCCGGGCGATTTCCGGATCGGAAGCACCCTGTCGGAAAAAGAGAAGGTGCGGTTCGATGTGATCCCCCTCTTCTCGCCCGAGCATTTCATGAAGGCGAGCAGCCGCGATCCGTTCAAGCGGAAGCAGCTGCGCGAAGGCTTGCAGCAGCTCAGCGAAGAAGGCGTGGTGCACGTGTTCGAAGTGCCGAACGGCGTGGGGAATGAGTTGCTGCTGGGAACGGTCGGTGCGCTGCAGTTCGACGTGGTGAAGCATCGGATGATGTCGGAATACCGCGTCGAAATCACACTGTCGCCCGTGCCCTACCATACCGCGCGTTGGCTGCCGAAAGACGACAGCTTGATCGGAAAACTGTCGAAAAGCTACAGCACGGCGGTCACCTTCGACCTCGACGGAAACCCGATCGTGCTCTTCGACAGCGCCTATGCGCTGAACCAGGCCACGGAGGCCGTGGGCGCGCAAAATCTGTACAAGTACAAATCAGGCTAAGGGCTCGCGCCCTTTGCACAGGGGCGCATGCGATGCGCCCATACATACACGCCGCCCCTGCAAGAACGACACATCATGCACACACGACTCGCCGACTACCGCTCTTCCGACGACCTTGATCGCGTGATCGCGATGCTCGACCTGTACGCGCAGGACCCGATGGGCGGCGCCAAGGCCTTGAGCGAAGCGGTGAAAACGAAACTGCGCGCGGACCTGCCGACCGTGCCGGGTGCCTTCTCAATCTTGGTGGAAGACGAGTCTGGTGCGCCGCTCGGCGTGGCCATCTGCTTCATGGGCTACAGCACCTTCGGCGCGAAGCCTCTGGTGAACGTGCACGATCTGAGCGTGGCTCCCTGGGCGCGGGGACAAGGCGCGGGCAAGGCCCTGCTCGACGCTGTGGCGCGCCATGCGCGCAGCCTCGGGTGCGGAAAAGTGACCCTGGAAGTGCGCGACGACAACCCCGCCGCGCGCCTGTACCGCCGCGAAGGATTCACCGACGGCGACGCTCCCATGCGCTTTCTAACGAAAACGCTTTGACTTCGCTAGGCGACGTGTTGTGATGGTATTTCAGATAATCGTATAAAGCCTTTTCGTCGCGCAATCCGAACCGGATGGCCACCTCGTAATGCTTTACGTCGGGGTGTTGCGCGAGATAGACCATGATCGAATCCACTCGCACATTGTGGAACATCATTTTCGGCGACATATCGAAGTTCTTCTTAAAACTGCGCGAGAATTCGATGCGGTTGTATCCCATCAACCGGGCCCATTTCGTGATTCCGGTGATGTGGTTCAGATGCGACATAAGAATGGATTTGGCTTTGCTAATTTCAATGCGTCTCATGACGGGGGTTCCTGACTGGGTTAAATATGACTAAGATTGTGACCGACCTCTTCCCTTGTAGAGGCGGAATTCCGAAAAATCTTACATTAGTTTTTTATAATTCTTCGGATTAAAGGATATGCCATTCCTAAACCCCTGAAAAACAAGCACAGATTTAGGAACGATTGGGTTTGATTCGTGAGGAAACTATAGTTAGACTTGCTTCGGGGCATCCGCATCTCACAAAAAAACCAACCCAATCCATGGGAAACCAAAGCCATGAAATCCATCAAAAAAACCGCCACTGCGCTTGCCCTCGTGTCGATGATGCTGCCGGGCATCGCCCAAGCGCAAGCCGAACCGGAGCCTGGTCCACTCGACAATTACCTCGAATGCGCGACGAAATGCATCAATTCAACGCCATCCTGGTCTTGGAAAAGAACCGTGTGTGCGACGGATTGCTACATCAAGTTCATCGCTGATTTGCTGTAACATCCGCGGACAACCCGCAACCTCATCGTGGTGGCCCCCCACGATTATTTTTTTAAATAATCGCCCCATGAACCCACACTTGCTTCTGCTTTCAACCCTTCTCCTTTTAGGTTGCCATCGCGCTTCGTCCAATCAGGCTATACCAGCCCTTCTTGAACTGCCTCCTTCAGACTCCATCAGCTTGGCAGGTCTTGGTGTGTTCGAGATCAATGCACTGTCTCTTGAAGATTCGACTTTTTTCATGCTCAGCCGCAAAACCAAAGAGATCGTCACAACAGATCTTCATTTCAACCTATTGAACCGTTACCAAAGAATTGGACACGGACCGGGTGAGTTGTCAGATCCGATTGACCTAACCATTATTGATAACCGTGTGTTTGTGGTCGATTTCGCCCAACGAAAGATCATTGAGCTGGATCCCTCTTTGGAGTACGTCTCTGAGTTTGTCTCCGAAAAACCACCCATGACCTTGCTCGGAATTCGCGACGACGAATTATGGATGGGTACATTCGATATGGAATTTGAGGATACTTACTCGGTGAACCCTGATTCGGGGAGCTTCACCAGGCTTCAGGGATCCCTGCCGATTCAATACCCACCTGAAGGAATTACGGATCATACAAAGAATGCGGCCGGGGATTTGCTCAGATACCGCTACTTCAACCATCGCGCAGACCTTTTTCTCAGGAATGGAACCCACCTTTCATTTGACAACACCATCCTGCCTGAAAACCCGGAATTGGACTCTCGAAGCGCAGGAGCCCCTGTTTTCAAGTGGAAAACGCATCACTCCGCCTTTTTAACAGTGACGCTTGCCTGTTTTTTGAGCGATAGCCAATCCGAATCCTCCCAACCCATTCAATGCTTCAATTTTCATGGTCGGCTCGAGGCGTTGTTCGAAATCAGGTACCCGAGCAAAATCTCCGTCTATGCCGACTCGACGCTCTACACCTATTCCCCCACCACCAATCATGTCTATGTCTACAAGTTTGACTTTTGACCGTGTCCGGAAGTCGTTCCGGCGTGATGCCGCGCTCAAGGGTGTGTCGTTCCAACTCGAACCGGGCACCGTGATCGGACTCATCGGTCCGAATGGCTCTGGAAAAAGCACCACCCTGAAACTGCTCGCGGGGGCCATCCTTCCCGACGAGGGCGTCATCCGGATCCCCGATGCATTATCGCGCATGGGCTTGCAGACGGAGACATTCACAGTTCCCATCCGGATCTCGGGCGAGGGCTGGCTTCGTTTCCAGAGGCGGATGGAACACTCCATGTGTTCGGACTTCGAGATGCGGATGATCCAGCGTTTGGGCATGACCGAACATCTGAAAAAGTCGGCCAAGGCCTATTCGAAGGGGATGCTGAAGAAGCTCGGCATCCTGAGCGCCTTCCTCGGCATGCCGCCGGTGGTGCTGCTCGATGAGCCGTTCGAAGGGCTGGATCCGGTCGACCGGCACGAAGTCATGCTCATGGTGCGCGAGGTCGCAGCGATGGGGCACCTGGTGGTGATTTCGTCCCATATCCTCTATGAACTGGACGACGCCTGCGACCGCATCCTCATCCTGAAACGAGGGGAACTGATCCGAGATCTTGGTCGTGATCGCGAATCCCTTCAATCCACCTACATCGACCTGTTCCGGGAGGCCTTATGATCACACTGCTCCGCTATCAGCTCTTCCTCCATCTGCGCATGGTGAGCACATTTGTGATGATCGGGTTCATTGGTGTGTCGGCTTGGCTTCTGGGTCGGGTGCCGGATCCGGCACTCGCCGGACCGATGCTGATTCCCATCACGTCCTCGCTCTCGATCTGGATCACCCTGACCTTCTTCGTGCAACTGTCAGCGCTGCACCATGTGTTCTTCCATCCGGAGGCGGTGCAATATCGATTGGCGCGGATCCGGAACCGGTCCGTAGTGATTGGTGTGGCGTTCGTACATACGTCGATCCTTGCCATGTTCGCGACTTTACCCTACGCGGTTCTATATCTGGGCGCCATCGACGAGATGCGAATCGCTTGGTTGTCTTTGGCTAACGTACTCGTCTTCCATCTGTTCCTGGGTATGGCTGCGGCGCTGATCCTCCGGTTCATAGGCGCGAGCGCGACCGCCATCCTCGTGTTGCTGCTGGTGTTGTTCCTTCTGCCCTTGGGCTACAGCGGACTCCTTTCCTTGTCGCCAGGCTGGGCGGCGAACCCGGTCGCCGAGGTCGCCGGCGACTGGCTCCGATCCCATCTCGACGTCTTCTCCAATCCCGACATGCTTTTGTTGCGAGGAATACAGGATGTCGGCGCATTGTTGCGTACGTTGATTCTAACCCCCATCCTCATCCTTCTCACTTATGTCCACTTCATCCGTGGCGATCATCATTAAGGCCGCCGTGCTAGTCGTCCTGACTGTCGGTTGCGAATCACACCAGTCCTCCGAGACCTTCCGCAGCGCCGAGAAAGGCGCCGCATGGACGACCATCCTCGATTCTCTCCACGCGCCACTTGATCCGGTGCTGCCCACTGTGATCCTGGTGGCGCCGCCCACCCACTGCCAGTCGTGCATCGACGAACTCGGCATCTGGATGCGCGACTATTGGCGCCACCCCATCCGCCTGGTCTGGCTTGCCCCGGCCGAGTCCGATGCCGAGGTGGCCGAGTTCATGCAACGCAACGGCTTCCTGTTTCCGGTGCGCACGTGGACGGGCTCCGACGCCCTGCGCGCCGACCTGCTTCCGTTCTCTCCCGCCAAGCTCCTGCTCACGCCCGACGGCACGATCCACCGCATCCATGTGGTAGGCATGGATCCGGATTTCCAGGCGTTTCTGGATGCCGCGACCGACGCCGGACGCTGATTCACGTCCGCCTTCGCTATCTTCCGGCATGATCCTCACCCGACTCCGGAAATCCCTCATCCATCTGCTCATCCTCGGCGTATCCTTGATCCTGGCGGCCGGCGCCACGGAATTGAACCAGCGCCGCCACGAGGCCAACCAGGCTGAAATCCAACGGCTGAACAACGAGCTCGAGGCCTACCGCGCCGAGCAGCGCCAGTTCCTTCAGGAGCAAGCGCCATGACCCTCAGCACGAAAGACCTCGCCCTCGCCCTGCTCAACGACGTGGCGGGCCTTCGCCGGGTCGTCACC
>CAYVRS010000001.1:47311-49586 GCA_964454075.1 uncultured Chitinophagales bacterium
CACCGCGGCCATCGTCGCAATCTGGGCCGTCGGGTTCCTGCTTGGCTCCGACAAGGCGTCGATTCAGAACCGCCTCACCCTGGGTGTCTTCTTCTGGAGCATGTTCACCGTCTTCTCGCAGGGCAACCAATGGTACCGCGCGCAATACGACCTGCCCACCATCGAAAAAGAGTATGTCTACCGGCGCGCCGGCACCGAAGCGGGCGTCGCCCTCTCCGCCATGGCCCAGCGCAATGGCGGCACCTTCACCTTCCTCAAGGAGTTGAGCGACGAGGAGCGGCGCATTTTTCCGCGGAACCCGGTGTGGACCTACAGCGTGAATTTCCGCAGCGATTCACTGCTCACGCTCTACATGGTGTTGCGCACGGACCCGGGCAGCGATCCGCTGTTCCCGAACGCGAACGGCTTCACGGGCATGAAACAGTACCGGCTCGACATCACCGCGGGGGATGTGCCGGAGATCCAGGTCGAGAATTGAGGCTCAGTCGTCCGACTCGCCGTCGGTGTCGACATCCTTCCCACCCAGCCGTTTCGTGGCCTTGGCTCCGAGCTTCTTCATGGCTTCCGCGCGTTTGAGCACGTTTCCGGTGCCGGTGCGGAGCTTGTTGTCGGCCGAGGCATAGGTGCCTCGCAAGGTCTCCATCTGCTTGCCCACTTTCTCGAAATCCTCCACGAAGCCGTAAAGCTTGTCGTAGAGTTTTCCGGCTTCCTCCGCGATTTTCTCCGCGTTTTTGATGCCCTGCTCCTGGCGCCAGATGTTGGCGACCGTGGTGAGTGTGGCCATGAGCGTGGTCGGACTCACGATGATGATCTTCCGGTCGTACGCGTTCTGCCAGAGGTTGGCGTCGGCGCGGAGCACCATCGCGTAGGCGGGTTCGATCGGCATGAACAGCAGCACGAAATCGGGGCTGTTGATGCCGTAGAGGGTGGCGTAATTCTTGTCGGAGAGTCCGCGCACGTGGCTCCAGACGGACGTCGCGAAGGCTTTTTCGGCGCGTTGGCGGTCTTCATCCGATTCGGCGGCCACCCAGTCGGTGTAGCTCACGAGCGAGACTTTCGAGTCGACCACGATGTGCTTGTCGCCGGGCAGGGTCACGACCACATCCGGCATCCGCGCGTTTCCATCCTCGTCTTTGAAGGAGCCTTGGGCCAGATAGTTGACCCCTTCCTGCAGACCCGATTGCTCGAGCAGCCGTTCAAGGATCACTTCCCCCCAGTTGCCGGCGGCCTTGTTATCGCCTTTGAGCGCTTTCACGAGGTTCATGGCATCGGCGCTCATCTGCTGGTTCATCTGCGCAAGCTGCTGGATCTGCTCTTTGAGCGTGGCCTTCTCGCGCGTCTCCACCTGGAAGGCGTCGTTCACCTGCTTCTCGAAACGGGTGAGGTTCTCGCGCAGGGGAGAAAGCACCTGGTCTATGTTAAGCTTGTTCTGCTCGGTGAATTTGGCCGTTTTCTCGTCGAGGATCTTCTGCGCCAGGTTTTCAAAATCGGAGCGGAACCGCTCGCGGAGCTGGGCCACTTCCTCCTTGTGGATGTGGTACTGGGCTTCGAGACGGGCGTAGTCGGTGGAGAGGCGGTTGTGGTCGGATTGAAGAACACTGCGCGCGGCTTCCGAATCCGAAAGTTGCTTTTCCATGATCGAAAGGCGCGTGGCGGCGGCGTTGGCCTGGTCGCGGACCATCGCGATGTCTTTGGCGGAACGGGAATTGGCGTACAGCCAGGCAATAGCGGCGCCGATGGCGGCGCCCAAAAGGAGTTGAATGATGTCCATGCAAGGAAGGTAGGAAATGAGAGTGACAGAATGCGTCACCACGCGCGGCACGGAAAAAAGAAGTACTTTAGTGAGTGCTTTTTTTCACAGCAAGAAAAAAATAAGTCATTAAGAAACAGCACCTTGACCAATACTAACAAACGAGTTAAGGAGGGCTGTCCGCAAGCGTTCATAAACCCCTAACCATGTCCTTCGCCCTTACTTCGATCTCTGTTGAAAAAGAAGCCCAGACCTTGACGGTGGGGTTCGCCGACGGACTCTCCGTCGCCTTTCCGCTCGACGGATTCCGCCAGGCCTGCCCCTGCGTGATGTGCCGGGGCGGACACGAACTCATGGGTGTGCCCATCGACCCCGAGATCTTCCTCGAAGCGCCGCAGAAGGTGCGCACCTTGCGTGCGATCACCCCCATCGGCACCTACGCGCTTCAATTCACCTGGGAAGACGGCCACAACACCGGATTGTATCGCATCGAAACCATCCGGGGCTGGGCCGAGGCGCTTACCG
>CAYVRS010000001.1:49596-76554 GCA_964454075.1 uncultured Chitinophagales bacterium
TGGCGTTGGCCAACAGCTTGTCGGTGCCGAACCAGAACGACCGGAACACGGGGTTGTCGGTGGCCGCGATCACTTTCCCGGAACCGCTGGCGCTCACCACCACGGCCGCCGAATTGCGGATGCGTTCGAGCTGCGGTTTGGAGATGTAGCCGCTGAGGAGAGGGTCGGCGGGATAGCGCATCGGCGAGGCGTATGGCTGTGACGGCAATTCGATCATGAGGGTGTGGTCCCGGAACGTCGGGATACTGGTGGTGCGGTATCCGTAGAAGAGCGGATGCGTCGGGTCGATGGTGGCCCGGAAGATGGACCCACCGATCTGCTGCGCGCCCGATTCCTCCGAGGCATCGATGTAGCGGCGCATCCGCGTGTCCGGCTTCGCCTCGTCGCGCTCTTTGCTCTTCGCGGCGCTCAAGCCGTTCTGCGCCGCCCATTGGATAGCCGAGCCGTACACGACGAGCGTGCCGCCGGCCGACACCCAGCGCTTGAGCTTCTCCACCGCACCCGAGTTGATGCCGCCGTACGAGCCGGATGCCATCAGGATCGTGGTGTACCGGTCGAGCGAGACACGGTTGAAGGCGTCCACATCCAGCTGGGTCATCTCCATCGCATAGCGCACATCCAACTGGTGCCAGATCTCGCCGGCATCATTGGCGGCCACGCCGTTTCCGGTGAGCATCGCCACGCGCTGAGGTTTGAGCGATGCGAAATTCGGACTTCCCAAGTCGATGCCGCCCTGAGCCAAGCCGGTGTTCACCGCATAGACCTGGATGGCGTTTTCCGCGGCGATGGCTTCCATCACGCCATGCACCGTACCCGGTTGGTCCTGGATGCCCAAGGCCACGAGGATGGTGCCATAGGTGAAGGTTTTCAGGGACCCGTCGCCAAGCGGCAAGGTGAACGGCTCTTGCGCCACTTTCACTTTGTAGCCGGCGTTCAACAGTCGGTTCAAGGCCCGTGGCGCGTAATAGCCGTCCCATTCGAAGACGTACGCGTACTCGGAAAATCCTCCGACCACCGCGCCGCGCGGGAAGGCGGGAAGCCCCACTGGCCGACCCATCACTCCCGGCACGAACGAGCGCGCCTGAAGAGCGGCATAATCCAGATTGAAGGCGAGGGGAAGTGTCCACGAACTCACGTCATAGAAGAGCGAATCGGTGAAGCTGGTCATGGTGTCGAACATGCCGCGGATGAGGCGGTGGCGCGGCTGGTCGAGCGGCACGAGGTAGGCCGAGCCCGGCTCGAAGGTCTTTCCATCGACGGTGATCGCGCGCGTCAGCTCATGAACCGCGATGTCGTGGTGGCTCAGCATGTCGAGCAAGTGCCACACCCGCGCCGGATCGTGCTTTTCGCCGAACACATATGCTTTCACAGCATGCGCGGCCGCTTCGCGCGCCGCGGCGTTGTGCACCTCACGCTGATGCGCAAGCAGCTCCATCCGCAGATCGAACGACGCTTTCAAGGTCGACAGGGTGGTCGTGAACTGGTTTTTGATGGTGAAGGGAAGGGTCACCACGCCGTTGTCGCTGTCTTGGCGCATGCCGCGGCTGCTGGCTTGCTCGAACAGGATGCCGACCGAGCCGGTGATGTCCGGATAGGTCGACCCTTTTCCGATGTAGAAATCATCGAAGCTCTCTTTGGTGTAGTACAGGCTTCCAATGCGGTTCAGATACTGCGCATGCACATCGCCGATTTTCGCGGTGAGGTCGAACGCTTTTTGCGGAGAAAGCGGATTGTTCCGGCTCGGAATGCCCGGCTGGAAGAAGAAGGTGGCGTTGGTGCCCATCTCGTGGTGGTCGGTCACCACGTTCGGTTTCCACAACTGGTAGTTCCGCAAACGCGCGCGGCTCTCAGGCTGCTGCACGGGCATCCAGTCGCGGTTCAGATCGAAATTGTAGTAGTTGAAGCGTCCGCCAGGCCAGGTTTCGGAGTGCTCGCGGTCGTTCGGGTCGGAGGAGGGATGACGTCCGGCCAAGGTGTTCGTCCAATGGGCGAAGCGGTCCATGCCATCGGGATTGATCGCCGGCTCGATGAGGATCACCATCTTTTCCAGCATGGCGTCGATCTCCTCACCACGCGCCGCGGCCAGATGATACACGACCAAAGGCACGGCATTCACACCGCTAGGCTCGTTGCCATGCACCGAATACCCCATCCAGACAATCACGGGGGTGTTCTCGTCCGGCGCCTGCATGGCCAGATGCGCCTTGCGGATGTCTTCGATTCGCGCCTGGTTCGCGGGCGAGGTCACCGTGAGTAGGAACAGGGGCCGTCCGCCGTGCGTCTCACCGGTTTGCGTCATCGTGATGCGGTCCGACACGGCATCCACCGCCTTCAGATACGCCACCAATTCATGATGATGCAAGTGCCGCTCGCCAGGGATCAGTTGCGGAACCGCCGGGTCGTAGGAGACCCCTTCCGGCAGATAGTAATCGGCGCGGATCTGGGCTTGGGCCAGGGTGACCAGGACGAATGAAAAAAGAAGTGGAAGGAGCCGTTTCATGGTATTTTCCTTTGGTTTGAAAGGCGGAAGTTAACCCATCACCCCATCACCCCACCGGTCTTTTTGCAACCCTTAACAATCCCGCTCTGGGGGTTCCGTGAACCCGTCAACGCGCTCACCCATCTGGTCGGATCGGCGATGGCGCTTGTTCTCGGCATCGCGATGCTGGCGGACAATCCGTCCTGGCCCTTGGCGGTGTTTGTGATCGGCATCACTGTGATGCTCTTCACCAGCGGCATGTACCACACGGTTCAGAAATCGGCGCAACGGATCTTCCTGTGGCGGCGGTTCGACCACATGTGCATCTACCTGCTCATCGCGGCGAGTTACACGCCGTTCTGCATGATCGCGCTTCCCAACTGGCTCGGCTATGGCATCCTCATCACGGCCTGGGTCTTGCTGGCGCTGGGTTGGGTTCTGAAAGTCTATTGGATGCACGCCCCGAGATGGCTCAGCCTCGGCATCTATCTCGGCATGGGCTGGATGGCGGTACTGATGCTTCCCGCGCTTCATGCCGCCCATGGGTGGCCCATGATCACCGGCATCGGCATCGGCGGCGCCTCTTACACCATCGGCGCCGTGGTGTACGGCTTGCGCAAACCGAACCTCATTCCCGGCTATTTCGGATTCCACGAACTGTGGCATCTGTTCGTGCTGGGCGGCGCCTACGCGCATTTTTACACCATTTATACCACGCTCGTCCCTTTGCTATGAGCCGATGTCTGTTTGCCGCGTTCGTACTCCTTCCGACGATGCTCCTTGCTCAGCTGCACCCGACGGTTCAGCGTCCAAAGGCGGACTGGATACAGCTGAACACCCCGCACTTCCGGATTCTGTACCCCGCCGGACATGAATCCACCGCCTACGAGACCGGAAAGATCCTCGAATCGCAGGTGGAGGCGACCACCGCGATGTTCGGCAGTTCCATCGACGCGCTTCCCGTGGTCATCGATCCCTTCTCACACGCCGGAAACGGGTACGTCACCATTTTTCCGTACCGGATCGAGTTCAACACCGCGCCGGTGAAGGGGATGATCCTGAATCCGAAATCCGGCCATTGGCTCGAGGCCATGCTTCCGCACGAGCTGGTGCATGCGGCGCACATCAACGCCATTCCGGAAACATCGATCCCGAAACTGGTGAGCCTGTTCTCGCCCGACGCCGCCCGCTCGATGCACTTCACCACGCCGGCGGGCATCCTGGAAGGATTGGCGGTGCACTACGAGTCGAACCTCGTGCCGGGGTATTCGGGCCGCCTCAACTATCCGTACTTCCGCCAGCAATACAATGGCTGGGGTGTCTGGTCGTCGATCATGCCCGCCGGCGCCACCTGGCCCATGGATCGTCATTACATCGGTGGGGCGCTGTTCAGCGAGTATCTGCTTACCACCTATGGCGAAGAGAAGGTCCGGAATCTGGTTCGTGCCCAAGCCATGTGGCCGTTCTTCGGATTCGGTTTCCAGATGCGGCGACAGTTGGGCGATTGGTCGTGGGAGATCGAAAAAGGCTTCAAGGCCGCGTATCCGCAGGAATCCGAGTTTTCGAAAGAGGGCGAACAGGTGTCTCGACCATTGTGGATCGACGACACCCGCATCCTGACTTACCGCACCGGGTACCGCGCCAATCCCGGATTTTATGAAACGGATGCGGTCACCGGCGCCACCGAATTCCGGCACGAAGCCCGCCTCACCGAAGACGATTTCTATTCGCTGACGGATGACCGCGCCCGCGCCGTCTTCAGCAGGTATGCGCCGCATCCGGAATTTCCGGAGCAGGCCGTGCTGAAGAGCCATGTGCTGGATCTGACGACCTTCGAGCGGTCGGATCTGGCCTCCGGCGTGCATTCCGTGGTGCTCACACCGGATACGCTCATCGGTTTGAAACCGGAAGACCAGGCCAAGCAGCGTGTCTTGCCAAACCCGGTGATGCCGTCAATTCATGCGGTGATCCAGCGCGTGGGTGGCATGCAAGGGTTGTGGCTGGTGTATCCCAAACAGGAAGTACTGATTCTCTCGCTGCCGCCCGACATCAGTTTCCCGAACGCCTCGGTCTTGGATGCGGCTTGGAGCGCGGACGGGCTACGCCTGATGCTCACGTCGGATTATGGCGGAACGACGCAAGTCTATGAATACGACTACGAGAATGATGTCCTGCGGCGCATGAGCGACGAGCCGGGCGGCGCCATCCATGGATCGATCTCGCCGGACGGGCGTCGCTATGCCTACGTGGCCATGCGGCCCGACTGGAGCGAGCTGGTGGTCCGGGAGCGACGTGAGGAGTCTGGCGCCGCGATCCCCCGCGAAGTCTGGACACTCGGCTACAAGGCGCATCCGACGCCTCGGGCTTTGGGGACTGTGACACGCACCGAAGGCTGGAGCGCCGCCAAGGTTCGGAACACCGAGTGGCTGGTGCCCCGGCTTTGGCTTCCGATGTTCGGACGCGTATCTCGAGGTGTCCTCGTCTCGAGCGGCGACATCCTTCGCCGCCACGCCTACGACGCCTATCTCGGTTTTGGCGAAGGCCAAGCGTTTTACGACCTCCGATACACGACCGCCGCCACACCCCTTCCGCTCACGCTTCGCTCCTCGAAAACGGCCACAACCACGGGCTCGGGACGCAACATCACTTACGCTGGGTACGAGACCTCGAACCGCGTGTCGGTGACCCTCACCCGTTATCCCGACGCTGATGCGCGGTACAGCCAGTTCACGGTGAGTCCGTTCATCGGCTACAGGACCGTCCGTTATGAAACCGGCGCATTGGCCGGCTACGAAATCGATTCCTGGTTCGCGGGAACCGATCTCATCGTCGCACATCGCTTGCAGCAGTTTTTGAGAGACCCACAGCCCCGCGCCGGACTCCTCTTTTATGGAGATGCGGACATGGATCTCACGCTAGATCGGCGATACATCGCGCCGTTGACTCCGGTGGACCCCGCGCGTGCCCTCCGTGTTTTACTCTTCGCCTTCACGCCGATAGGGGTGCGGTTGGATGCTGAGCTTTTCGCACAAAACCGACCCTACTTCGATCTGAATTCGCGCCTAGCGGAGAATTTCGACACGCGGACGGTCGTTGATCCGTCGGCCGAGATCGCCGGTGCCCTCGGCGCTCGGTACGCCTTCCCAATGTTCCATCCCGACACGAAATGGCCGTTGATGCCGTTCTATTCGGAACGGTTCTATGGCGTGGTGTTTGGAAAATCCGTGGTGGATGAGGACCTGGAACCACGCTCCGTGCTCGGCGCCGGCCTCCGCTTCCGCGCCCGTCTCGGAAACATCAACCTCGACCTCGGCGCAGGACTCGCCTGGGAACCCGCCACCGGCAACGTCCTCTTCACGTCCAACTTCTGACCCCAATGCATACTCTCATCACCGGCGCGTCGGCCGGTATCGGCCTTGAACTGGCCCGCGTCTTCGCCTCCCACAACCACGACCTGGTGCTCGTGGCCCGCAACGAGGCATCGCTGCGCTCATTGGCGGACGAACTCCGCACCACCTACGGGGTCGACGCGGTCGTCCTCCCGGCGGATCTATCCAAATCCGAAACCCCCGCACTTATCCATGATTTTTGTGCACAACACTCGCTCGATGTGGATATCCTCGTCAATAACGCCGGGTTCGGCGATTACGGCGCGTTCCACGAGCTCGACCGGCAGCACCAGCTCGACATGATCGCCGTGAACATCACGTCGTTGGCCGACCTCACGCATCGCTTCTTGCCTGAAATGGTGAAGCGAGGTCGTGGAAAAGTCATGAATGTCGCATCCACCGCAGCCTTCCAACCCGGACCCTTTATGAGCGTCTATTATGCCACAAAAGCCTTTGTGTTGCATTTCAGCGAAGCAATTTCCGTGGAACTCGGCGGCACAGGCGTGACGGTGACCGCGCTGTGTCCCGGCGCCACGCACAGCGAATTCCAGGAACGTGCGAATCTCAACGGCAGCCGCTTGTTCGACGGACGCAAACTCCCCAGCTCGAGAGACGTCGCGATCTATGGCTACGGTGCCACGATGCGCGGAAAGCGCGTTGCCATTCACGGACTCCTGAACGCGATCTTGGCCAACTCGGTCCGGTTCTCGCCTCGTGGAGTCGTCCTCCGCATCGCGCGCTTCATCCAAAGCAAGAAAAACTGAGATGGTGAAGGAACTCACGCTTCGGCTGCTTCCGGAGATCGCGAACGAACCGGGGGAATTGAGGAAGGTGGTCGCGCGCAAAGCCGGCATCCCGCAGGGCGATCTTTCCCATGTCGAGATTCTGAACCGCTCGGTGGATGCGCGCCAGCGTACGGTGTTCGTGCAGCTGCGTGTGAACGCATATGTGAGAGAGGTGTTTGTCGAACGGCCGATCCTTCCGCCTGACGCGCCGAACGTGGCCAACGCGGAAGAGGTGATTGTGATAGGAATGGGTCCGGCCGGACTCTTCGCTGCGCTCCAGCTCATCCGGAACGGAAGGAAGCCGGTGATCCTGGAGCGGGGCAAAAATGTGAAAGACCGGATCGTGGACCTCAAAGGCATCAACGTGAGGCACGAGGTGAATCCGGATTCGAACTATTGTTTCGGAGAAGGCGGCGCGGGCACGTACTCGGACGGAAAACTCTACACGCGCTCCAAAAAGCGCGGCAATGTGAAAGAGATTCTGGAAATGCTGGTCGCCTTCGGCGCCGTGAGGGAGATCCTGGCGGACGCGCATCCGCACATCGGAACCAACAAGCTGCCGGCCATCATCGCGAACATGCGCAATTACATTCTCGAGCATGGCGGCGAGGTTCGGTTCGGTACGCGGGTGACGGATTTCATTCTGGATGGGGACCGGATTGTCGGCGTGGAGACGACCGTGGGTCGGGTGAACGCCAAGAATGTGATTCTCGCGACGGGTCATTCCGCGCGCGATATGTTCGAGTTGCTGCATCGCCGCGGCATCGAGATCGAGCTGAAACCGCTGGCGATCGGCGTGAGGGTGGAGCATCCGCAATCGCTGATCGATTCGATCCAGTACCATTGCGAGGTGCGGAGCCAATACCTGCCACCATCGCCGTACAGCATTGTGCGCCAAGTACATGGGCGCGGCGTGTATTCGTTCTGCATGTGTCCGGGTGGCGTGATCGCACCCTGCGCGACGAGTCCGGGAGAGATTGTGACCAATGGCTGGTCGTCCTCGAAACGCGCACGAAGCACGGCGAATTCAGGCATCGTGGTGGAACTGAGGCCGGAGGATTTCAAGGAATTCGAGCGGTTCGGTCCGCTCGCGGCGATGGAGTTCCAGCGCGCCATCGAGCAGAAAGCCTGGGTGGAAGGTGGACGCACGCAGGTGGCGCCCGCGCAACGCCTGGAGGATTTCGTGCGAGGTAAGGTGAGCGCGGATCTGCCCGACACGTCCTATGCCCCGGGAATCACGCCGGTCGAGTTGGGGAGCGTGTTGCCGGGGTTCATCCATGCCGCGCTGAAAGACGGCTTCCGGGAATTCGGAAAGGCCATGCGCGGTTACATGTCGAACGACGCCGTGGTGCATGCGCCGGAGACGCGCACATCGTCGCCCGTGAAGATTCCGCGAGATGAGGAGACCCTGGAACATGTGCGCATCCGCGGACTTTATCCATGTGGCGAGGGTGCGGGCTACGCAGGCGGCATCGTGAGCGCCGCGATGGATGGAATCAACGTCGCAAACAAGCTATCTTAAGTCATGAACCGCATTTTCCGCTATCTGATCCAAGGTATCCTTTACACCGCACCCCTCGCCGTAACGGCGTACATCCTGTTCATCGTCTTCGATTTTCTGGATGGGATTTTGCGTGGATTACTGACCCACATCGATTGGGACATCCCCGGAATCGGACTTCTGATTATCTCCCTCTTCCTGATCATCGTCGGATATCTGGGTCAGACCATCATCGCCAATCCCCTGAAAGCGTTCTTCCGGGCTACGGTGATGAAGATCCCCATTTTGAATGTGGTGTACACGGCGTTCTCGGATCTCTTTTCCGCTTTTGTGGGGAAGGAAAAAAAATTCACCAAACCGGTCATAGTGCTCATGAATCCCAGTACCAACGTATACAAGCTCGGTTTTCTGACGGAAGACGACCTGACGGTGCTTGGCGAGTATGACAAAGTGGCCGTCTATTTCCCGCACTCCTATAACTTCTCAGGTGAGATGTTCATCGTGCCGAAAGAGCAGGTCCGAGCTGTGAACCTGAACCCCGGCGAGGTCATGAAATTCATCGTCTCGGGCGGCGTTTCGGAATTGTGATCTGTGAATCATGTCGAATCGAATCTTTTCGAAACGAGCGCATGATTGATGCGCCCCTCTTTTTAAACAAAACCCATGCTTCAATGAAATCCATCCTCACCATTTTCTTCCTCTTTGCAATCACCACGCTTCTCAACGCACAACCTCCCCATCCCCGCCAGAGTCCGATCTCAGTGTCTGCGGTGTCGGTGGATGGAGCTTACATGAAGGTGGTTTATGGCGCTCCATACATCAAAGAGCGTGAGATTTTCGGCAAATTGGTGCCATTCGGACAAGTTTGGCGCACCGGCGCGAATGAAGCCACTGAAATCACGTTCACGAAGGATGTGGTCTTCGGCGGAGCGGCCGTCGCAGCCGGCACTTATTCCGTGTTCAGTGTGCCCGGTGAATCCGAATGGCAGATCATTCTGAACAAGGACCTCGGCATGTGGGGCGGCTACACCTACAAAGACTCGCAAGATCTGGTACGTGTGAAAGGAACCGTATCGACGTTGGCCGAGTCTGTCGACCCGATGCGCATCCAATTGAAGAACAACGACGGCGTGGTCAGCTTCATCGTGAGCTGGGACAAAACGTCTGTGACCGTTCCGATCACTGTGAAGAAATAGGTCGGCAGCAGGGTGTTGGTATGGGTTTTTCCTTGGAATTCGAGCTTGAGGGAGATGTCTCCACCGCCACCCAATCGTTCATGAAAAAGGGTAAACCTCCGGAAATCAGACCACCTCGCCGATTCGGTGAAGCCTCGTGCCCCGCTTGGCTCCCCACTCCTGCACCATCCTCACCGACGCCGCGTCCACCACAGCCACCAGTCCGATGCCCAAGTTCAGAGCCTGGCGGATGTCCGCTTCCGGAACATTCCCGATCTGCTGGATGAGCTTGAACAACGCCGGACGCTCCCAGGCGTCGTAATCGACCTGCAGTGACAATCCTTCAGGAACCACGCGGTTCGTGTTCCCTTCGATGCCGCCGCCAGTGATGTGGCTGAACGCATGCACACCCTCGAGCGCCTTCAGCTCGCGGATCTCGGCCAAGTACGATTTATGCACTTTCAAAAGCGCTTCGCCCAGACTCATGCCAAGTTCTGGCAGCAGATCGGTGACCGTGTATTCGGAAAAGAGGACCTTGCGCGCCAAGGAATATCCATTCGTGTGCAATCCGGTACTTTCGAACCCGATGAGCACATCTCCTTTTTTCACACGCTCCCCGGTGATGATCTTTTTACGGTCCACCACGCCGACGATGGTTCCAGCCAGATCGAACTCCCCATCCTTGTACAAACCGGGCATTTCAGCGGTCTCACCGCCGACCAATGCGCATCCGTTTTCTTTGCACGCGATGGTGAATCCTTTGATGACTTCGTAACCAACGGTTGGTTTCAGTTTTCCGGTGGCAAAATAGTCGAGAAAAAAGAGGGGTTCGGCACCGCACACGGCGATATCATTCACACAGTGGTTCACCAGGTCCTGGCCCACCGTGTCGTATGTCTCCATCAGGAACGAGACATTGAGTTTCGTACCCACTCCATCCACGCTGCTTACCAGGACGGGTTCTTCATAGGCGGAAAATTCGGGACGGAAGAGTCCTCCGAAACCACCGATATTACTCAGCACCGAGGGGTTATGGGTTTCTTTGACGATGCCCTTGATCGAGCGGACTAGTGCATCCCCGGCTTCGATGTCGACGCCGGAATCCTTGTAGGTGACGGGTGTGTTGGCCATAAACAAAGATATCCAAGTTTTCCACAGCTCTTTACGAACAGAGAATATTTATAACCTTTGTCTTCTTGTTGTAGAGCCTGTGGATATGTGCACAACTTCTTTTTAAACATGCTTGACAGTCCTTTTTCACATCCTGTGGACAAGAGTGTGAATAAGACGCCTTGTTTTTGTTAGGGTTGGTTTCGGCTTATCTCATTTATTCACATCCGCACAGTAGGTGCACATAGGATGGGGTCGAAATCCATCCACATCAAAAGTTATTCGACGCCGATGTGAATCGGTATCTTCGGATGTGGACAGACCGGGATAACTCCGGGCTTTTTTATTTCCACACAGGTTATCCACAGGCTTCCCAACATGTTATGAGAACGGTTGTGCAAAGGGTGTCGCAAGCGGAGGTGCATGTCGATGGACGATGCGTAGGATCCATCGACCGCGGTCTGCTGGTTCTTTTTGGGGTTCATGTGTCCGACAGTCTTGAGCAGGTGGCTTGGATGGCTCAGAAAGTGGCCAAGCTGCGCATTTTCGAGGATGAGGAAGGAAAGATGAATCGGAGTGTGAGCGATGTGGGGGGACAAATCCTCGTGGTCTCGCAATTCACCCTGTATGGGGATGCGCGCAAAGGAAACCGACCCAGTTTCATCGATGCGGCCCGGCCGGAGCTCGCGGTTCCGCTGTATGAGGTGTTCAAGAAGGAGGTGGCGTCGGCTTCGGGGTGCGAGGTCGCGGCCGGGGTCTTTGGCGCGGACATGAAAGTGAGCCTGGTGAACGACGGACCCGTCACCATCGTCATCGATTCCTGATGGCGGTGTTCTTTCTTTTCATCGATGGGGTGGGATTGGGTCCCGATGCCGACCACAATCCCTTCGCGCGGATGGATGTCCATATCGCGCAGCGGATTACCGGACAGGAACGCATGACGTCCGGCTCGCACCGCGGACTCGATGCCTGCCTCGGCATTCCCGGTCTGCCGCAAAGCGGAACCGGACAGGTATCGCTCTTCACAGGTGTGAATGCCTCGAAACTCATCGGTCAGCACTTCGGGCCGTATCCGCATTCCGGCACGAAAGAAGTCTTGAGTACGCGGTCGATCTTTCATCAAGCCCTTGGAAAAGGCAGGAAACCGATTTTCATGAACGCCTATCCCGAGCGGTTTTTCCAGTATTCGGAATCCAAGAACCGATGGAGTTCGACGACCCTGATGTCGCGCGCCACCGGCTTGCGTTTGCATACTGTGGAGGATGTGCGTCTCGGAACCGCGATCACGGCCGAAATCCAGCAAGACGTCTGGAAAGCGCAGCTATATCCTGATATCGAACCGATTTCCGCGGAAACCGCGGCGCAACGCGTGCTCACTGCCGGACTCTCGCACGACCTCGTCCTCACCGAATATTACCTCACCGACAAAGCCGGTCATGCGCAGGATGCGGACATGGCTCGTGAGGTGATCGCGCGCTTCGACCGGTTCGCCTGCGAAATCCTGAGCGGATTGAGCGCCGACGACACCCTTGTGATCACCAGCGACCACGGCAATGTGGAAGACCTGTCCGTGAAAACGCACACGATGAACCGCGTGCTTTTCTTGGTGGCGGGAAAAGGGGCCGAGGCCGCCGCGGCATGCGGCGATCTGACCGATGTGGCGCCGTTTATCCTCGAACGGCTTTGAGAAGCCGCGCCTGGATCTCTTCGACCGTGCCGAGTCCGTCCACCGATTGGAAACGCCCTTTTCCGCGGTAATACTCCATCACCGGGGCGGTTTCGTCTTTGTAGACCTGAAGGCGGATACGGACCTTGTCTGGAGAATCGTCTTCGCGTCCCTGTCCGCGGTTCACCAGTCGATTGACCAGCTCCTCATCGGGAACCTCCATCGAAACGAACGCATCGATGGCTTCGCCTCGGGAAGCCAGCCAGGCGTCGAAACCCTCGGCTTGTGCGATGGTGCGTGGAAATCCGTCGAGGATGTAGCCCTTTTCAAACTCCGGCTTGGCCAAGGCTTCCGCCACGAGGTTCATCACCACATCGTCTCCCACGAGTTTTCCCGAGGCCATGATGGCCTTCACTTCCAGACCCAGTGGAGTTTCGTTTTTGATGGCCGCGCGGAACATGTCGCCCGTGGACACCTGCGGGATACCGAGTTCGGTTTCCAAAATTTTGGCCTGAGTGCCCTTTCCAGCACCGGGAGGCCCGAACAGAATGAGTTTCATGCCCCAAAGATACGAGTTCCAATGTTAAGAAATCATCGGGCGCTTGTCCGGCATGACGCAATGCGTTATCATGAAGGATGACGACCGTGATCAAGCGCTACCAGAACCGGAAACTCTATGATGTGGAGCAAAGCCGGTATGTGACCACCGAAGACCTGGCCCGGATGATCCGCGAAGGACAGACCGTGCAGGTGATCGATCACGAGACCGACGACGACATCAGCACACAGATCCTGGCCAACATCCTGAAACAGACCGACATGTCGGCCGGTCTTCTGCACCACATGATCCGGTTCGGAGCCATTTCCGAATTGCAGGACGATGTGCGTCAGCTTGAGCTTGAAGACCTTGAACTGAAGATCGAAACCCTGGAGCAACTGGTTTCCCAGCTTGTCAGCGTCCAGGAAACCAACGAACCCTAATCCACCCACCCATGTCCAAATTGGATGACATCTACCGCGCCGGTTTAGGCGCCTTGAAGAAAGCCCGCGAAGAAGGGTCCGCTCTGTTCGACGAGCTGGTCGATGAGGGCAAGAACCTCGAGCGCGAAGGAAAGAAACGCGTGAAAGGATTGCTTGAGGAACTCACGGAGAATGTGAAAGAGACGACCGAATCTCTGAGCAAATCGTCCAAGAAAGAATTGAAGTCGCTGAGCAAGCGCCTCGAAGAGCTGACCAAGAAAGTGGAGAAGCTCGCCAAGAAGGAAAAGGCGCCGAAAGCGAAGAAAGCGCCTAAGGCGGAGAAGGCGGCGGAAAAACCCGCGAAGAAAAAGCCAAGGGCCAAAAAAGACCCGAAAAATGCGGAAAAGAAAGTGAAAACTACGAAATCGACGAAAGAGAAAGTTGCGAAACCACCCGTTGAAAACGTGTGAACAATTAGAGCTTTCTAAGAAACATGCCGTTTAAAAGTTCGTATCATTCTCCTATCTATTGACGACTAAGACCCAGGCCTCGGCCCCCGAACAGGGCCGGGGCCTTTTTTTTGCCGTCAACGCTCGAACAACGCCTTCACGAACGACTCCCGGTCAAACACCTGAAGGTCGCTGATGCCTTCGCCCACGCCGATGTATTTCACGGGCACATCCAGTTCGGACGAGATGCCGATCACGATGCCGCCCTTGGCTGTGCCATCTAGCTTGGTGAGGGCGAGTCCTGTGATCTGAACCGCTTCCGTGAAGGCTTTCGCCTGTTGCATGGCGTTCTGACCGGTGGAGGCGTCGAGCACCAGGATGGTCTCATGTGGCGCGCCTTCCACGATTTTCCCCATCACACGCTTGATCTTGCCAAGCTCGCTCATGAGGGCGGTTTTGTTGTGCAGCCGGCCAGCCGTGTCGATGATCACCACCTCGGCGCCTCGCGATTGGGCGGCGGCCACGGTGTCGTACGCCACCGCCGCGGGATCCGCATCCTGACCCTGCTGGATGATGGGCACACCGGCGCGTTCGCTCCATATGGTGAGTTGTTGCACCGCCGCCGCGCGGAAGGTGTCGGCCGCGCCCAAGATCACAGAGCGGTCGGCATTCTTGTACCGCGCGGCCAGTTTGCCGATGGTCGTGGTCTTGCCCACGCCGTTCACGCCCACCACCAGGATCACATGCGGCTTGGTCGGGAATGTGGCGTCAAACGCGGCGGGGCGCTCGGTTTCATGCGCCTTCAGCAGCGCCACGATCTCCTCTTGCAAGAGACCTTGAAGTTCGGCGCTTCCCATGTATTTGTCTCGCTTCACCCGCTCTTCGATGCGGCGGATGATGGTCAGCGTGGTTTTCACGCCCACATCCGAGGTGATCAGGATATCTTCGAGATCGTCCAGCACTTCGGCGTCGATGGTGTCCTTCCCCGCGATGGCGCGACCCAAGCGGCCCAAAAGCCCCTCGCGGCTTTTCTCAAGCCCTTCTTTAAGGCGCTCTTCCTGTTTCTCTTTCTTGAATCCCAGCTTTTCTAAAAAACCCATAACCCTTCAGTTGAATTCGGCCCCTTTGAGGATCTCTCTCAGGCGGATCGCATAATCGTAAGACGACTGCAGCAGCAAGGTGCATGTCGCGATCAGCAGGATGTACCCCAATCCGCGTTCGTCCGGAAATGCCATCACGACCACCCAATATACCGCCAAGACATTCACAAACACCTTGCCGCTGGTCACCGACATCGCCACTTTGCCACGCTTGGTCCGGATGTAGAGCGAAAACGCGGAGATCATCAGGTCGCGGAACACGGCGACCGCCAGAAACCACTCCGGAATGCGGCCGAGCCAAACCGCGTAGATGAACAGAATGAGCGCCATGAGCTTGTCGGAGACCGGATCCAAGGCCTTGCCCAGTTCCGAGACCTGGTTCAACACCCGGGCCACCCATCCGTCGAGGTAGTCGGTGAGGATGGCGGCGAAGACAAGCAACCAGAACATGCGGTTCGGTCCATGAAGCTCGTGCGCCGCGATGATGAAAAAGCCGAACACGATACGGGACAAAGAAAGCAGGTTGCTGAACGTGAACACCTTTTGGGTGACGTTTATCCTCACTTTGTCGATATTTCGGCGGTAAAAATTCATAGGCCTCTGGCTGCCCAAAAATAACGATTCCCATCCTGCCAAACCGTATGCGAAATGTCCAGAATCTGGTGGAAACCAGGGTGGAGTCCCGCCTGGTGTATGATGGAGCCCTCTTGAAGGTGAACCGGGATATCGCACGCCTGCCCGACGCGTCGACATCGGTGCGCGAATGGATCAAGCATCCCGGGGCCAGTGCGGTGGTTCCCATCCATGAGAACGGCGACATCGTGCTGCTCCGGCAGTTCCGCTACCCGGTAGGTCAGATGTTTTATGAGGTGCCCGCCGGAAAACTGGATCCGGGCGAAGCGGCCGACGTCACCGCGGTGCGCGAGCTGGAGGAAGAGGCCGGGCTTCTCGCCAAGGATTTCCCCTACATCGGGCATTTTTATCCGGGCATCGGCTATTCCGACGAAGTGATCCACATTTTCGCCGCGCTCGGACTCACCGAAGCGCCGCAGCATACCGATGCCGATGAGTTCGTCGAGCCGTTCCGCATTCCGTTTGAGGAGGCGGTGCGATGGGTTCACGAAGGGGTGATCAACGACGCGAAGACCGTGATCTGTCTGCTGCGCACATGGGAGTGGTGGAGGTAAGGAAGATCATTCATATCGACATGGACGCGTTCTTCGCGTCGGTCGAACAGCGGGACTTTCCCGAGTACCGCGGCAAACCCGTGATCGTCGGGGGAGACCCGGCCAGCCGCGGCGTGGTGTCGACCTGCAGCTACGAAGCGCGCAAATACGGCATCCATTCGGCGATGCCGACATCGCGGGCGTACCGGCTTTGTCCGCATGGCATCTTCCTACATCCGCGGTTCGAGGCATACAAGGCGGTATCCATCCAGATCCGCGACATCTTCCAACGCTTCACCGACAGGGTGGAACCACTCTCGCTGGATGAGGCCTATCTGGATGTGACCCATTCCGACAGCGGGTTTTTCACGGCCACCGACATCGCGAAGGAGATCAAGCGCCTGATTCTGGAAGAGACCCGCCTCACTGCCTCCGCCGGGGTGGCCAGCACGAAGTTCGTGGCGAAAGTGGCGTCCGGATTCCGTAAACCCGACGGACTCACCGTCATCCGCCCCGAAAAAGCCGAAGCGTTCATCGAAGCTTTGCCGATCGGAGCGTTTTATGGCATCGGCGAAGCCACGGAAAAAAAGATGGTGGCGCTAGGTATCCACAATGGAAAAGAGTTGAAGACGTGGGCGGAAGTGGACCTGGTTCGCCATTTCGGGAAATCAGGACGATTTTACTACAACATCGCGCGAGGCATCGATCCGCGCCCGGTGGAAAGCCATCATGTCCGCAAATCGGTTGGCGCGGAAAACACGTTCGCGGAGAATCTCATCGATCTGGACTCAATGCGGACGGAGTTGCTGTCCATCGCGGAAACCGTGTCGCGCCGCTTGAAGAAGATTCCCACATCCGGCAAGACCATCACGCTGAAGGTGAGATATGCCGATTTCGAGATCGCGACCCGAAGCGTCTCCCTTCCCGCCATGGTGAACGATGTGGAGACGTTGTATCAAACGGCGGCATCGGCCCTGCCGCTGACCGATGCGGGGGTGAAGGAAGTGCGCCTGCTCGGGATTTCCGTGTCGAATCTGGATCTCGCCCGCGAGGAGGCCGGCTCGGGTTCCAGCCAGCTAGAGTTGGGTTTTTAGCAAGGCGCGGTACGCGGTTTCGCTGAGCTCGACCGATCCGAACTGCTTGAGGAAGTCGTTCTGGAATTGGACATCCCAGAGGCCGTATCCGTTTTCAAGCAACCATCGATGCGTGAACCATAGCGCCGCTTTCATGGCTTCGGGCTCGGTTTGGAAGATGGATTCCGCGAAGAAGGCGCGGCCGATGGCCAAGCCGTAAAGTCCACCCACGAGCCTGCCCTCGCGCCAGACTTCGATCGAATGGGCGTGTCCGCACTCATGAAGCGCGTTGAACAACGCTTCGATGTCGTGGTTGATCCACGTGGTGGAGCGGTTCGCGCAACCGGCGATCACCTCGCGGAATGCGGAGTCGACGCGCCGTTCATAGCCCTTGCTTCGGAAATGCCTCAAGGCGCGCCGAGGCATGTGGAACGCGTCGAGCGGAAAGACGCCGCGGCGCTTGGCGACATACCAGTTCACATCGGTGCTGTCGCGCTCGTCGGCCATGGGAAACGCGCCTTGCCTATACGCGTCAAGAACCCCGTCGAGGTTCATAGGGCCATGCGTCGCAGATAGTCGGCCAACGCGACGCGCACGTTTTTGCTGAGAAGGATGCTCGACACCATGGTCGGGATGGCCATCATGGCGAAGGCTCCGTCGATGAGACCGATCACGGCGTTGATGGAGACCACCGCGCCGAACCAGATCGAAAAGATGTAGAAGTAGTTGTAGTAGTGCTGCTTGTCCGCACCAATGAGGAAGCCCAAGCACTTGGTTCCGTAGTAGGAGTACGTGAACATGGTGGTGAGGCTGAAGATGAGCACGCAGACCATGAGGATGATGGTGCCGATGGTGCCCGGGATGCCGAGTTGGAAGGCATAGGAGGTGAGGGTGACACCATCGAGTCCGGGAACCAGATAGGCGTCGGTCATGATGATCGCCAGGCCCGTCATGGTGCACACGATCAGAGTGTCGATGACGGGCTCGAGCATGGCGACCAGGCCTTCACGAACCGGCTCTGTGGTTCGCGCGGCGCCATGGGCGAGGGCTTCCGTGCCGATGCCGGCCTCATTGGAGAAGGCGGCGCGGCGGATGCCGGTGCGGATCACCTCACCCAGCGCGCCGCCGGCCACGGCTTGGCCGGTGAAGGCATCGGTGACGATCAGCCACAAGTGGGAAGGGACGTTCGCCCAGTTCGACACCACGATGTACAAGACCGCGGCGCCGTACAGCAGCACCATGAGGGGGACCAGTTTCGCCGCGACATTTCCGATCCGGCGGATGCCACCGAAAATGACGAGCGAGACGATGCCCACAAGCACCAGGCCGGTGATGACATCGCTGCCGAAACTGTCGCCCGCGGTGGTGAGCCCGTTCGGAACAAGCACCAGGTCGCGGATGATCTGGGTGAGCTGGTTCGCCTGGAACATGGGTGTGCATCCGATCAGACCGCAGAAAGCGAAGAAGTACGCCAAGGGCATCCATTTCTTGCCCAACCCCTCCTGGATCACATACATGGGTCCGCCCTGGATCTTGCCAGAACTGTCGGTGCCCCGGTACATCACAGCCAAGGTGCAGGTGTAGAATTTCGTGGCCATGCCGACCAAAGCGCTCACCCACATCCAGAACAGGGCGCCTGGTCCACCGGTCGCGATCGCGATCGCCACGCCGCTGATGTTCCCCATCCCGACAGTGGCCGCCAAGGCGCTGGCCAAGGCTTGGAAGTGGTTCAGATCGCCCGGCGCGTTCGGGTCGTCGTACTTGCCCGTGAGCAGCTGCACCGAATGGCGGATGTACTTGTATGGCCGGAAGCCCGATGAGATCGCGAAGAATACGCCGCCACCCACGAGCAACACCAGCAGATGTGTGCCCCAAGCCCAGTTTCCGAAGGCGACGAGCCCGGTTTCGATGAGATCCAACATGGCGGGTTCCTTACGAGATGATCGGCCGGATGCCGTTGATGATGAATTGAACCCCGATGCACAAGGCGATGAAGCCCATCATCCGGGTGAAGCCGTTCATGCCGGTTTTTCCGAGCACGCGCACGATTTTCGGCGCCAGGCGCAGCACCACGTAGCTTCCCAGGGCGGTGAGCACGATGGCGGCGATGATGAGCATGTAGTTGGTGGCGGACAGGTCCTGCGACGCGAAGCTCATCACGACGGCGATGCTTCCGGGACCCGAGAGAAGCGGCATCGCCAAGGGAGAAAAGGAGATGTCGGGTTTTTCACGCGCTTCGTTTTCAGACGCGCGGTCGAGTTTGCGTCCGCCTTCTTTCGGATTGAGCAAGGAGAACGCCCAACTCATGATCATGATGCCTCCGGCGATCCGGATCCCCTCCATCGAGATGCCGAAGAAGGAGACGATGTAGGTGCCGCCGAGCAGGAAGCTGACCAGGATGCCGATCATGAAGAGGCTCGCTTTCAGCGCCTGATGGTTGCGCTCCGCGGCCGTGTTTCCTTCCGTCAGCACCAGGAAAACCGGCATGGCGGTGACCGGATTCACGATCGCCAAGATCGCGATGAAGTACCCGATCAGCAGACTCAGAATGTGCGCGGTGGTTTCCATCCAGCCAAAGGTAATGGTTTTGCACCGTATCTTTGAAGCAAAAACAGACCCATGCTCCATACCCTTCCTTCCGCCGTGCGGGCCATCCTGGCCGGCGCCGGCACCCGCGACGAGAAACTCCAAGCCGTGTCATCCCTCATCCACGACTCCCTGGACGCCTATGATTGGGTAGGCTTCTACCTGGTCGACCCCACGCAGCATCGGATGCTGAAGCTGGGCCCGTATGTGGGCGCGCCCACCGATCACGTCTTCATCCCCTTCGGTACGGGCATCTGCGGACAAGCCGCTGAAACGCTCGAGACCTTCGTGATCGACGACGTGATGTCGCAATCGAACTATCTGGCCTGCAGCTTGGACGTTAAATCCGAAATCGTGGTGCCCATCATGAAAGGAGAGGAGTTCATCGGCGAACTCGACATCGACTCCCATCGCCCCGCCCGCTTCGGAAAAGAGGATCAGGCGGTGATGGAAGAGATCTGCGTCATCCTTTCAGCGCTTTGGTGAGGAACTTGCCGGTGTGGCTTGTCGGGGGCGCGGCCACCTGTTCAGGCGTACCCGTGCAGACGATGGTTCCGCCGCCGTAACCGCCTTCCGGTCCCACATCGATGATCCAGTCGCTGGCGCGGATCACGTCGATGTTGTGCTCGATGAGGATCACGGAATGTCCGTTGTCGATGAGCCGGTTGAAGGACTGGAGCAGTCGCGCCGTGTCTTCGAAATGCAGCCCGGTGGTGGGTTCGTCGAAGAAATAAAGCGTGTGTTCGGCGTTTTCCCGGGCCAGGAAACGCGCCAATTTCACACGTTGCGCCTCGCCGCCCGACAGCGTGGCGCCGCTCTGTCCGAGCTTGAGGTAGCCAAGGCCCACATCCTCCATCACCTGCAGTTTCGTGGTGATGGCGGGTTCGCCTTCGAAGAAACCCAAGGCATCGGTGATGGCCATCTCGAGCACCTCGTAGATGTTCTTGCCGCGGTATTTCACACCGAGCACGTCTTTGCGGTAGCGCATACCCCCGCAGGCTTCGCACGGAAGCACCACATCCGCCAGGAATTGCATTTCGATGGTCTGCACACCCTCGCCTTGGCAGGTTTCACAGCGTCCGCCGGGCACGTTGAAGGAGAAATGGCCGGCGCCATATCCCATCAGTTTCGCCTGGCGCGTCTCGGCGAACACATCCCGGATGCCATCAAAGGCCTTGGTGTACGTGGCCGGGTTGGAGCGCGTGGAGCGCCCGATCGGCGTCTGGTCGACCATCTCCACATTCACGACCGACGAATAACCGGTGATGGATTTGTGGCGGCCGACATTCGACACGGCATTGCCCATCTCTTTCATCAGTCCGGCATACAAGGTGTCGTGCACCAAGGTCGATTTCCCGGAACCGCTCACGCCGGTCACACAGACGAGTTTTCCCAAGGGGAATTCCACATCCACATGCTTGAGGTTGTGCTCGGAAGCGCCCTTGAGCTTGATGGATTCCCCGGTTCCTTTGCGGCGTTTTTCCGGATGGGGGATGCGGGCCCGACCACTGAGATAATGACCCGTCAGGGAGGTTTTCGATGTGAGGATGTCGGCATACGGGCCTTCAAAGACGACTTCACCACCATAGCGGCCGGCAAACGGACCGATGTCGATGATGTGGTCGGCGGCGGCGATCATTTCCGGGTCGTGTTCCACCACGATCACGGTGTTGCCGATGTCGCGCAAGGTCTTGAGAATGGTGATGAGGCGGTCGTTGTCGCGCGGGTGCAGACCGATGGTCGGTTCGTCCAGCACATACAGACTGCCGATCAGGGAGCTTCCCAGCGCGTTGGCCAGATGGATGCGCTGCGCCTCACCGCCCGAGAGCGTGTTGGTGAGGCGGTCCAGCGTGAGGTAATCCAGGCCCACATCGTTCAGGTATTTCAGCCGCTTGCGGATCTCGACGAGGATCTGACTCGCCACGCCCATCTCGAAGTCCGTGAGCGTGAGTTGGTCGAACCATTCCTTGGCATGGCCGATCGTCATTTCGGAAATCTGCCCGATCTGCATCCCGTTGATCTTCACATACAATCCGTCTTTGCGGACCCGGTAGCCGTCGCACTCCGGACACCGAGAATAGCCTCGGTAACGCGCATAGAACACGCGCATGTGCACTTTGTAGAACTCGGATTGCACCTCCTCGAAGAAAGGGAAAATCCCGGCGTACTCATCCTTCCCTTTCCAGATGATGTCTTTCAGCTCTTTGCTCAGGTCCTTGTACGGAGTGTCGATCGGATAGCCGTACCGGGCGCAGACTTTGACCAGGTGCCTCAGATTGGCGCCGAACTTCGGACCTTGGAAAGGAGAGATGGCGCCGCCCCGTAGGGTCAGCTCCGGATCCGGAATCACCAGGTCTTCGTCGATGCCCGCGATGCGGCCGAAGCCCTCGCATTTCGGACAGGCGCCGAACGGGTTGTTGAAACTGAACATCTGGGGGGTGGGTTCGACAAACTCCATCCCGTCGGCTTCGAATTTCTCACTGAACACAAGTTCCTCGCCACCGCGCAGTTTCACGAAACAACGGCCAAGCCCTTCGCGGAACGCGGTTTCCAAAGAATCGGCGATGCGGGTGCGCGTGGCATCGTCTTTCTGGATGACGAGCCGGTCGACCAGGACACGGTCCGTCTTTTTCGAAATCGATCCGCGGTCCGCCTCGGCATCCGTGAGTTCGACGATGCTCTCATCCGGTTTGAGGATGCGGGTGAACCCGCGTTCGACCAGCACGTTCAGCTCGTCGCTGATGGACTTTCGGCCGTGGTCGGGAAGCGGAAAGGTGATGTAGAACCGGGTTCCCTCGTCCCACTCGCGGAACAAGGTGTCGATCACACTGGCCGGCCGGTCTTTTCGCACCTCTTTCCCACTGACGGGAGAGATCGTTTGGCCGATTCGGGCGAACATCAGCCTCAGGTAATCATAGATCTCGGTGGTGGTGCCGACGGTCGACCGCGGGTTGGAGGTCGTGTTCTTCTGCTGGATGGCCATTGCCGGGGAAATCCCCTGCATGAAATCGACATCCGGCTTGTCCATCCGCTCCAGGAACTGACGCGCATAGCTCGACAGGCTCTCCACGTAGCGGCGCTGTCCCTCGGCATAGATCGTGTCGAACGCCAGGCTCGATTTCCCCGAACCACTCACACCGGTGATCACCGTGAGGGAGTGGCGGGGGATGCTCACACTGATGTTCTTCAGATTGTGGGTCCGCGCTCCTCGGATGATGAGGGCATTGGATGACACGTCAGAAGAAGATGAAAGTGAGCACGATGAAGACGGGAATCAGGATACCGATCGACCACCCCATGTAGCCGAAGAAGCTCGGCATCGGGATCTTGTTCTCTTCGGCGATGGCTTTCACCATGAAATTCGGTGCGTTGCCGATGTAGGTGTTGGCCCCCATGAACACGGCTCCCATCGAGATGGCGAGCAAGGTATCGGCAAAGGTCGTCATCAGATCGGCGACGGTATAGCTTTCACCCAAGGCGGTGTTCAGGAACACGACGTAGGTCGGCGCATTGTCGAGGAAGCTCGAGAGTACGCCCGTGGCCCAAAAGAAGGCGGCGTTCACAAAGTTGCCTTGGTCATCCACGACAGATCGGATCACGGCGCCCAATGGACCCTCGGCGCCGGCTTTCAGCATCGCGATGGCTGGAACCATGGTGATGAAGATGGTAGCGAACAATTTGGCGACTTCCTTGATCGGCTCCCAAGTGAAGCCGTTTCCTTCGCGGGTGGCCATCGCCGTGGTTTTCCAGGAGAGCCATGCCAGCACGAGCAGGCTGGTCACTTGGACGATCGACGCCCAAGCCACGTGTACGTAATGCAGCTCAAAGGCGATTCCCATGTCGACGCTCGAAGCCAGAACCGCGCCGATCACACCGAGGAGCAATGCGAAGTTCAAGGTTCCTTCCACAGCCAACGGCGTGTCATCCTCCGATGTCGGCGCGCCGGTCTCTTTCTTCACCATGTACGAATCCAACAGATAGAACACGGCCAGGAGCATCGCGGAGGCGGTCACCATCGGCAGGAACATATGTTCCATGGTCCAGAAGAAGGAGACGCCCTTCAAGAAGCCGAGGAACAAGGGGGGATCACCCAATGGAGTGAGGGATCCGCCGATATTCGCCACAAGAAAGATGAAAAAGACGATGATGTGGACCTTGTTCATGCGCCAGGCGTTCGCACGGATCAACGGACGGATGAGCAGCATCGCGGCACCGGTCGTTCCCATGAAGCTGGCCAGGATGGTGCCGATCAGCAGGATGACGGTGTTCAATCCGGGCGTTCCGACCAGCTTGCCTTTCAACCGGATGCCGCCGGCGATGGTGAACAGCGCGAACAGAAGCGCGATGAAGGGAATGAACTCGAGCAGATAGACTTCGAGGAGGTAGAACAGCGTCATCGACCACCCTTGTACCACAAAAAACGCCGCAGTGAACAAGGTGCCCCAGAAGAGGCTCACTTTCCCATAATGATGGTGCCAGAAGTGAGGCGCCAGAAGGGGAAAGAGGGCGATGGAGAGGAGGATTCCGATGAAAGGAATCACCCAGAGAAGAGAGAGTGACGATCCGTCGAGATGCGGCGCATGGTGGATGTCGGCCGCGAACAGTAACAAATGCTGTAGCATAGGTCCGTATGTTGGTAGGAGGCCAATATACGGACCTGTGCGGTGTGCGTCATCGACCTTATTCGGTCGTCAAGCGGACTGTTCCAGAGGAAGTGCGCAAGCGAATAGGGACTCCGCCGCCATTCACGCGGCCATTCATCCGGTCGCGTTCCGAGCGGCCGTTGAAATCCACATTGTCGGCCACCACCCGGTTGCCACGGGCGTCGAGATTGAACCCAAGGTCGCGAGGGACGGACACGGTCACCGAACCACCAGATGTGGACATATCGATCGGACCAGTCACTTCGGTGAACGAGGCGTTGATGGAGCCGCCCGATGTGGACGCGTCAAAACTTCCACGCGCATTCTCGATGCGGATCGAGCCGCCTGACGTCTTCATGGTCACCATACCTTCGATGTCTTCAACGCGGATGGAACCGCCGGACGTGGCCACATCGAACACGCCGTTGATCCCGCTCGCGTTGATCGATCCGCCGCTCGTGCGGCCGTGGGTCTCGCCAGTCAGGTTTTTGAAATCGAGGCTTCCGCCGCTTGTTTTCACATCGTGCATGCCAGAAACATCGGAGACACGGATGCGTCCGCCACGGGTGCTGAGTTTGGTCGAATAGGTGTTGGGCACATACACGGTGAAAGAAATGGATAGGTTGTTGTATCCGGTCCAGATGTTTCCACTGCCGGAGTTTTTACGTTCGGCAAGAGCGATCACATCATTGCCATCTTTGCGGATGGTGATGTTCCAATCGGACAGATCGGTTTCGCCGGAGCCGAGCACATTCCCGTTTCGGCGAACGGTCATTTCAACGCGGGCTTCGTTTTTGGATGTTCCGGTCACCGTGATGGAGCCCCCGGAGGTATGTACGGTCAACGTGCCTCCGCTGCGAACAGGGAAGGTGTCGACACGGTAAGGATCGTCAAGCGCCGATGCGGGTGCCGTCGCGATCATCAGAAGAAAGAGTGTGTGAAGGAGGATGTTCATAAGCCAAATGGTAGTGGGTTGATTGCTGGCGTGGTACGCCTTGATGGGAATCGTTGTTGCTTTCGGTAAATTTGGTCTATGAACCTACCCTTTTTCTTAGCCAAACGCTTTGTGGCCGGTGAAGTGCTCGCCGATGCCATCCCCAAAGTGCAATCCCTCAATGCCAAGGGCATCAAAGTGTCGCTCGACTTGCTCGGCGAAAACGTGAAAGATCGGAAGACCGCCGATGCCACTCTTGCCGAATACATTGTTCTGTTGAACACGATCAAGGAGAAGGGCATCGACAGCAACATCTCCATCAAACTGACGATGATGGGGCTCGATATCGACCTTCCCTACGCCAAAGCCAATCTCTTCGCGCTTCTTGATGTGGCGAAAACGAACGGACAGTTCGTGAGGATCGACATGGAGGGCAGCCCCTACACCCAACTCACCATCGACATGCTCCAGGCCGCGCATGCCGCCTACCCCGGCCATGTCGGCACCGTGATCCAGGCCTATCTCAAGCGCACCGACGCAGACATCGCCGCGTTGGCAGACCTTGGCGCCGACATCCGCCTATGCAAAGGCGCCTACAAGGAACAGGCCAGCATCGCGCATCAGTCCATGGACGATATCCGGTCCTCCTACCTGCGCAATGCGAAGGTGCTGCTCGACAAGACCCCCTACCCGCGGTTCGCCTCGCACGACGACCTTCTCATCAACGCCTTGAAGACGTATACCTCAGAACAGAACATCTCTAAAGACCGGTTCGAATTCCAGATGCTATACGGTTTGCGGCAACGCACCTGCGAGCAGATGGTCGCCGATGGCTACAATGTCCGCGTGTATGTGCCCTATGGCACCATGTGGTTCCCTTATTTCAGCCGACGCCTGCGTGAGCGCAAAGAGAACGTCTTTTTTGTGATCGGCGCGATGTTTCAGAAATGAGAGGTTGACAAATTGGGGATAACCTCCCTAAATTAACAATCCTGTAGAGGTCCGGTAGTTCAGTCGGTTAGAACGCTTGCCTGTCACGCAAGAGGTCGAGGGTTCGAGTCCCTTCCGGATCGCACAAAAAGCCATGTAGCACCTTCCGTTACATGGCTTTTTTTTTCAATACCCATCATGAAGCTTCCTTCTCTTTATCCATCCTACGATGTGATCGTGGTTGGCGGCGGACACGCCGGCAGCGAAGCCGCGGGCGCCGCGGCGCAAATGGGATGCAAAACCCTCCTCATCTCGATGAGCCTCAACGCCATCGGCCAGATGTCCTGCAACCCCGCGATGGGAGGAGTCGCCAAGGGTCAGCTCGTTCGGGAAGTCGACGCCCTCGGCGGGATCTCCGGACTGGCGACCGACGAAGCCGGTGTCCAGTTCCGGATGTTGAACCGGAGCAAGGGTCCGGCCATGTGGAGCCCTCGCGCGCAGTGCGACCGGATGCTTTATGCGGAACGCATCCGCCATCACTTGGAACAGAAAGAGCACCTCCAGTTCCGCCAAGACAATGTGGTGCGCGTCCTGATCGACGACGACAAATCGGTCTACGGCGTGCAGACTCAGACCGGACAAGTGCTTCATTCCAAAACCGTGGTGCTGACGTCAGGCACGTTTTTGAACGGACTCATCCACATCGGCGAGAAGCAGTACGGGGGCGGACGCTCCGGCGAGAAAGCCGCCCATGGCATCACCGAAAGTCTGTTGGAGCAGGGGTTTGAGGCGGGTCGCCTGAAAACAGGAACTCCGCCCCGACTTGACGGCCGATCGGTGGACTATTCGAAGCTCGAAGTACAGCCCGGGGACGAGAACCCCGAGCCGTTCTCGTTCATGAACGACTCATTAATTCAAAATAAACAACAACTTAGCTGTTGGATTGGGTACACCACACCGGAAGTTCATGAGGTTCTGCGCACCGGTTTCGACCGCAGCCCGATGTTCAACG
>CAYVRS010000002.1:0-43037 GCA_964454075.1 uncultured Chitinophagales bacterium
CCGGGTTCGCCACGAAACCGATCCGAAGCGTGTTGGATGCCGAACCGGTGCTGTCTCCAGAGCTGTTGTCTCTCACGGAGTGGGGGAGCCGGGCTACGTATGCCTCCTGGGGCGAGACCATCCAGGCCGCGCTCCCGGTGGGGCTGAATTTCGTCTCCGAGAAGCGCATCCAAGCGGCGACCGACGCGTCCGTCAGCCTTGCGCTGGCCGACATCCATCTGGATGTGGCCGAAGCGGGGTCGGTGTCTTTGGAGGAGGCCGAACGGCGCTGGTCGCCCAATGCGATCCAGATGCTGCTGAAATCCGGTGCGCTGGAACTATTCGAGCAGCCGAAGCTTCAGATTGGTGACGAGCAGGAATGGGTGGTGGACTGGTCCGCAGACGGCCGATCTGTTCTTGACGGCCTCCTCGCCTCACCGCCGAAGCGGTCCTCAACGTGGCTCACCTTGGCCGCCGCCCTGCCGGATCTCGATCTTCCGATGCCGATGACGCGCCTGCTCGAGGAGACGGGCGCCAAGGAGCACCAAGCTCGACGATGGATCGATCTTGGAATCCTGGAATCGAAGAAGGCGGACATCGCGCGCCAGAAGATCGATCCGACCCTTCATCCCGACCGCATGCATGCGCTGAATGAGGAGCAGAAGGCGGCATATGAGCCCATCTTAGCCGCCTTCGATGCGCCTGCCGAGCCCTTCCTGCTGTTCGGCGTGACCGGAAGCGGAAAAACCGAGGTGTATATCAATGCTTTGCATACCTGCGTGGAACGCGGCCGAGGGGGTATCGTGCTGGTGCCGGAAATCGCACTCACCCCGCAGACGGTGAACCGCTTCCGCCGCGTGTTCGGCGAGCGCATCGCGGTGATGCACAGCCGCCTCACCGACCGGGAACGCTACAACACGTGGATGGATCTGCGCAGCGGACGCAAATCGATCGTGATCGGGGCCCGCTCGGCCGTGTTCGCACCGGTGCGCGACCTCGGGCTCATCCTCATCGATGAGGAGCATGACGCCTCCTACAAACAGGAAGACCCCGCGCCACGGTATGATGCGCGGGAGGTCGCCTTCGCCCGGGCCAAGGCCTCCGGCGCCGTGGTGGTGCTCGGAAGCGCGACACCAAGCCTTGTCACGCTCAACGCCGTAGCCAGAAAACAGGTGCGCATGCTCAAACTCACCCAGCGGCATGCGGCCGCCATGCTGCCGCCGGTGAACGTGGTCGATCTGCGGCAATATCGGAACGCGATGCGCGGCCCGCTTGCCGTGCCGGTCCACATGGCCATCGAAGAGGCCTTGGCGCGGGGTGAGCAGGCCATCGTGCTGTACAACCGGCGCGGCTATGCGCGGTTCATGCAATGCGAAAGCTGCGGGCATACGCCGGAGTGTCCCAATTGCTCGGTCACATTGACGTACCACCGGGCCGCCGAGACGTTGCGATGCCACTATTGCGGCCACAGCGAACGGGCGACGCGTCGATGCGGGTCGTGCGGCCGACCGGATATCCAGGAGCAAGGGTCGGGCACGCAAAAAGTGGAGGAGGAGCTGCGGGATCTGTTTCCGAAGGCAAGGATGCTGCGGATGGATCGGGACACGACGTCCAAGCGCGACTCCCATGCCCGGATTCTGGCCACGTTCGGAAGCGGGGGGGCGGACATCCTCGTCGGCACCCAGCTCGTCTCCAAAGGCCTCGATTTTCCGAACGTGACCGTGGTCGCCGTGGTGCACTCCGATACCGAGCTCGCGTTCCCATCCTATAAATCGGCGGAGCGGATGTTCCAACTGCTCACCCAGGTCGCTGGTCGCTCGGGCCGGGCCGACAAACCGGGCGTGGTCCACCTCCAGACCTACAAACCGGATCATTATTCGCTCATCCATGCCGCCGCTCACGATTTCGAAGGCTTCGCCCGCGAGGAGATGAAAGTTCGGAAAGCCTTGCTTTGGCCCCCCTATTCGCACTTGGTCACCTTCGAATTCAAAGGCAAGGACGCCACGACCGTGATGGCGGTGGCGCAGCAATTCTCGATCGCCGTGTCTCAGGAATCCGGCTCATGGCCGGTGCTCGGCCCGGCTCCATCCGCCATCCACAAGATGCTCAGCGAGTACCGTTGGGAATTGCTGGTGAAAACCGACGTCTCTTTGGATGTGGATGAGCGCGTTGAGTGGTTGAACCGTGTCTTTTCCACGTATCTTGAGCGGCGGCCCGCAGGAGGCACGTCAGTCAGGATCCTTGTCAAATGATTTTCCAAAGCGAAATCGCATTATCGGATACAGAATTCAGCCAGATGCAGATGCATTCGGTCATGAATCTTCTCACCATCATCAACGGGGATCTGCAGATCTTCGAAACGGTGCTTGAGGACGATGCGGATTTGTTGGAGACCATCCAGACTACGTTCGATCTTGCCATATCCATGCACGCGGGCGATCACGAGAAATTCTCCCCCGATGCTTTGGCGACCTTGGGCGCCCGCATCCGTGCGACGCTCCACCGAATCCATGCCTCCCGTCCGGAACTGTTCGAGACGGAAGAAGACAAGATGATGATCGAGAACTTCGAGAGCATCTTCACCATTTTCGCCCAACGGGTGGAGGAGATCCGCTTGAGGATGCTGTATCCGGATCGATGGGAGGCCTATCCTGTGGAGACGTTCAAGCAGGAGTTCAAGGATTTCTTCACCGCGGTCGAGAAAAACAGCAAAGGGAGGTACCGCATCATCTACAACATCGCCGACCAAGGCGACAGCGACTATTTCGTGGCGCTCACCGTGCAGAACAAGGTCTCCGACACCATCCTCATTCCGATCCTTGTCAAAGATTCCTTGCGAGACCTGCTGGCCAATGCGCGAAAGTACACGCCGCCGGGTGGCAGCATCCAGGCCGGCATCATGGAAGACGACACCCATTTCCGATTCGTGGTGAGCGATACAGGGATCGGTATTCCGCCGGATGAACTCGAGAATGTCGTCAAGTTCGGCTATCGGGCCAGCAATGTGCGCCACATGAAAACCATGGGCGGTGGATACGGACTCACCAAAGCCCTATGGGTGTGCAACCATTTCGGAGGCACGATGAAGATCGAGTCCGTGATGGGACGCGGCACGCGGGTGGAGATGGATATTCCATTACCGAGCTAAGGTCACTCCGGGAGCAATCTGACGATCTCCCCGCTCGATTCCACCATCACATACAGGTAGCCGTCAGGCGCTTGGCGTACGTCGCGGACGCGACCGATGTTGGCCAGCAGCTGCTCTTTCGCACCGGCGGTGCTGTCCGAGATGTCGACCCGGTACAAGGCGGTGAAGGCCAGCGCTCCGACCATCGCGTTCCCTTTCCAACCGGGGTACATGTCGCCGGTGACGAAGGTAAGTCCTGACGGTCCGATCGATGGATCCCAGAACGTGACCGGCTGTTCCATGCCCTCTTTCTCACGCTCGTTGGTGATGATGCTGCCGTCGTAATTGATGCCGTACGTGATGGTCGGCCAGCCGTAGTTGGCCGCTTTCCTGACGATGTTCAACTCGTCGCCCCCGCGCGGACCATGCTCATGCGCCCAGAGTACCCCGGTTTCCGGATGTTTGGTGAAGCCCTGGATGTTTCGGTGGCCATAGGACCAGATCTGGGTGAACGCTCCCGCTTCGTTGACGAACGGATTGTCTTCGGGCACGCGTCCGTCGTCGTGGATCCGGAAGACTTTTCCTGCGGCGTTGGTGAACAACTGCGCGTCTTCCATCTGTCCGCGATCCCCGATACTGAAATACAGATACCCGTCGTTGTCGAACACGATGCGGCTGCCGAAGTGATGTCCACGCGTCGATGCGGGCCCTCCGGTGAAGATCACCGTCGTGTCGGTGAGCGCATTGCCATCGAGTTTGGCTCGAAGGATCGCGGTGTGCGTGCCGCCCTCCAAGGGGATGGAATAGGACAGATAGACGAACGAATTGGTCTCGAACTGAGGATGCAGAGCCACATCCAGCAAGCCGCCTTGGCCTTTGGCGACCACCTCTGGAACACCGCTGACCGGCGCATCCAGAAGTTTTCCGTTCTCAATCATGCGCAAGGTTCCCGGCCGCTCGGTCACCAGAATACGGCCATCCGGCAGGAACGCCATTCCCCATGGGTTCTTCAAGCCTTTGGCCACCACCTGGGTATGGAAATTCTGTTTTTCGGAACGGATGAGATCCGATTTCGGAAGATCCGTCGGGAAGTAGGTGAAATCGGTTTGTGTGGAGACGGACGTCGAGCAACCGATCATCCACAGGGAGGCGAACAGGAAAAGGGTGGGTTTCATGGTGGGATTCGATGATTTTCGTTCAAAATACTGTTTTTTTACCTCCGTGCTCACGCACCGATCACCCAAGCGAGCCCTTCGGCGGATGCGCTCACATCCACCCGTCCGCCCTTGACGAGCGAGCCGAAGAGGACCTCATCCACCAAACGGTCTTTGATGTGCTCTTGGATGGTCCGGGCCATGGGTCGCGCGCCGTTGGCCACATCGTAGCCTTTCTTGGCGAGCCAGTCGATCGCGGCGTCATCCAGATGCAGGCTCACTTTTTTCGAGGTCAGTTGCTTGTTCAAGTCGCCGATGAATTTGAGGACGATGTTGCGGATGACGGCCTCATCCAGGTGTCCGAAGATGACGATGTCGTCGAGGCGGTTCCGGAATTCCGGCGTGAACTGCTGCCGGATCGCCGGCATGGGGTCGCCGCCTTTTCCTTGCGTGCCGTTGAATCCGATCCCCACACGGCTGATGTCGCGCGAGCCCACGTTGGAGGTCATGATCAGGATCACATGGCGGAAATCGGATTTGCGCCCGGTGTTGTCGGTGAGCGTGGCGTAATCCATGATCTGAAGCAGCAGATTGTACACATCCGGATGCGCCTTCTCGATCTCATCGAGCAGCAAGACGGCGTTCGGGTGTCTGCGGATGGCATCGGTGAGCAAGCCACCCTGTTCGAAGCCGACATACCCCGCCGGCGCGCCGATCAGGCGAGACACCGTGTGCTTCTCCATGTATTCGCTCATGTCGAAGCGGATGAGTTCGATGCCCAGCTCGGTGGCCAAGGCTTTCGAAAGTTCCGTTTTCCCGACGCCGGTCGGACCCGAGAACAGGAAATTTCCGATAGGTCGGGTTTCGGCTCCCAAGCCGGCCCGGCTGCGTTTCACGGCGGTCACGAGCGCCTTGACGGCCGCATCCTGGCCGAACACCTGGGTTTTGAGACGGGTTTCCAAGTCGCTGAGCGAGCTGCGGTCGTCGGTGCTGATGCTCCGCACCGGAATCCTCGCGATGCCCGACACCAGTTTCTCCACATCCTTCACCTGGACCTGGGTACGGCCGATGGGGTCGAGGGAAACCCGCGCGCCGACCTCATCCAACACGTCGATGGCCTTGTCGGGAAGTTTGCGGTCGTTCAGATATTTGGCCGAGAGCCGAACCGCCGCTTCCACCGCGGTGGATGTGTACGTGACCTTGTGATGCGCCTCGTACGCCGATTTGAGTCCGTTCAGGATCCGGATGGCGTCCTCTTCGCTGGGTTCGGCGATTTCAATGGATTGGAACCGTCGCGAAAGGGCCCGGTCGCGCTCGAAGACCTGTTTGTATTCTTCATGCGTGGTGGCTCCGATGCATTTCAGTTGGCCGGACTGCAAGGCCGGTTTGAGCAGGTTGGAGGCGTCCATCACGCTGCTTCCCGCGGCGCCGGCGCCCACCATGGTGTGGATCTCGTCGATGAACAGAATGACGTTCTCCTGAGCGCTGAGCTCTTTGAGCACACCCTTGACGCGTTCTTCGAAGTCGCCGCGGTATTTCGTGCCCGCCACCAAGGAACCCATGTCGAGAGAGACCAGGCGGAACCCCTGCAGGCGCTTCGGCACGTCGCCCGTAGCCAGTTTCCGGGCCAGGCCTTGGACGACCGCGGTTTTCCCCACACCCGGATCCCCCAAGTACAGCGGATTGTTCTTCGTTCGCCGGCACAGCACCTCGATGGTGCGCTGCACTTCGTTCTCGCGGCCGACCAGCACATCGAACTCGCCGGCGGTGGCACGGGCCGACCAATCTTCCGTGAACCGTTGCAACATCGCGTTGCGGTTCTTTTTCGTGGGAGAATCGGGTGTGCCTCCGTGCTCCTCGACCCAAGCGTCGAGCTCTTCGTCCATCTTGCGCGCGAATTCCTCGAACTCCTCGTCTTCCTCGTCCATCGGCGCATCATCGTCTTTGCGGATGCCGTGGGAGACGAATTCCATGATGTCGATCTTCTCCAGTCCCTGTTTGCGCAGATAGAACACCGCGGCGCTTTCCGGTTCCGAATAGAACGAGATGAGCAGATCGCCCAATCCGATCTCGGGTTGCTCGGCGGCCTGGGCATGCACGATCGCATGCTGGATCACCCGGCGCAGCGCAATGGTCTGTTCCGGTTCGCTTTGGGAGACCCCTTTGATCTCCAAGCTTCGATAAAAGACATCCAAGTCGGCTTTCAACGCGTCCACATCCACCGCGAGCGCGTCGAACAGTTCGATGCCCGTCTCGTCCATCGTCATGGCCAACAGCACATGTTCGAGGGTGAAATAGGAATGGTTGGCCAGGTGGGCCATGTGAAAGGCATTGCGTAAGACCGTATCGACTTCTGGGCGGATCATGCTGGTTCCAATGTGCATTTGAGGGGGAAACCCGCCTGCCGTGCCATGCCGTTCGCTTGCCGCACTTTCATTTCCGCGATCTGCCGATCGTACAGGCCGCAAGCGCCACGACCCTGGTGGTGGACGTCGTTCGTAATCATAACGGCCTCGGGGATGCTCTTATTGAACACGGTGGTTAGCACCTGCACCACGAAATCGAAGGTGGTGTAATGGTCGTTGATCAGGTACACGGCGTATTTCGGGGGTTCGGTGACCGTGGTTTTCGGCTTTTTCTCGGTCAAGGTGGACATCCCGAAAGATAGACATAAAAAAAGCGGCCGGGGACATCCGTCCCGCAGCCGCTCTGCGGATGCAAGTCTCGATCACCAGGTGATGCTGATGCCGCCCGACACGCGTTTGGACGTTCCCTTTGTGACCACCGCCATATTGATGTAGAGCAACTCGAGAACCTTGTCGACATTGGTGACCTGCAAGGTGCCGTTTGTGAAGCGGAGATTCTCGATGTCGCCTTGGTAGCGGAAGCGGCCCAGGTCGGTCCGGATGTCGGACGCCACCACATGATAGCCGGTTTCGGTTTTGTGACCGTTCACGACCGCCGAGTAGATCTGGATGGAATCACGCCGGATGCCTCCCATCCCCAACAGGGATTTGATGGATTTCAGCTCATCATGATTCAGGTCGGCGACGGCATTCGTCGCGCTGATGCGTCCGGCGGTGACCGGCTGACCCGTCGCGAAATGCGTGATCGCCGCGACATAGGGCACGTTGAGCGAGGCTTTCTCCGCAGTGAGGCCTCTCCAATCCATGCCCATCCAATCGATATTCACGCGCCATATCGAGACGGTCAGCGTATCCGCCGGAATGCGGTTCCCGATGCGGGCAGCCGCATGGCGTTCGAGGGATGGCGTGGCGGCAACAGCCACGATCACAAGGAGGGCCAGCAGGCCAAGGACGATCTTTTTCACAAGCCTACGAGTTTTTTAAGGATGTCTGGGAAGTGGAGTTTCTCCTCATAGCTTTCGGCCATGTTTCGGAGCGTGAATTGTTCGGTCAGGAGTTCTTCGTCGCCGACGATCAGCGTCCATTTGGCCAATTCGCGGTCGGCTTCCTTCATCTGCGCTTTCATGGAGCGGTTGGCGATGTCCATCGACGCCGACAAGCCCGCATCACGAAGCGGTTTCAGATGGCGGAAGGCCCATTTCTTGGCGTCGTCGCCGCGGGTCACGATGTAGACATCCAACTCGGGCTGTGCCCCAAGCGGAATGTTCAGCGCGTCGCAGGCGATCATGAGACGTTCCAGGCCGGCGGCGAAACCGACGGACGGGGTGGCGGGTCCGCCGAGCTCTTCGATGAGCAGATCATAGCGGCCGCCTCCGCCCAAGGCGTCTTGCGAGCCGAGGTCGGGCGATGAGAGCTCGAACGCGGTGCGGGTGTAATAATCCAGGCCGCGGACCAATCGCGGATCGTCCACGTACTCGATGCCGAGGCGGTCGAGATGCTTCTGAACCTGGCGAAGGTGTTTGGCGCTTTCCTCGTTCAGGTACTCGGTGATGACCGGCGCGCTTTCGATGAGCACTTGGTCTTCGGGCTCTTTGGAGTCGAGGATGCGCATCGGGTTTGTCTCAAGCCGTTTCTGGGAGATGTCGCTGAGCAGATTCACGTTCGGACGGAAATACCCGACAAGTGCTTTCTTGTAGGCCTCGCGGGATTCCGGATCGCCCACCGAATTCAAGCGCAATGTGGTGTTTTTGATGCCCAAGCTGTGGTACAAAGCCACCATGAAGGCGATGATCTCGGCGTCGGCAAGGGGATCGGCGCTGCCCATGATTTCGGCGCCGAACTGATGGAACTGGCGCTGGCGGCCTTTTTGCGGGCGCTCGGCGCGGAACATCGGTCCCATGTAGAAGAATTTCTGCACGCCGCCTTTGAGATGCAGGTTGTGCTCGATGTAGGCCCGGCAGACCGAGGCTGTGCCTTCAGGTCGCAAGACATACCGGTCGTCGCCTCGCTCGAAGGCGAACAGTTCTTTGGAGACGATGTCCGTGGTTTTGCCAACCCCTCGGGCGATCAGTCCCGTGTCTTCAAGAAACGGTGTGCGAATCTCGCGGAAGTGGAAGGTCCGGGCAATGTCGCGGATCCGGGTTTCGATGAACTGCCATTTTTCGATCTCACCGGGCAGGATATCGACCATGCCGAGGTGGGTGCTGAACGTAGGGTTTGCCATACCCTGAAGATACGGTCAATCTCCCAATAAAAACTGCAACGGGATGTGCACACGCTTCTGCCAAGACCGCTCATTATGGTCTTCTCCCTCAAAGACACGCGACATCCAACGGTCTTCCGGCCAGGCTTTGGCCCGCATCAGACTGTCCATCCTGACCTGGTGCACGGCGTAGTTCGAATCCAGGTTTTCGGTGCCGTGATCGAAGTACAATTTGGGAGCGGATGCGACCGGGAGATGCTCATCGAGGTAGTCCAGATAGGCATCCATGAAGTACGAGGTGTTGCGATCGATCAGCAACGGCCAGTGTGTGGAGACGTTCGCCGCGCCACCGAACACGTCCGGGTATTCGGTGATCGCATACAGGGAAATGAGTCCGCCCATGCTCGATCCTATGATGAAGGTGTTGTCCCTGTCCGTCTTGGTGGCATAAGTGGAGTCGATGAAGGGCTTGAGCTCATTCACGATGAACCTCAGATAGGCGTCGGACATCGGCTCATCGGTGAGTCGGATGCGGACCGCCTCCAAGCCGTCGGGAGAGATGTCGGATACCAGCGGTTCCTGCGGGGCATACTCATGGAACCGTTTCGGCGAATTCCAGATGCCGACCACGATCGCTTTCAGCTTCAGGGAATCCATCGTCTCATCGATGCGCCATTCCATCCCACCATAGGCGGTTTCCGTCGAGAAGAGGTTCTGCCCGTCATGCATGTAAACGACCGGATAGCGGGTGCTTCCCGACGGGTCGTAGCCTTCGGGCAGATACACATCCACATTCCGGGCGGCCACATGCGTTGACTGAAAATCAGCATGTCGCACGATGGTCGACGGACTCGGAGATTGGCAGGAAGCCAGGATCAGCAAGGAAACAGTCGCGAGGATGGGTTTCATAGGCGGATTTCGGTTTGGATGTGGTGGTGAAGCTTGGCCGCGACACCGAGGGCGGCCGTCAGCAGGATGAACAAGCCGCTTCGAAGCGGGATGGAAAGAAAGAGGCTGTGGTCGCCCATCGGCACGAACCAGGTGGCGACGCCGGCCACAAACAGCACAAGCAAGCCGCTGAGATACCTCCATCCGAACGGTTGGATGCCATACCGCCGGTAGAGGATCAGGCTGCGGATCGAATTCACCATGGCATAACTCATCAAGGAAGCGGCCGCGGCGCCGGTGAGTCCGTACGGCGGGATGAGCCATAGATTGAACACGACGCATGCGGCGATGAAGACGCCGTTCACCATCAGATCGAGATGGTATTTCGGGGATGTGGCCAGGATGTTCGTGTTCAGACCTCCGGTCATGTCCACCCAATGCCCCAAGCCGATGAGTACCACCACCGCGAAGCCGGTGGCATACACAGGGGGCAGGATCTGGAACAGGTCGTCGAGATTGAGAAGGATGAGAGAAAGCACCACGCCTCCGGAAAGGAAATTGAGCCATGACGACGACCGGTACACCGCGGCGATGCGGGCCAGGTCGTTGCGTTTCCATGAATCGGCGACGATCGGTGTGGCGATGCGGCTGATGGCCCGGGCCGGCATGGCGATCACGCTGCCCATGAAAAAGGCGATGGTGTAGATGCCGACCGCATCCAGATTAACATAAGCCCCAAGCATCAACGAATCGATGCTTTGCACGATGAAGGTGGTGATGCCGGTGAGGAAGGTGACCGCGCCATATCGGACCATGATGCCGCGCCGGCGCGTGTCAAAGACTCCGGAATCCAAGTTCCAGGTGAATTCACCGCGGCGCACGGTGCGTCCCAGCACGATGAGCGCGGTCAAAGCATGGATCCCCAAATAATAGCTCAGGAACAGCTCGAAGCCCCATCCGCCGAAGGCGACCCCGAGAATACCGGCCGTCGTGAGAAGCCGGAGCAGGACCTCCCGCACGAACAGGGTGAAAACCGTCTGGAAGACCGAACGGTCCATGATCTCGACCAGATTGAAGACCGCGACGAACAGCGCGAGTGGAATCAGGATCAGGTCGTACGTCACGAACAGCGACGCCGAATCGGCATAGATGCTTTGCAGCCACGGACGAAGACCCAGAAAACCGATAGTGGCCGCCGCGAAGCCCATCGCCGCATAACTCCAGATGGCGCCGACGAAGCCCTGATGTCGTTTGTCCTCGGACTTGAAGTGTGGGAAGAAGCGGATGAAGATGCTTCCATTTCCCAACGACGCCACATGCGCGAACAGCAGCGACAGGCTGGTGAGAAGGCGGATCAGCCCGATCTGGTCGGTCTGGAAATAGAACGGATACAGGAAGATGAGATTGAGCACCCCCACCGCGGCGCCGATGTACGACAAGACGGTGTTCCAGGAACCTTGGCGGAGGATGAGTCCCATCTCAGCTCACGTGAGACCAGCTCAGCGGCGTGCCGGCCTTGAGGTCCGTGCTGGCGGTGCGTCCGAGGACGTCCTCGTAGTAGCGAGGCAACAGCCCCTTGGCCGGACGGATCACCTGAAGGTTCTCCTCCGTGAGCGGCTCGCCTGCCTTGATGTCTTTGCGCACATAGATCGAGCGTTTGAACGCGACGCTTTTCTGTTCGGCCGGGAGGATGCCGAAAAACACGTTTCCCATCGCTTTATAAGCACGGTCTGTTTCGGTGACCAGCGCCGCCAGCTCGTGAGGTTCCATCGAGAAAGCGCTGTCAACACCACCTTCCGCACGCGAAAGAGTCAGGTGTTTCTCGATGACGGTAGCGCCATAGGCGATCGCCGCCACCGACACCCCGATGCCCATGGTATGGTCGCTGAGCCCCACCTCGCATCCGAATATCTCTTTCATGACAGGGATGGTGGCTAGATTCGTGTTCTCCGGGCTGGCCGGATATGTGCTCGTGCACTTGAGGATGGTGAGATCCGTACAGCCGGAGGCACGGAGCACTCGGACGGCGTCATCGATGTCGGACATCGTTGACGCGCCGGTCGACATGATCACCGGCTTTCCGGTCTGCGCCACTTTCTTGAGCAAGGGCCAATCCGTGTTTTCAAATGAGGCGATCTTGTACATGGGCACGTCCAGGGTCTCGAGAAAATCGACCGCGGTGGCGTCAAACGGAGAGCTGAACGCCAGGATGCCACGCTGTTTCGCGTGGTCGAACAGTGGCTTGTGCCACTCCCAAGGCGTGTAGGCTTCTTTGTAAAGGTTGTGCAGCTCCTTGCCTTTCCAAAGCGAATCTTCGTCGGTGATGTGGTGCACCCCGGGAAGAGTCATCGTGTCCGCGGTGTAGGTCTGCAGTTTGATGGCGTGGGCACCGGCGGCGGCGGCGGCATCGACGATGGCCATGGCGCGCTCGAGCGACTGGTTGTGATTGCCCGACATTTCGGCGATGATGAACGGTGTGGGTCTCATTCGGTCGATTCGAAGTGATGGGAGAAATGGTGCAACCCGTCATGAAGGCGTTCAGCCCAGCCTGCGGAACGGAACACCCTCAGTGAGGCGGTATTTTCGGATTTGACTTGGGCAAACATGCGGTGTCCCTCCATGGCCCGCATCCCGGCGGCGACCAGTCCGTGGGCGAGGCCGCGTCCACGATGTTCGGCTGCGAGAAGATAGCTCAATTTCCAGTCTCCTGCGGGAGTCTGGTCGAATCGGATGGTTCCGCAAGGCACGTTCCGCCATTCGGCGATGAAGATCCTGCTCTGGTCGGAGGAAAGCCGTTGCCTCAACCAAGTGACATGTTCCTCATAGGAAAACGCCGCCGGATTCAACGATTGGGCACGTACCGTCGGATCCATGCTCCACTCGTACAGACACCGCGCGTCGTCGAGGGTGGCGGGCCGCAGCCGCGGACGCCGCACCAGCAACCGGCACCAGGAGGCCCAATCGTCGGCAAGGCCTCCCATCGGATCCGCGACCGCTTTGGGTGTCCTGCTGAGGAATGCCAACACCTCGGATGCCGGAATCTGCTTCATGTCACCCAAGGGAATGGCTCCCCACCGTTCCACGGCATCTCCATAGACATGCGCTTGATTTTCGGCCACCATGCCGGTGGCGACGGGCAGTCGTCGGGAGGCGGCTTCCCAGAAGACGCCGCTGGAAGTGCAGATGGCGACCCGGCATCGGTCCATCTCGCGCACCAAGGTCTGCGCGTCGGCATCGATGTGAAGGAAGAAACGGTCGGGATGGGCGTCGCGCAACGACGTCATTTCATTCCGCAAGGCCACATCACTTGTCGATGACAAGGCCATCCTCACGGGTTCGGGCTGATGCCGGATGAGCCAGGGCATCCATTCAGAGGAGATTCCGGCGGCATCGGTGCCTCCGGGTGCGAACCAGATTCCGGAGCGTGGTTCCGTCGGCACCGGTGCGAGGAACTCGGGTCGCAGAAGCCGGTATCGGTTTCCGAGCCGGTGCTCGGTATGCGGACAGGCCGGGTACGCGTCCGGATGGGCGTCGTGGCTGGGATTGACCAGGGCATCGGCGGCATAAGGTCCGTTCGGGGAATCCACGATCTGCAGGATACAGGACGCCCGCTGACACTGATGGCGTATCCAGTCTGTGGAGTATCCATATCCGTCGACCACAAGGAGGTCGACAGGGGATCCGTCGTCAGGGAACCGGATCTCGAACTCCTGTCTGAGCCATTCCGAGAGCGCATAGGAACGGATGCGGTGTCCCTCACCGATCGCCGGACCCGCTTCGAATCGGAATGCGGCGACGGGTCTCATCCGAACAGGATCTGATGTTTGAGTTCGGCCATGGCCCAATCAGCCTCGGTGTCGATGTCTTGGACCCGGATGTCGGGCAGCAACACCGAACCGGTGTTGCTGCCGAGCAAGGTTTTCGACTCCAGGAAGGGCTCCGTCTTGAAAAAAGCCCATTGTCCGGCGTCGTGGTAGGCTTTGGGAAGGTCTTGCGATCGTGTGTTCCTGTGTTCCGGCCAGTTCATGGCGATCTTCCCGTCATCGGCGCGGTTCAAGGACCGCAGGATGGGATACCCGAAATCCACCACGGGAAGGATGACGTCGAACGGGCTGCCGATCAGACTTTGGAAGCCGGCCTTCAGGTCATCGGCGGTCGTGAATGGCGACGTCGGATACAAGTTGCAGGCGATGTCGAACCGCTGTCCGAGCTGCTCATAACTCGCCAGGACTTCCAGCAACACATCGGCCGTGGTGGCGTGGTCATCCGCGGTTTGTGCGGACCGCATGAAGGGGATCTCCGCGCCATAGGTCCGGGCCACGTCTGCGATCTCTGCATCGTCGGTGCTCACCATCACGGTGTGGAAGAGCGAACTGGCCAAGGCGGCTTCGATCGAATAGGCGATGATCGGTCGGCCACGGAACGTCTTCAGATTCTTTCTCGGAATGCGTTTGCTTCCGCCACGGGCCGGTATGACGCACAGCGAATTCATCAGGGCTTGAACGAAAGGATGGTGTCGATGACGAACTGCTGCTGCTCGTCGGTCAGCGAGGGGTACATCGGAAGGCTGAGGCAGCGGGAATAGTAGTGTTCGGCATGGGGGAAATCGCCGGGTTTGTTGCCTTGGTCGGCGTAATAGGGCATCAGATGCGCAGGGATGTAATGGACCTGGGTGAAGATGTCGTGTTCGCGAAGGTAGAGAATCAAGGCGTCGCGATGGTCGTGCTCGATCACGAAGAGGTGATAGGCATGGCCGACCACAGGAGCCGGTGCGAAGGGAAGGGCGTCGGCGTACCGGCGGGCGATGTCGACGCGGCGTCGGAGGCCGTCATCGGCCCGTCGCAATTGGGAGAGGCCGAGCGCGGCCTGCATGTCGGTGAGCCGGTAGTTGTAGCCGAGCTCCTGCATCTCGTAGTACCAGACGCCGTGGTTGTGCCGCCGTTTTTCCGGAATCTGTTGGATGCCGTGGGTGCGCAGATTGCGGAGCTTCTCGTACAAGGCGGGATTGTTGGTGGTCACCATGCCGCCTTCACCGCAGGCGATATGTTTGACGGGATGGAAGCTGAAGATGGCCAGGTCCGCGAACTGTCCGTCGCCGCATCGCCAGGTGGGGCCGAATCCGCCTGGGGCGTGGCAGGCATCTTCGATGATCCACAGGCCGAACTCGTCGGCCAGCTTGCGCCATTCCGGAAGATCGACAGGGCGCCCCGCGAAATCCACCGGAATCACCCCGGAATACGTCCCTTTCGGGGCCGCTTCCAGTTTCCGTCGCACGGCGTGGATGTCCAGCAGATAGGTCTCGCGGTCGATGTCGGCGAACTCCACATCCCCGCCGCAATACTTCACGCAATTGGCGCTGGCCACGAATGTGATCGGTGTCGTGATGACCTTCGTGCCCGGACCCACGCCCAAGGCCATGGTGCACAGATGAAGCGCGGCGGTGCCGTTGCTGCAGGCCACGGCGAACTTGGCCCCCACGTACGCGGCGAAGGCCTCTTCAAAGGCGGCGACGGTCGGACCTTGCGTCAGAAAATCGGATCTCAGGATCTCGGACACCGCCTGGATGTCCTCTTCCGTGATGTGTTGCCGGCCGTAGGGGATGCGAGTCATGCGCCTGGAATGAACGTAGGGTCGACGTGAGTGCGGATCATGTCGCGCAGAGCGTCGACACCGATCCAGTCGGTATTGGTGTCCGAACTGTATTTGAAGCCGAACGGTACTTTCTTCCCACCTTTCTGGGCGGCCAGGTCGTCCGGATTCCACACTGGAAGCGTAGGAAGAATCACGAAATACTTGGAGAACTCCAGAGTGCTGAGAGAATCGGTTTCCGTGATCATCTCCTCATGGAGTTTCTCGCCCGGACGGATGCCGACTTCGCGGAGCTCGATGCCCGGCGCGACGGCTTCCGCCACATCCGTGATGCGATACGAAGCGATTTTCGGTACGAAGATTTCTCCGCCCCACATCTCATCCAAGGAGGTCAATACCAGGTCGACGCCTTCCTGAAGCGTGATGTTGAAGCGGGTCATCCGCGGATCGGTGATGGGGAGGAAGCCTTTCTTCCGGTGGTCCAGGAAAAAGGGAACCACGGAGCCGCGGCTGCCGAGCACATTGCCGTAGCGCACCACGGACAGCTTCAGATCCCGCTTGCCGCGCGAATAATTCGCCGCGGTGAAGAGCTTGTCGCTGCAGAGCTTGGTGGCGCCGTACAGGTTGATGGGTGCCGCGGCTTTGTCGGTCGACAGCGCCACCACCTGTTTCACACCCGCATGCATCGCGGCGTCGATCACGTTCGACGCGCCCAGGATGTTCGTGCGGATGCACTCCATCGGGTTGTACTCGGCGGCGGGTACCTGCTTGAGCGCCGCGGCGTGGATCACGATGTCGATGCCTTCCATGGCGCGCTTCATGCGTTCGAGGTCGCGCACATCCCCGATGAAGAACCGGATGTTCTTGTATCGGGAGCGGGGATAGGTCTGCTCCATCTCGAACTGCTTGAGCTCGTCGCGTGAGAACACCACGATGCGTTTCACCTCTGGCCAGCGCTCGAGCACGGTGGCGATGAACTGTTTGCCGAACGAGCCCGTGCCGCCGGTGATGAGGATGGATGCGTGATTAAGATTTGGCATGGATCAATGTCTCGGAAAGTCGGTTCGCTTTATGGAAAGCATCCAGGGATGTGTAATACCTGCGACGTAAGGTATGCACGTTTTTGAGGTCATATTGCTCGAAAACCCATTTGAATTTGCGGGTTTTTTGAAATTTCGAGTACAATTCAGGCATGTAGAGGAATCGACCGAGTCGGATGAGCACCCATAGCAAGACGAACCAAGGCACTATCGGCAGCCTTCGTGTACCACCGGGTTCGATGTGCCGAAGCACGTTGCCTAGTTCAATTCCGGCACGAACATGATTGAGTCCGTCGTCAAATCCGACCGTGTTGCGGATGATTTCGGCCCGACGCGACTTCCTCTCTTCGTCGTGGAATTCAGAGAGTCGTCCGGATCGCTTCCACTCGTCAATGAGATCTTGAAGTTCGGCGGAGTTTGAAACGGTGAGTTGGGCGACATCCAACCCCTTGTTGCGGATATTCGGACTGAATGCGGGGTCCGGATAGAGGAGGATGCTGGTTTTGTCCAAAGCCCATGATTCCACAGCTGTGGTCGACTCGAACGACAGCCACACATCGCTGATGTGGATCAAGGTTGTGATCGGGGTATCCACGCCTTCATAGCGGACATTCGGATAGCCTTTCAGGGAGATGATCTCATTGACCACCGGGGCAGTGCCGGTAGGCGGACTCTCGTTCGGATGCTGTTTGAGAATGAAGAGCACATCCGGATTGGCCTCGATCGCTTCGCGCAGAATGCGCTCTACGGATTGCCGCATCCGCTCCATATGCTCAAGTTTGGTGACGTCGCCTTTGAAAAAAGCCAGGATCTCTTCCTTGCCTTGCGCATAAGACATCTTTCCGAACCCCCAACCCGCATATCCGATCACCATCCGAAACGCTTGCTGCTCTTTGGAGAGTGCTTCGGACTTCGTGGGGAATTCATAGACTTTGTAGCGGTCGAATCCGGTGTGGCCGGTCACCACCATTTTACCGGCGAATGTCGGTTCGGCGTCTTTCAAGAACTCATACACCCGTTCTGACCAGATGCAGATTTTCTCTTGATAGAAGTTCCGATCGTGGTTCAATCCCCAGTAATGGAATGTTCCGTCGGTTCGGATGTCTCCTTCCGACATGAGAGCGAAGACCTTGATGCCATGTTCATAGGCGTATTTCGCCGCGGCGATATATTCATTGGAACCCACGGTGTTCGGCACGAACACAAGATCGGGGCGATGCCGACGTATGGCATCCGTGTCGTAGGAAAATGCGAAATCAACGCGGGCTCCATAGTATCGTTCCGCCATGTAGAGCACTGGAAGCGATAGCTCGACGTCCCGTCCGTTGTCCCGGTCGAAATAGGCCAGAATCCTCATTGGGGCTGAATCCGGTCTAACAATGTGGCCACGAGGCGTGTCTGCTCACGGTTGGAAAACCGTCGGATCCCCTCCGAGGACGCGAAGACCTCGTCACGGGACCAAGCGTCCAAAGCCTGGATCAGAGTCTTTTTGGTGCCCTCCACATCCGAGTATTCATGCATCGTTCCATGAGCCGTGCTTCTGAGGATCCCGGATACGTCGCTGTCTTCGGGACCCAACGCAAGGATCGGCCGGCCGGCCCTCAGATACTCGTAGAATTTGCCAGGCATGCGTCCTTTCGCATTGTCGGCTTTGTTCAGGGGAAGCAACAGCAACCCTGCCGACACCAAGGCCCTCAGGGCTTCTTTGCGGGGGATGATGCCGCCGATCTTCAACACCTCCGCGATGCCGGCCTGTTCGAAAGCCCGTCTCACCGAATAGTCGATCTCGCCGTACTGAACCACTTGGACCCTGTTCAAGCGCTCGGGATGTTCTCGTTTCAGCTCGGCCAGGGCAAGGATGAGCGGATCGGGGCAACGGTCGAATCCGAGAAGTCCGGTGTGAACGATGGTGAACAAATCCGATGGCACCTTTTCGATGTCTTGAAAGTCCTGCTCATCGTATCCGTAATAAAGCACATCGACGTTTTTCGCGCCAATCGATTCAAGATCTGTTTTCCATGACGGACTCGCGATCGTCATGGCATCCGCGGTTTTGAACACCTCTTGCTCCATGTCGCGATGCTTTCGGTCGGCCCGGCCTTTGATCCCCAAAAGGGGATAATAATCCACCTGGGTCCAAGGATCTTGAAAATCGGCCAACCATGGAATCCCGGTCGCCTTCTTCAGTTCACATGCGATCACGGTATTGGTATGTGGAGGTCCGTCGGAAAAGATCGCATCGACAGGATGCTGTTTCAGATAGGCTTTCAGATATCGGATCGAAGGACGAATCCAAAACGCCCTCGCATCCGGAATGAAGAAATTGGCTCGAACCCAGATGCCGAAACGATCCGCCAGTTTCGGAGTCTTGTCACGAACATGCACCACATTCGTCAACGGATCTGTGGCTTTGCGCCCTGAAAGCCGTTTGAACAGATGCAAAGGTTCGAAAATCGGATGTCTCAATACCGTGATTCCTTCCGGAATATCACGGTGGTTGTCCGGATCCAGGTATGGATATTGGGCGTTGGAAGCGGTGTAGATCACGGGCTCCCAGCCAAAATCGCGAAGGTATTTCGCGATTTTGAGGCATCTCAACACGGTGATACCGCCGGCGGGTGGCCAATAATACGTGATGATGAGAACCTTACGCCGCTCTTCCATTCCGGAATTCCACAATCCCAGCCCCGAGCACCAGAATCAAGATCAGCACATGAGCCCCCAGGGCCGCTGTTTTGGCGCCGGCCAACCAGCTCGGTGCGAAGGTCAGCACCACGGTATGCGATCCGTCGGGGATCTCGAGCCCGCGCAACGCATAGTTCGTTTTGTGGATGGGGATGTCGGCACCATCGAGGGTGGCCGCCCACCCGGCCGGGTAGTAGATCTCGCTAAGGACGAGGAAGCCCGCCTCGGCGGATTCAGTCTTCAGGCGGATCGTATGCGCGCCGTACTCAAGCACAGTCACCGTTCCTCCAGCGGAAGACGCCACGATCGGGGTATCCGATTCCACCACGGCCAACCCCTTGCCATTGCCGAGCACCGTGTTCAACGCGTCCATCGCGGCCTGCGGCGTTGAGACGGTCATCACCGAATCGACGAACCAGGCTTTGGGCAGCACCGTCTCATTCTCGTACACCACCATCTCTTCATCGAAGGTGGCCACAGGCTTGAATCCGGGAATCTGAACCAGCGCGCCGTACGTCAGATATTTCACATTCAGAAGACTGAGCACCGGCGCGTTCAGTCCGGTCGGACCAGCGAACAACGCCCTGTCGATCACATCTTGGACAACACTCAGTTTGGCGCCGGTGTATCCACCGACCGAAGGATAGAAATAGGCCGGAACCGCGTTGTTGAACGCATTGTCGGACAACGGAAGCACGCGGTAAGCCCAGCCTTCCGGCGTAGCCACGTTCTGTTCAAGCCAGGTGTCGACCGGACGCCGACCCGCTTCGATCACCGCTCCCACATCCCCGATCTTGTCTTGGAAGGCATACTCCGGGATGTACCGCTTGCCGACCGACACCATGTCGAAGGCCGCGATCACCACCAAGCCCATCAGGGCATGCTCCGTGTTGAGCGTTTTGCGTGCCGCCAGCCACAACAGGGCGGACCCGAGTCCGAGAATCACCAGGAACCGAAGCACGTCCGACGTGGCCGCTTCCTTCCGATCGGCTTTCGTCTTCACAAGGAAGCTGTTTACCGTCTGCGCCACTCGCGGATCATCGACAGGCACATTGTTCGATTGCGCCACCTGCTCCATGTATTGCATCCGCTCGCCCTCTTTTTCGAAACCGGTCAACGAGCCGAAGGCCGTCAAGAGCATGAAGCCGATCACGACGAGCGACCCGGAGGCCAAGGCGACCGATTTCGCCGTGAATCCGCGATCGAGCGCTCTCACGGCAGGTACGGAGAATGCGACCACACTCATCATGAGCCACATTTCCGGTGTGCGGAATTTGTTGAAGCCCGGGAACCAGGCGAACATGGTATCGTTCAGCAACGGGAAATGGTTGCCCAAGGAGAAGAGGACGCCCAGCAAGCCTGCGCCATAAAACACTTTGTCGAGGCGGTCTTTCTTGCCAAACAGCGATAAGGCCAGGAGCAAGGCGGTCAAGGCTCCGAAGTAGTGCGGACCGCTCGTGCCGGGCTTGGGTCCCCAATACAGCCCGCCACCGCCATAGAGGTTCGGCACCAGCAAGGTCATCAGCTCACCCCAGCCTTGCGACCAGACGAAGGCATACTCCTGGTCGAGGCCGCGTCCGCCTTCCGTGGCCAAGGCCGAGCCGCCGCGGATGCTGTATGGCGAGTACTCGGCAAGCGCATAGTATTGCGGAATCACGCTCACGGCCACGATCAGCGCCGCGGCGAGCATCAATCCGGTCTGCGTGAGAATCGGCTTGAGCCGGCCTTCACGCGCCGCCACCACCAGGTCGGTGAGCCACCATGCCGCCAGGATGAACAGGAAATAGTAGGTCACCTGCGGATGGCCCGAACGCACTTGAAGGCTCAGGAAAAACGCGAACATGGCGAAACCGCTCATCAGACGGCCTTGAAGCAACCAACGGAAGCCGGTGAGCATCCAGGGCGTCCAGACATAGGCATAGAATTTGGTGTTGTGCCCGGCTCCGATGATGATGGGGATGTAGGTCGAAAAACCGACCACCACGGCGCCAAAAGTCGACGCCCAGGGACTCGCTCCCAGACTCTGGAAAAACACGTACGCCCCCACCAGGAGGAACGCCATGTAGACATAGGGAAAAATGAAGCGGCCATGGCGGTTCACCAAGGTGTCGAGCGAAGGATACGCTTTGATGTTCGTCACCACAAAAGCCGGCATCCCTCCGAACATGTTCGTCGACCATAAGGCTTGCTCACCCGTGGCCTCTTCGTGCTCGAGGAGCGATTCGGCACCCGCACGCCATTGCAGGATGTCGGACTGCGCGAGCTGTCTGCCCTGGAAGATCGTCTCCGGCACCAGGAAGGCGGGAAGCAGCAAGAGGAAGGCGACGCAGAGGGCGTGGCGTTTGAACGCGCTCATTCGATGACCCTCGGAACGCGGAAATAATCGGTGTCGGCATCGGGCGCGTTTCGCAACGCGTCCTCATGGCTGAGCGGATCTTTGGCCACATCCGGCCGGTAGGCCGTGGTCGGCTCGTACACGTGCTCGAGCGGTTCGACCGACGACGTGTCGACCTGGTTGAGCTGGTCCATGTAGGCGAGGATGCGGTTCATATCATGCTGATAATTCCCGATTTCGTCGTCCTTCAGGTTGAGACGCGCTAGATTGGCGATGTAGCGCACATCATCTTTGGTTACTGACATGGCCAAAGATAAAAAAAGCACGCATTAGTCTGTATTTTCAGACACATGAAATCCGTAACCGTCACTGTGGTGAACCCCGCCGGCATCCATACCCGTCCCGCCGCGATGCTCGTTCAGACAGTCGCCAAATTCAAAAGCGACTTCCACATCAACATGTACGGATACAAGATCAATGGCAAAAGCATCCTCGGGGTGATGACGCTCGCCGCCGAACAAGGCGCCCAAATGGAGCTGGAATTCGATGGACCGGATGAGGAGGAAGCCGCCGCCGCGGTGATCGCCCTGTTCGAGGCGGGGTTCAATGAGTGAGGAGCACCGGATAGCCGCCCTCGCGGCCTCCCCGGGCATCGCGATCGGCACGGTGCACCGGTACCGTCGGGTTCGCTTGGAGACCGATTCCACGCCCATCGATCCCTCCGAATGCGAGGCCCAGGAGGAGCGGTTCGCGCGCGCCCTGGACCTTGTCGAAGATGAATTGAACCGCATCGCGACGTTGGCTCGCACGGAGATGGGGGACGATTCGTCCGCCATCATCGAAACGCACATCCAGATGCTGCGGGACCCGGAACTGAACAAGCTCGTGGTCACCCACATCCGCAAGCATCTCAAAGCCGCGGATGCGGCCGTGTACGATGCGTTCGAAACCTTCCTGAAACGGCTCCGGTCCGCTGGAAACGCCTATTTTGCTGAACGGATCACGGATATCGCCGACGTGCGCGACCGCATTCTCTACCGGCTTCAGCACGACGCGAGTTCACACGCGCCGCTGTCCGGGTCCATCCTGGTCGCCGAAGACCTGACACCCACCGAAGTCGTGGAGCTTTCCCGCCTCGGACTCCGCGCCATCGTGCTTCTTGCCGGCGGACTCACCTCGCATGCGTCCATCATCGCCCGCTCGATGTCCATTCCCAAGCTCGTGGCCTGCAAAGGAGCGGTCACGTTTTCCGTGGAAGGCGACACGGCCATTGTCGATGCGAAGTCCGGCGTCTTCATCTTGCATCCCGCGGAGGCGACCGTCGCGGAGTATCAAGAGCGTTTGCATGACCTGGAACGCCATCGGTCTGAGGTCGAGTCGATGGCGGCATTGCCATCGGTGACCGCCTGCGGAGAGCCAATCGCGCTACGGGCCAACATCGAATTCGAACCGGAATTGCCCCATCTGGCTTCTTCCGGCGCCATGGGCATCGGCCTGCTTCGCACCGAATCGTTCTTCATGGACGCGCAGCAAGGCACCGTGGCGTCTCAGCAGAGTTTCTATGAGCATGCCGCCGAGGCGAGCGGCTCCCATCCCGTCACCATCCGCCTGTTCGATGTCGGGGGAGACAAGATCACCGATCTTCGAGAGAGCGAAGACAATCCGTTCCTTGGCTGGAGAGGCATCCGGATCCTTCTGGATCGCAGGGAGCTGCTTCGCGAACAACTCCGTGCCATTCTCGGTGCGGCGGGGGCGCATCCCGGACGCATTCGGATCATGGCGCCGATGGTGACCATGCTGGATGAGGTCCATGAATTGCGCTTGGAAGTCGACCGCGTGCAGCAGGAGCGAGTGATGGGGGGGAAACCGATCGACCCGGATGTGCCGATCGGCATCATGGTCGAAGTCCCGGCAGTGGCGCTTCAGGCTGAGGAGTTCGCGGACATCGCCGATTTCTTCAGCATCGGCACCAACGACCTCACGCAATACACCTTGGCGGTGGATCGGGGAAATCCGCTCATCTCCGAACTCTATCAGCATCACCATCCCGCCGTGTATCGCCTGATCCGGATGACGGTTCAGGCGGCCAACCGAAAAGGCATTCCTGTGGCGGTCTGCGGCGAGCTGGCCTCCGATCCGGATGCCGCGGAACTGCTGATCGGATTGGGCCTGCGCGATCTGAGCATGTCGCCTGCGGCCATCCCGGAAGTGAAAGCCCGCCTGCGAAGCCGCACGTGCGCCGAGATGCGCTCCAGCGCCGAGCGGTTCGCCTGACCACTTCATAATCTAAACCGACATCGGCATCGTGTCGCTTTCGTCGATTCCGACGCGCGCATTAGAAACGAATTCTGGAACCGGTACCAGAAATTTATTAATTAGGCAATAATGATATATTTCCTAATTAAGTTAAATATTAAATCCGGAATCGCCATATTTAATCATTGTGAACACCCTTTGAATCTTAATAAATAAGACCCTATCTTTAGGAATCTCATGTCAGGGATGTTTCCTTCGGGAAATAAAGTTAAACGAAGTACATTATGATCACGAAACAATTCACACCGAAACGCACGGTCTGCAAAGTCACTTTCCAGATCCCTGCGGAGTGGGCTCAGAAAGAAGTCGCCTTGGTGGGCGATTTCAATGCCTGGGATCCCGCCGCCAACAAGCTGGCGAAAAAAAATGGCGCTTGGGAGACCACGATCCGTCTGGAGCCGGGTGCCCAAGCCAAATTCCGCTACTTCATCGACAACAGCACCTGGGCCAACGACGACGCGGCCGATGCCTATGTCGCCAATCAGTTCGGAACCGAAGATTCTGTTGTCACTATCGACGCGTGAGAGACCTACTGATTTGTTGAGTCGCAAAGCCGCTCCGTGCACCGGAGCGGCTTTTTTTTTATCCTTCCTCCATGTCATTCTCCGTTTCCGACTATTTGCGCGCGTTGGGACCGATTCCCATCGGTCGCACGGTGATCCATGAGCCGCAGGCGGAATCGACCAACACGCTGGCCAAGCATCTTCCCGAATCGGATGTGACCCATGGCATGGTCGTCATCGCGGATCACCAGACCGCCGGACGAGGCCAATATCAGCGTTCCTGGCTGAGCGCGCCTGCACGGAATCTGACCTTCAGCGTGGTGCTCACTCCGGGTCGATCCACCGGCGTGGCTCTGCTGAAGCAAGTCGCGGCCCTGGCCGTGCTCGACGCGCTTGTTCGACTCGGACTCCGTGACGTCCGTATCAAATGGCCCAACGATGTGCTCGTCGCCCAGAAGAAAATTTCCGGAATCCTGGTCGAGTCCGTCTTCAAAGGCGCGTCACTCTCCCGCGTGGTGGTCGGCATCGGCTTGAACGTGCTGCAGACCGAATTTCCGGAGGAAGTCCGATACCTGGCCACATCCGTCGCCTTGTCGAGCGCATCCGATGTGTCCAGAGAGGAGGTCCTTGCCGCGGTGATGGCGGCGTTCTCGAACCGCTATGCGCAATGGGAGCGCAAAGATCCGGCTCTGAAGACAGACATCCAGCGGCATGTCATCGGAATGGGCGCCTGGTGCCAGATCCGCATCGACAATGTGCCCCAGACCGACATTGTGAAACCGGTGGGCGTCGACGACGACGGCCAGCTCATCGTGATCACCGAACAATTGCGCCCGTTCACCTACACCCATCAGGATGTTCGCATCGACCGACCTGCCTAGCCGCTCTGAGCCCCTTGTGGTGGCGGTAAGCGGCGGACTCGATTCCATCGTCCTTTGGCATATGCTGCGCGAAGCGGGGCATCATGGCGTGGTCGCGCATGTGAACTACGGGTTCCGCGGCGCCGATTCGGATGCGGATGAGGCCCTGGTGCGTCGCCTTGCCGAAAAGTGGGGATGGGAGGTGCGCGTCTCACATCCCGTCTTGCCTGCCGGGAACCGGCAGGATGCGGCCCGGACGGCCCGCTACGCTTTTTTCGAGCAGCTCAGGCAGGAGATCGGCGCCGGCGCGATCGTGGTGGCGCATCATCAGGACGACCAGCTCGAAACCATCGTTCTGAAACTGCTCCGTGGCGCGCGTCTCGACGCCTGCCACGGCATGAAACCCAAGCGCGGGTTCCTGGTCCGCCCATTGCTGGATATTCCCCGAGCGGCGCTGATCCGATATGCTCAGGAACATCGGCTGACCTGGAGGGAAGATGCCAGCAACGCCGACCGCGGCTATCTTCGGAACCGGATCCGCTTGGACGTTCTTCCGAAGATGGATCGGGAGCGTCTCCTTCAATTGGGCGCGATGTCGGAAGAGTTGGCGTCGGACCTGGATCGGATCCTGGCCCGACATACCGATGGCGCGCTGGTGAAGGACTCGCTTTCCCTTGGCGGGGATGCGGACGTGGCCAAGGCCGCGGTCTGCCGCTTCGCGAGGGGGCATGGCGTGAGGCTGAGCGACGAGGAGGCGGCCGCGCTGGTCTCCGGAACACGCTGGCAGACCGGAAAGAAGGTCGGCCCGTTTCTGCGGGAGAGGGACGGATGGATTCTGCCGGAACGCGCGACCGTCGCGCAGGGAACGCTTCGGCTGAGCGCGGCGCAGATCGGGGCCGGGTATGAGGTGAGGGCGTGGCAGGCCGGGGATCGCATCGATGGGAAGAAAATCTCGGACGTGATGACTGACTCGAAATGGCCCTCCTGGTCGCGCTCTCACGCACAGGTCGTGGTGGCGGCCGACGGTCGCATCGCGGCGGTCTGGTCCGGAGATCGAGGCCACATCGGGCGCGATTTCCTACCGCATCCCGACACATCCGACCTCATCGGTTTCAATTGAACCGCTTAGGGTGTATTTTCGGGCGAAATCCAAAGGACTGACATGAGCCTCTACCTTCCCGACCACGTGATGTGCAACAACGAGCGATTCAAGCTCTTCATCACCAAAGAACAGATCGAGAAACGGAATTTCGAACTCGGGAAACAGATCGATGAGGAATATGCGGGCAAGCGACCCATTTTCATCGGTGTGCTCAACGGCGCGTTCATCTTCCTGGCCGACCTGATGCGCTACGTGTCGATCCCGTGCGAAGTGGACTTTTTCAAGCTGAGCTCCTATGGGGACGAGAAAGTCTCGTCGGGCAAGGTGACCGAGCGCAAAGACCTGGATGCGGCGATCGAGGGGCGGCATGTGATCATCGTGGAAGACATCGTCGACACCGGCCTGTCCATGAGCTACATCCTGAACATCATGAAGCATAAGAATCCGGCGTCTGTGAAGATCGCGACCTTGCTGCACAAGCCCGGCGCCATGAAATTCGATGTGACGCTGGATTACGTCGGTTTCGAAATCCCGACCCTGTTCGTGTTGGGATACGGATTGGACTATGCGCAGGAAGGCCGCAACCTGGCACAGATTTATGTGCTGGATGAGGATGGAAACAAAGGGGAATAGTCCGTATCTTTAGCGTCCCACGGAGAGATGGCTGAGTGGACGAAAGCGGCATCCTGCTAAGATGTTGTACCGGCAAAACTGGTACCGAGGGTTCGAATCCCTCTCTCTCCGCCAAGCCCGGCATGCCGGGCTTTTTTATGGGGGTTGGATGTTATTAATAAAGTGACACTGTCCGCAAGCCGCATCGACACCTGACGCTCTTCGTGATGAGACAATCGGCGATTTGGAACGATAGACAGGGGTTCGGGAGATGAAGTTCGGGTTATTGGATGGGAGTAGAGTGATACTGTCCGCAAGTTTCACTTCAACTCAAACGGATCAGACCAGCGCTCGGAGGCCCAGGAAGAGAGTCGCCGCGACCGTGATCCACCCCAGCGCGCCGGCCCATTTCCCGACGAGCCCTCGCCCGGCCCAAAGCAACAATCCCAACCCGAACGGAAGGATGAACCCGTTCAAGGTGCCTGCCCAGATCAGCAGCTCCACGGGGCGGCCCACCAACAGAAGCACGCCTGTCGACAAGCCGATGAACCCCGAAATCCACGCGCCTTCATAGGTCTGGATGGAGGGATGCCAGGTCTTGACGAAGCTGATGCTCGTGTATGCCGAGCCGATCACGCTCGTCATCGCCGCCGCCCACATCACCCCGCCGAACAAAAGGCCGCCCCAGCGCCCGACTCCCTGCTCGAACGCGCTCGCGGCCGGATTCGCCGCATCCAGCACGCCTCCGCCGGAAATCACACCCAGCACAGCCAGAAACAGCACGAAGCGCATCACGGCGGCCACGCCGATGGCCTGGACGGCGCTTCGTCTGACGTCCTTCCGAACGCCGCTTCCTCGGAAGCCCGCATCGATGAGCCGATGCGCCCCCGCGAAACTGATGTACCCGCCCACGGTTCCGCCGACGATGGTGAGGATGGCGAACGCGTCGATCCGATCCGGCCACACCAGGTTCTTCGCCACGTCGGCCATCGGAGGTGGGGATGTGGTGAGCACATACGCCGTCATCGCGATCATGCCGATTCCTAAGACCGGAATGAGGCGGTCGAGCAGGTTGCGGAATCCTGGTTTCAGGAAAAGCGCGACTGCCAACACCGCGCTGAAGACCGCTCCCCATTGCGTGGAAACGCCGGTCATGGACTGGATGCCGAGTCCGGCGCCGGACAGATTTCCGATGTTGAACGCGAATCCGCCGAACACGACCATCGCCGCGAGCACGACGCCGGCACCTCGGATCACCTCCTGGGCCACATCCTGCGCACGCTTTCCCTTTTCGACCAACACATGCCACACGTTCAGTTGCGCGCCGATGTCCAGCGCGATGCTCACCAAGATCGCGAACCCGAACGCGGCACCGAGTTGCTGGGTGAACACCGTGGTCTGCGTGAGGAAACCGGGTCCGATCGCCGAGGTCGCCATCAGGAAGACGGCACCCGACAAGGCGCGGCGGTCAGGGGATTTCAACGGCGATTCCATGCTCGGTCAGGGTTTGGTGGATTCGGATGAGCCGCTCAAGCGCGCCCTCGTGGTCGGCGTGAAGGCAGATCGTTTGATAGAGTCCGGATGCGGACAATGTAAGGGCTTGGGAGGCGGCTTCGGCCGGATCCGAGATCACGGCGTTCGGTCGGGACCGTGGCAAAAGCCGGCCATGCGCGTCGTAGCGGCGGTCCGCGAAACCCTCGGCGGTATAGAGGATGCCGGCGTCCGAAGCGAGCTCGGACAGCGCGCAACCCGGTGGCCCCACCAGCCGCAGCCCCGGTGGCAGCTGGCCAAGGGCACGGACCGCGGCCCGGGCAAGGAGGGGGGACGTCGCGCAATCATGGTACAGCGCTCCATGCAGCTTCACATGGCGCACCCGGATGCCGAGCGATGCGCCGACCCCGATGAGCGCCATCGTTTGGGAGACGATCCACTGCGTGATGTCGGCCTCGGAGGCCACGATGGAGACGCGCCCGAAATGAATGCGGTCTGGATAGGATGGATGCGCGCCGGGGGAGACACGCCGCAGGGCGCAGAGTTCCAATGCTTCGCGCATGGTCTCAAATGTGCCGGCATGTCCGCCGCAGGCGATGTTCGCCGAACTGATGTGTCGGTAAAACGGCTCCTGCGCCCGGATGGAGTCGATGTCGTCGTATTCAGCGATGTCGGCGTTCAAGTCCAAGGGAAGTAGGAAGTAGGAAGTAGGAAGGGCGTTGATGGCTCAATGATTGAATCGGAGAACAGAACCAGGCTTGAGCTGGCCCAATATCCTCAAATCCTCTGGCACAACCCAACCGATGCGCGGATATCCTCCGGTCGATTGGCAATCGGGCATCAGGATGATGGGATGCCCATCAGGCGGCATCTGGATGGTTCCCCATCCGACCGGACTCGTGATCAGTTCTTCCGTCGGAAAGCTGCGAGGCTCCGTCCGGTTCAATCGAACGCCGATCCGGTTGCTCCGCGGATCCACAGTGAACTCGCCATCCAAGCAGCCCGATGTGAATTCCGGTCCGGTACGGACGCGCACAGTTCCAGAGTCCACATAGTCGAAGTTCGATGCGGAGAGCCAGGTCCGATCCGTAACCGATTCCGGAATCTGTGCGATGAGCACATCCCGATATCCTTTTCCAGTCGGGATCAACTCGAGGATCTCGCCTTGTTTCAGGAATCGTTGATTTCCCCCATCCGGACGAAAGACGGTGCCCGCGATGCGGATGACGCAGTCTTGCGTGGCTCGGAGCCGCATCCGCGAAGCGACCAGCTCGATCACCGGAACATCTTCCGGCACGCCGCACAGACGCCGGAGCAGAGTTGCGGCATAGGGATCTGCGGGTTTCCGCGTCTCCAAAGGCGGAATCGGAGCTGAAAGGAACTCAATCACGACGCGCCTCCGTGAATCGGATCGAGTCGCCGGGTTTCAAATCCAAGGAGGAAAGCGCCACGTCCGTGCGTCCGATGAGCGTCCACCCACCCGGTGTTTCCACGGGATAGATGCCGGCTTGAAAGGACGCGATGCCCACGCTTCCCGCCGCGACCCGCTTCCGTGGCTGTGCTTTCCTAGGGATGCGCAAGGGCTCGGGAACCATTCCTAAATATGGAAATCCGCCGATGAACCCGGTCATGTACACCCGATACTCGGGTTCACAGAACATCCGGACGACATCCTCTTCCGTCATATGTGCGAACCGGGCCAGTTCGCTGAGGTCGGGTCCGTCGGTTCCCCCGAAACGGACAGGAATGCGATGCATGGTCTGCGAGGGCGACTCGCTACGGCTTGCAATCCCATCCTGTCGTCGCCAGTTCTCGACCCAAAGGGTGAGCGAACGGATGAAATCGGACGGTGCGGATTCGCGGAGGTGGATTCCGACGGAATGATAGGTGATGAACACGGAGTCGATGCCCCTCATCGCCGAATCGGATAAGGCTTCCGCGCAACGCATCACGCGGTTGTGGACGGCGGGATCGATTCGACGCTCGAATTGAAGCTCGATGGTGAACGGTGCGACCTGCTGAATGCGGACATCCGGAATCATTCGCTAAAAGTAGGTACTTTTGCCTGTCCGCATTTCACTATTCCATTTCTCGAATTTCACAGTCATGACCGGTCACACCATCCGAATGGGGGCGCGGAAAAACATCGCCCTCATCGCGCACGATAACCGGAAACTCGAACTTCTGGACTGGGTCCGCTTCAACCGAGGCACCTTGTCACGGCATCATCTGTTCGCAACGGGCACCACAGGCACGCTTCTTTCTACGGAATGCGATCTGCCCATTTTCCGCTTTTTGAGTGGTCCGTTGGGAGGCGATCAGCAGATCGGTGCGAAAATCGTGGACAATGAGATCGATTTCATGATCTTTTTCTGGGATCCGCTATCGTCCCAGCCGCATGATGTGGATGTCAAAGCGTTGCTTCGCCTTGCGGTTCTGTACAACATCCCGACGGCAAGCAACCGATCGACGGCCGATTTTCTCATTTCGTCGCCCTTGCTGTCTGAGGCTTACACCCGGTCGATCGTCGACTTCAAAGCTCCGTTCAATCCTTGAAACCGCGTATCACGGTGGTGGGGGCCGGTGCGGCCGGACTCACCGCCGCCATTTTCGCCGCCCAGACAGGCGCCGAGGTTGTTGTCTTGGAGCGGACGGACAAAGCCGGGAAGAAAATCCTGATGTCTGGCGGAACGCGGTGCAATGTGCTTCCGGTCGAGATGTCACTCGACGATTATTCGACCTCCTCATCCCCGAATCTGATGAAGAGGATTTTCAAGTCCTGGACGGTCGACGCTTGCAAAGACTGGTTCGAGCAGGAGCTTCACCTGCCCTTGGCTTGCGAACGTGAGACCAACAAGTGGTTTCCAGTGACCAATGAGGCGAAAGATGTGCGTGATGCGCTCCTGAATCAGGCCGTCGCCTTGGGAGTGAAGATCCGATATGATGCTGCGGTCCAATCACTTCGCCAGAAGGACGGCCTGTGGGAACTGGTCACCTCCGACGGTGGAATCCATCCCTCGGAGAAAGTGATCCTGAGTTCGGGCGGATATTCCGTTCCGACCATCGGCACCGATGGGATGGGGCATCGGGCCTTGCAAGAGCTCGGAATTCCGATCACACCCACGTACCCGGCGTTGACACCGCTCACGGGTCCTCATCCCGGAGGAGATAGTCTGGCGGGGATGACGGTCCAAGTCAGCATCCACATCCGCGAAGCGAACGGGAAAGTGCTGGCGACAAACCATCGATCCGGGTTCCTGTTCACGCACAACGGGTTTTCGGGTCCGGCGATCCTCGATGTGAGCCATCATCTCATCCGGCCGATGGAAGCGGGAGCGCCCACCCCGAGCATCCATGTGAATTGGACCGGGATGAGTGTCGAAGAGCTCGAACCGCACTTTCTGAAGGGCAACGCCTTGGTGAGTTCAGTGGTGAACCGATTCGTGCCGGCACGATTGGCGGAAGCGCTCATCGCCGAGACGTATCTGGTCGGCATCACGGTGGCGGATATGCGGAGCGCCGAGCGGAAAGCCCTGCTGAAGCGGATGACGGATTATCCGCTTCAGGTCACCGGTCACGAAGGCTACCGGAAAGCGGAAGTGACCGGAGGCGGCGTACCGCTCGAAGCGATCGACACCGCCACCATGCAGGTGAAAGGGCATCCCGGCTTGTACCTCTGCGGTGAGATCCTGGACGTGTTCGGCCGCATCGGCGGCTTCAATTTCTACTGGGCCTGGGTCACGGGTCGATTGGCGGGGAAGGAGTGAACACTGTCCGCAAGTTTCACTTAAAAACACGCAAATAGACACCCGGAATCGTTCTCAATCGGCCCCAATCGCCGATTTTGGCAGAACTTCGAGCGATAGGAGTCTATGAAAACTTGCGGACAGTGTACATATACTTCTTACAAATCGCGGAGGTTGGCGTCGATGGCGGCCGCCGCATAGGCCAGGATGGCCATCGCCTTGGCGCATTCTTCGACGTCGCTGCGGTCGAGCTTGTTGACGGTGTCGGAATGCGTATGATGGTACCAGAAATATCGCGTTCCATCCACGTTCAAACCCGCCATGGGTACGGCTCCGGCCCGGTTCAGCGGACCGATGTCGGCTCCACCTCCTCCCCTTGAAATCACGCCCGCGCCGATCGGCTCCAGCAAGGTCCCGATCTCTTTCATGGCTTCGAAGGCCTTGTCTGATCCCGTGAATCCGAATCCGATCGGATCGAACACTCCCGAATCCGACTCGATGGCCAAGGCATGCTTCTCCAACTCGCCTCGCACACTCACACTGTCTTTATAGACTTCCCCGCCACGAAGGCCGTTCTCCTCATTCGTCCAGAACACCAGTCGGATGGTTCGTTTCGGCCGGATTCCAGCCTCTTTCATCGCCCGAAGCGCTTCCCAAGCCACGAAACAGCCGCCGGCATCGTCCATCACGCCTTGGCCGACATCCCATGAATCGATGTGTCCGCCGAAGACCACGATCTCATCCGGTTTTTCGGAGCCGCGGATCTCCGCGATGATGTTCCTGGACATGGCATCCTCCTTCATCTCCGCATCCATCTGCAGATGCACGCGGATGGGGCGGCCGCGGAGCGCGTCGCGATGCAGCCATTCGGCGTCTTCGATCGAGATCTGAGCCCCCGGAATCGGCTTCACGCCTTCTTCATAGCGCGTGGTTCCGGTGTGTGGCGATTGCATGGAATACGGACCCACCGCACGCAGCAAGACCGCCACGGCACCGAGTTTGGAGGCTTCGATGGGGCCGCGTCCACGATACTGGACCGTGGCGCCATAGGTCGTGAACGGCACGTTGAACAGGACGATTTTTCCAGGAACCTCCGCCGCGCGGGCGGTGAGCTCATCGAACGACGACACCACGATCACGTCCGCCGTGATGCCCGCCGGACCCGTACCCACGCTGTTCCCCATCCCCAGCGTTGGAAGCGTCCGCTTCATGGGTGTGAGCAAGGTCAGTGATTCGTTTCCGCGGACCCAATGCGGCACCATGACCGGCTGTTCTTCGATCCGGTCGAAGCCGTCTTTGTTCAGTTCGGAGACGATCCAATCCAACGATTCCTCCAACATCCTGGAGCCGCTGAGGCGTTGCGGATAGGTGTCTGCGAAGTATAGGAGGCGGTTCCACATCACATCGCCGGATGCGGTGGTTTCAGCCAGTTTCGCGGCGTTGGCGCGGTGTTCCGCGGTGAGGTGTTGCGCCGGCAAGGCCATGGGCAACAAGAGGAAAACGAATAAGAGGTGTTTCATGGTTCGAAAATACCGGATTCGCCCTGATTGAAGAAAAAGTTTGTGGGCTACAAAAAAGCCTTGCTATATTGAAAACAGAATTACCGGGGTCCTGACTACCGGTTGGGGTGGAGAGTCCGTTGGATGGGGGTCTGGCGGGAATACTCCACCCCTCTTTTTTTTATGGAAACCTCGTATGTTCAAAGGCGCTCCGCGGGGCGCCTTTTTTGTTTATGGACGAACTTCTCAACATTCAACCTGACGATCTTATGATCCTGAAAACCCTTGCAACCTTGGCCATCGGAACTGTAGTGGCCGCATCCGCATCCGCACAAACCATCCCAACGAGCTTTGAGAAGGTCCGCGAAGTCGGTGGCATCACCGAATACAAGCACACCGGCAACGGGCTGACCGTCTTGCTGATGGAAGACCGCTCCGCTCCCGTGGTCACGGTGATGGTGACCTACCTGGTGGGTTCACGCAATGAAGTGACCGGTACCACCGGTGCCACACACCTTCTGGAACATCTCATGTTCAAGGGCACCGACAAATACAACCGCGCCAACGGCACGGGGATGGATGCGCTGCTTCAGAACCGCGGGGCGCTTTTGAACGCCACCACGTGGCTCGACCGCACCAACTATTACGAAAATCTTCCGGCCCAGCATCTGGAACTGGCGCTCGACATCGAGGCTGACCGCATGAGGAATCTCTGGCTCCGCGACGAGGACCGTCAGCCGGAAATGACCGTGGTTCGCAACGAATTCGAGATCGGGGAGAACAACCCCATCCAGTCCTTGTCGAAAGACATCGTGGCCACCGCCATCCAGGCGCATCCCTACCATCACTCGACCATCGGATGGCGTTCGGACATCGAGAATGTGCCCATCGAGAAGCTCCGCGAGTTCTACGACACCTTCTATTGGCCCAACAACGCCACATTGACGGTGATCGGCGATTTCAAGACGGCTGACGCGCTCAAGCTTGTCGACCAGTATTATGGGGTGATTCCGCGCTCGCCGCATCCCATCCCCACCGTATACACCACTGAGCCGCAGCAACGCGGACCCCGACGTGTCCAAGTGAAACGCGCCGGACAAGTCGGTGTGGTCGGCATCGCCTTCAAGACGCCGGAAGGATTGCATAAGGATGCCGCCGCCGTCACCATCATGGCCGATGTTCTCGCATCGGGCCGCACGTCGCGCCTGTATCGCGGCCTGGTCGACAAAGGCCTCGTCAACAGCGTGTCGATGGGCTTCACACGGTTCCGTGATCCGTATCTGACGACGGTGAACGCCGTGCTCAATCCGGGTGGAAGCCATCAGCCGGTCGAAGATTCGATCTGGGCGCACATCAACGAATTCAAAGCCAATGGCGTGACCCAGGAGGAAGTGGACCGTGCCGTGAACCGCTATCTCACCCGCACCGCGTTCAGTCGCGACGGATCGTTCTCGATCGCCGGAAGTCTCAACGAAGCCATCGCCGTGGGCGATTGGACGACCTATGTCACCTTCAGCGATCAGATCAAAGCCGTGACTCCGGACGATGTGAAGCGTGTGGCGAACCAATATCTGATGGAAGACCAAAGCACCACGGGATGGTTCATTCCTCAGGTGCCGGGACGGATGCCGCGTCCGGCGCAAGGCGCCAGCAGCTGGCAGGAGGAGGCCGATTCGCCGTTCTTCTACCGTGATCCGAGCGAATCCGAATCCGCGGCAGGCGGCGATTTGAGCGCCATGGCGTTTCAAGCCAACGAGCCGAGCGCCATCGCACCGAATGTGGTGAGCCGCAACGTGGGCGACATCCGCGTGCTTTCCTTGAAAACCTCCGTGACGGATGTGGTGACGTTGACCGGTTCCTTCGCCGCCGGTTCGACCTTGAACCCGGCCGGGAACTCCCTCGTGGCCGCTCTCACCGCCCAGATGCTGGACAAAGGCACCACGAGCCGCGACAAGCTCGCCATCGCCACCGCATTGGAGAACATCGGGGCATCCATCAATTTCAGCGGCGGAACCCACACCTTGAATTTCTCTGCACGGTTCCTGAAAAAAGACATGGACCTGGTGCTTGAGCTGCTCGCCGACCAACTCCGCAATCCGAAATTCGACGAGGCGGAATTGGCCCGTCTCAAAGTTCAGATCAACGGCGCGCTGCGTCGCCAGCTGGACGATCCCGGATCGATGGCCTCCAGCGCGATGTCCCGAATCCTCTTCCCGAAAGGACATCCGAACTACACCGACTCGGTCGAAACCACCATGGCGCATCTTGAGGCCATCACCGTCGACGACCTCAAAGCCTTCCATAAGGCCTACTACGGACCTAAATCGATGGTTATCGTGGCGGTAGGCGACATCGACTCCCGTGCGTTCCAGCAAGCGGTGCAAACCCGCTTCCGCGGTTGGAGAGGAGGCGTCGCCATTCCGAAATTCGCGTTGAAAGGCACCCCGGTGCCAGCCCGTGACGAAGTCGTCTTCATGCCGGACAAAACCAGCGCCACCTACCGGGTCGGCATTCCGATCGGCATCGGAAACACGCATCCGGACTACCTGCCGCTGTACATTGGCGCGTATGTGTTGGGAGGGAACTTCTCGGCACGCCTGATGTCCACCGTACGCGACCAGGAAGGCCTCACGTATGGCATCAGCTCGGCCATCGCCGGAGCGAGCGCCTTCGCTGACGGGCTCTTCATCACCCAGGCCAGCTTCTCGCCGCAGCTGCTGGACAAGGGCGCGGAGTCGACGCAGCGCCAACTCAAGCTTTGGATCGAGCAAGGCATCTCGCAGGAAGAGCTTGATGCCAAGAAATCGACCATCGCCGGCATGCACCAGGTGCAATTGGCGACGACATCAGGGTTGGCCGGAAGCCTTCTGAACTACGCCCAAGACGGTCGTGGCGTGAAATACATCGACCAATACGTGGCCGATGTGAACGCGGTGACCTTGGATCAGGTGAACGACGCCATCCGCCGGTACATCCGACCAGAAAACCTGGTCGTCATTACGGCCGGGACGGTGGAACGGAAGTGACGGGCTGAAGAATCTCCCGCAGGGTCCTGTCCAAGGCCTCAAACGGCAGGTACCCGCGGGCGATCAGATACCCTTGGTCTTGGTGGAACACCACTACCGACGGAAATCCTTGGATTCCCCATTTCGCGGATTGCGCGAAGTCTTTGTTCGCCACCATCTCGTAGTGCGGGAACTCCATCCGTTTGATGAACTCGTCGGCATCGAGTCCGAACGACTCGGCCAAAGTCCGGTACTGCTCGGTCACCATCGGCTCCATTCCGTCCACATAAATGGCCTGCTGCAGGGCCGCCGCAAACTCGACGGAACGGCCCGGCGCCAGATCTCGGGACACCGCCAAGGCCACGGAGGGTTTGAGCGAGCCCATCACCATGTCGCCTTGCTCGAGCTTCGACCAGAAAGCCTCGCCGAAACGGACACCGGTGGTCTCTTCAAGCCGTGCCCGGCTGCCTTGGATGATGTGGGAGAACGTGCGGATGGGACCGACACGGTCGCCAAGCACCATCCCGCCCGAGATGACGTCGAAGTCGACCTCCTCTTTCCAGGCGTCGTGCAAGGCGGTGATGGTCGGGCTCATGCCGAAACACCAACCGCAAATCGGGTCGAAGATGTATAAAAGCTTCGGTTTCATGGTTGCCGTTACAACCGACCCAATCCGGCTATCGTTCCGGGCTTCGAGTATTCATTTCATGCTTATTTGTCGGCAGAAATTCACTTGAGGGCCATTTCTGTGGACTTCCGACTTCCGCTTAAGTGCGTTTCGGATGTCCCGGTCTCTGACGTTCCATATCATCAACCACAGCCATGAAACCGCTGAAAATCCCACTATTCCTCGTTGGGATGCTTGCTACGGAACCGCCTTCGGGCCGCCCTCGGGCATCTATCCGTACCGCTTGGAGACCGTCGGGAAAACGTTGCAATGCAAACTCACGCTCATCAAATGAGAAGTTGTCAATTTGAATGGAGTGATCCCCGGAAGGATGGGTACATTTGGTTATGGGTACCATCCTTCTGGGAATTCTTCTTTCCCTGAACATCGCTGCCGCCGACACGTCGGACATCCACCGGAAACTCCGTGAGGCTTCCGCCTTGATGGATTCCAGGCCGGATTCCGCCTTGAATCTCGCGAAAGACGCCTTGGAGGTGTCCACCCGCATCGGCTACGAAGATGGCATCGGTTCCGCATGGATGCACATCGGCATCGCGGAACACTTGACTGGTCTCAGTTCGGGAGACGACCAGCTCAATCAGGCGATCGAGAGGTTCAAGGCATCCGGAAACGACACGCTTCTGGCTTGGGCGAACCTCAATCTGGCCAATTTCTATGTCGATCGCGGCGATTATGTCGGCGCCGCAGAACATCTGCAGCAAGCCCTGATTCTGTTTGAAGCGCTGGGCATTCAACGTGGCATCAGCGCCGCATCCCTCAATCTGGCCGAAATCCGAATGAATCTGGGTCAGATCGATAAGGCGTTGGAGATGAGTCGGATAGCCTTGGCCACCTATGAGGCGATCGACGACATCCGGGGGAAATCTCTGGCGAAATACCGACTTGGCAATCTCTACATTCTTATGGGCGATGTGGCGACTGCAATCCCCTACTTGCAGGATGCGCTTACCATCGCGGAATCACGGGGCGACGACCGACAGACAGGAAACCTTCTCGAATCCTTGGGCTTGGCCCATGTCCGCCTCGGCGACCTGGATAAGGCATTGGTCCATTACCGCCGCTCACTCGACATCCGCCGGCTCATCGACGATGAAATCGAACTCAGCGGATCGTACAACGGCATCGCGAGCGTGTTGCAACGTCAAGGGAAATCGCGGGAAGCTCTCGTGTATGCGGAGACGGCGTTCCGCGAATCCAAGGCCCAGAATCTGCCGAAGGCGAACGCGGAAGCCACGCGCTTGCTGTATGAGATCCACAAGTCGTTGGGAAATCTGAGCGCTGCGCTGACGTATCTGGAGACCTATCAGGCCACATACAGTGAACTGCTTTCCGCAGAGAATGCCACTACGATCGCCAACCTGGAAGCGGAGACGGAGCTTCGGCGGAAAAAGGAACAGATCGATCTACTCGCGAAGCAACGTTGGCTGGAGCGTATCGTGCTGGGCACTGTCCTTGTCCTGCTGATGCTGACGGGCGGGTTTCTGGCATACATCCACCGGGAACGGCAGCGGGTGATGGCGATGGCGGATGAACTCGAGCGCGTCGGTCACCAGAAGGACCGTATCTTGTCCATCGTGTCGCACGATCTTCGCGGACCCTTGGCCAGCCTGGCTTCGGTGTTGGAGCTTCTCGACCTCAAGCTCCTCACGGAGGATGATTGGAAAGAGCTGAAACCGAGCTTGGTGCGTCAGTTCTCGGGTACCGACGAGACCTTGCAGGATCTGTTGGTCTGGGCGAAAGGGCAGTTCGAAGGGGCGGATCCACGCATCCAACCACACTGCCTCTGCGACGTGGTGAATGTCTGCGAAGAACTGCTCGATGTGGTGGCGCGTCAGAAGCATGTCACGATTGTGAACGATGTGAGTCCGAATACGATGGTGATGTGCGACCGCTCCCACCTTCTGGCCATTCTTAGGAATCTGCTCACCAATGCGGTCAAATTCTCCAAGCCCGGACAGACCGTCACCGTGATCGACGGCATCACCGACGGGATGAGGATTGTTTCGGTGCGCGATGAAGGCGTGGGGATGTCCCCCGCACAGCGAGACAAGCTGTTCGAAGGGGCCGGGACCACCACGAGAGGCACAGCCGGCGAGATCGGAAGCGGCATCGGACTGGTCTTCGTCCGCGACCTGGTTCAGCGGAACAATGGCCGCATCTTCGTGGAAAGCGCGGAGGGCAAGGGCAGCGTGTTCTCGGTCGCCTTGCCGATGCCATAAACGAAAAGAGGCTTGCGCACATCTCCGCACGCAAGCCTCTCAGTGCCCTGGACTGGACTTGAACCAGCATGCCGTTTCCAGCACCACCCCCTCAAGATGGCGTGTCTACCAATTTCACCACCAGGGCATCGGGGACACAAAGATACGGTGATTCGGCTTCGAGTGAAAGTGTGGAAATGCGGAAATGTGAAAGTGTGGAAGCGTTAAAGCGTATCTTCCACAACAAACAACAAAACATCCACAACGAACGAGCATGCGCCTCAACCGATACATCTCCAATTCCGGGATCTGCTCCCGCCGCGAAGCCGATACGCTCATCACTTCCGGTGTGGTCCAGATCAATGGCAAGGTGGTCGCCGAACTCGGCACCCAGGTTGAAAAGGGCGACAAGGTGAGCGTCCGCGGTGCGGTCATCAATCCCGAATCGTTCCAGTACATCCTGCTTCACAAGCCGAAAGACACCATCACCACCACCGACGACGACCGTGGTCGCAAGACCGTCATGGATCTGGTGGAGGATGTCGAGAATGTTCGACTTTACCCGGTAGGCCGACTCGACCGCAACACCACCGGCGTTCTGTTGATGACCAATGACGGCGATCTCGCCCATCGGCTGATGCACCCGAGCTATGAAGTCCGCAAACGGTACGATGTGGAGACCGCCATGGAGATCACCGACGACCAGATCTCCCAGCTCCGCCGTGGCGTGACCTTGGACGACGGCCCTGCCGCCGCGTATTTCATCGAGCGCATCAACGGGATGCCGAACCAGATCCGCCTGTCGATCCACGAAGGCCGCAACCGCCAGGTCCGCCGCATGATCGAGGCCGTGGGGCATGAGGTCGTCCATCTGCATCGTTCCGATTATGCCGGACTCAGTGTCAAAGGCGTCCGCCCCGGACGCTGGCGCAAATTGTCCGAAAAAGAACTCAACGAACTCCGTTCTTTGGTTAAATTAGTGAAGCCCGAAGCCAAACGAACCGATGCCCATCGTCCCGGTAAAAAAACACGCAGGTAACCTTCCTTCCGAGAGCGGTCAGCCGATCTCGTACGATCTGTACGTGCCGTTCAACGAGCACGGCGCCTTGCATACCCTGGTTTTTGTGCATGGCAAGGCCTTTTTCAAGGATTGGGGCACTTTTCCGGATGCCTTCATCGAAATGGCGGAACGCGGGTACGCCGTGGTCGCCTACGACCATGCGCAAGGCTCGTTCGAGCAGCAGCTTGCGGATCTGAGCACCGTGCTCGACGCCATCCAACGCAACGAGATCGGAGCCAGCGCGGGTTTGGTGAGCATGTATCCGGTGGGCGTTGTGGCCCATGCCGATGGCGCCCGGACCGCTCTCGTGTCGGCCACCACGCGAGACGACATCCAAAGCGTGGTCTGTCTGTCCGCCACCGCCACCGACGATGCCATGGAGGCGGTCACGCAATTGTACATCCCGTGCTGCTTCATCCATGGCATGGGCGATGAGGTGGCCTCCTACCGCGATTCCGACAAGCTGTATCAGGCCTGCGTGAGCCGCGAGAAAGACCGCATCCTGCTTGAAAAGGCCTCCCACACGTTCGGCGCCACCCATCCGTATACCAGCGAACAGCTGCCGTCTGATTTCGAAGACGTGATGGATCACACCCTCCGCTGGTTCCAGAGCACGCTGATGTGATGGAGACTCCGGTACCGGTGGAGTGGATCCGGCGCCGCGGCCAGCGCACCCTCCGCCTTCGTGTGAAACTCGACAAGATCGTGGTCTCCGCGCCCTACCGATGCCCGGAACGCGAGATCCGTCAGTTCCTGGTGGAGCGGCTCGATTGGGCCATCCAAGCCCATGCGGATCTGGTGCGGAAGGAATCCGCGTTCGACGCCTCGCTCGCCCTCACATCCGACCGTCTGCTGCTTCGAGGTGAATGGAAGGCCGTCCGCGTGGTTCACGGCTCCACAGGTCGCCGGAAATGGACGTGGGACGAAACCGACGACCTGTTCACCTTCATCCTGCATCCATCCGTCGCGGCACTCACGGCGGACATCGTGGCCGATGTGTACAAGCAATTGGCCAACATCGAGTTGACCGAACGCATCAACGAACTCGGCGCCACACTGCCGTTCCGGTGGAACCGGGTGTTCATCCGTTCACAAAAAACGAAATGGGGCACCTGCTCCCGCGACGGACACATCTCCCTGAATTGGCGGCTGATCAAATGTCCGGTCACCATCTGGGATTACCTCATCGTGCATGAGCTCTGCCACACCCGCCATTTCGACCACAGCAAGGCCTATTGGGCCTTGGTGAGAAGCCATTATCCGGATGTGGATGGCGCGAACCGCTGGATCAGGTCGAACACGCGGCTCGTCTTCGCCGACCCCGTGCCCGAGGTTTCTCCCAGCTGAAGCGTGAACATCTGCGCCGGTCGCCGGATGTCGCTGATAAAGTGCACGAAGTCTTTGATCGTGGTTCATTGTAAAGATTGATGACGGATTGGGCATCATCCGATTCGGAGTGCTACTTTACCCATATGAAACGCAGCACCTTCCTCTCCAGACTGGCGCTTGGCGCCGGTAGTCTTCCGCTCCTGGGAGCGGCCACCGAGAAGACCGAAACCGGATCCTCGTTCACCTTCGCCCACCTCACCGATTCGCATGTGCAGCGGCGCCGTTCGGGACATCTCGGCTTTGCCGAATGCGTGAAAAGCGTGAACGCGCTCGACCGCAAGCCCGATCTCGTGCTCATGGGTGGCGACATGGTGTTCGACGGCTTGTACACCGACAAAGCCGTGTATCTGGACCAGATCGCGCTGTTCAAGGAAGGCGCCTCGAAACTCGAGATGCCATGGTACCCCTGCATGGGCAACCACGATGTGTTCGGGCTGTCGTCGAGGCGCAAAACCACGGTCGACGATCCGGATATCGGTAAAGGCCTCATCCAGACCGCCCTCGGCTGGGCGAAGCCCTATTACAGCTTCAACCACAAGAACTGGCATTTCGTGGTGCTCGACACCATCTTCCCGGTGGAGACGGAGAGCGGTCCGAGCTACGTGCCCAAGATCGGCGAGGAGCAGCTCGAGTGGTTGCGGTTCGACCTCGGCGCGCACAACGGCATGCCCACGGTGGTGGTGATGCACATCGCCGCGTTCTGCCATTCGCCGCAGCTGAGCGGCAATCCCGAGGTGAAGGCCTACAACGGCCTGGTGATCAGCGACAACAACGCCTTGCATGAGATCCTTGAGCGCCACAAGGTGAAGGCGGAGCTGCAAGGGCATACCCACCAGAACGAGGATTTCCGGTGGAACGATGTCTGGTATGTGACCAGCCAGAGCGTGAGCGCGGCCTGGTGGGGCGGCAACTGGCGCGGATTCAATCCCGGCTATGTGCTCTACACGGCGCATGCGGACGGTCGCATCACCTGGGAACGCAAGGAATACGCCTGGGAACATCAATTGGAGCCGGAAGACACCTTGGAACGCACCCGGATCCAAGAGCGCGCGGATTTCGAGAACGCCCAGCGCGAGCTCTACCTCAAGGAGATCGGCGCCCGTTGATCCACACGTCGTCGAAGCCTTCGGCGAAACGATGCGGATCGGAGAAGGTCGCGGTGTCGCGCACTCTCGACAGATCGAACAGAAGCACATCCGCCC
>CAYVRS010000002.1:43047-51059 GCA_964454075.1 uncultured Chitinophagales bacterium
CTGGAGAGGCATCAACGGCTCGTCGACCCCATAGGCGCGGAGCACTTTCGCGAAACTGCCGTAGCCGCGCGGATGGAGCATGGTCGGACTTCCGTCGGAGGAGACGACCACGGACGGATGGAGAAGAAGCCGCCGCATCACGGCGTCGTTCATGACGAAGTAGGCGGCCGAAGCGCCATGCGGACCGATGTCGTCGATGAGCACATCCTCGAACGGTTTCCCGAGGGAATCGGCGACCTGGCGGAGGGTGCGTCCGGCGTAAGGCGCCGTGCCGAAGAGGGTGGCGTCGGGTCCGTTCCGTTTGGCGATGCGCCGACGCAGGTAGTCGGCCAACTCCTCCCGACGCGCCTCCCGTACGCCCGCATAATCGTTGGGTGGCATCGCCCAGTCGGGGAAGACGATCCCGATGCCCGTATAGCTGGCCACATACGGGTACACATCCGCGGTGGCGCCGGCGTCCTCGATCATGTCCAAGAGAGGGTCGGCCTCAGCCTGGTCGTTCCCGAACACGATCTTCAGGTGGCTCACATGAACCCGCGCCCCCCCGCCCCGCCCTTGCTCGATCAGCTCTCCGACCGACGCCGCGACCGCATCGGCGTCCTCATTCCGCACATGCGAATGAATGCGTTTTCCGGCGTCGCCGACCGGACGAGCCACCGCGGCGAGCTCGTCCATCGTGGCCATGTAACCCGGATAGTACTCGATGCCGGTGCTTAGGCCGATGTATCCCGCACCGAAATGCCGTCGGATGGAGTCCGCCATTCGCAGCGTATCCGCCGAATAAAGGCGACTCAAGGTGCCATGGCCGACCATGCTCAGCACCGATATTCCGGTGTCGAGAGAATCGAGACGACGCATGTACTGCGCCGGATCCTCGGCGCCGTCGCTGCTCCCATCCATGCCCAGCACGATGGTGGTGACGCCCATCCGCCGGAAATTCTCGAAGTCCGGTGTGCGGAACGGATCGCCATGCGCATGCGGATCGATGAAGCCCGGGGCTACGATCCGACCGGTCGCGTCGATCACGGTATCGGCGCGGACCCTCTTCATGGCTTTTGGACCGACATACGCGATCGTGTCCGCACCGATCAGCACCGAGCCCTTGTAAGGCGCGGTACCGGTGCCATCGACGATGGTCGCGTTCCGGATGAGCACCGAGTACTGCGGCTGGGCGCATCCCCATCCGAACAGGATCAGCGCGCCGAGGGCGAAGGCTCTCATTCCAGTTCGGAGGTGCAGTGAGCGCAACGGGTGGCTTTGATCGGAATCACGCTTAGGCAATGCGGACACTCTTTCGTGGTGGGTGGGGCCGAGGCCAAGACCTCGGCTTCCTTGCGGCTGCTGATCTCATGAAGCTTGTTCAGGTTTTTCACCAGAAGGAACACGGCGAAAGCCAGGATCAGGAAGCTGATGGTCGCGTTCACGAAGAGGCCCACATTCAAGGTGACGGCCGCCGATGTTTCGGTGGCTTCCCGAAGCGTGATGAAGATGTCGGAGAAGTCGATGTTGCCGATGAGAAGACCCAAAGGCGGCATCAGCAGGTCTTTGACGACGGATTGGACGACTCCGGTGAATGCGCCGCCGATGATGATGCCGACCGCCATGTCGATGACGTTGCCCTTCATGGCAAACTTCTTGAAATCGTTGAGCATGCAGACTCTATGGTTTGTTTAGGTGACGTTTTTTATCGGGAGATCTCATGAAAGTACAACGCCTTGCGCAGCTTTGCGTTATCGGTTCTGAGCCGCGGTGAACGCGTGCGGATGGAGTTCATGAACAGGGGTGGATAGGTGATCAAAGAAGGTAACAGCCGAAACTGCCTACTGCAATCCCGTTCGAAAACCGCTATTATTCGCTCCATGTCCTCCATTCCACAAGAACGTCTGCTCCTGCTGTTCGACTTGATCGCCCACATCAATTCGAAAATGGATCTCAACCGCTTGCTCACCAGCATCATGGAAGCCGCGAAAACCATGATGGATGCCGAGGCCAGCTCCCTCTTCCTTTTGGATGTGGACAAGCAGGAGCTCGAGATCAGCATTCCGACGGGTGAGGCCAGCGGACGCATCACCGGATTCCGCATTCCCATGAACCAAGGCATCGCCGGTTGGGTGGCCACGCACAACGAACCGCTGCTGGTGCCGGATGTGAGCCGGGATCCGCGCTTCGGAGGGGATGTGCCCGGCTCGGGGTTCATCACCCGGAATCTGCTTTGCGTGCCCATGAAGAATGCCGATGGAAAGCTGATCGGCGTGCTTCAGGCCATCAATTATCTGGGCGATGGCGTTTTCCCCGAGTCTGAAATCCCCCTGTTCCAACGTTTGGCCGATCAAGCCGCCATTTCCCTGGAACGCGAACGCCTGTTCCACGAATACTTGGTGAAGCAGAAGATGGAGGAGCAGCTGAATCTGGCGCGTGACATCCAGCGCCATCTCTGGCCCCGCCATCTGCCCAATCTGCCTGGGTACAGCATCATCGGGCAGAGCAAGCCGGCCTTGGAAGTGGGAGGCGATTATTACGATTTCATCCCGCTTGACGACGGAAAATTCGCGTTCGTGATCGGGGATGTCTCCGGGAAAGGGGTCGGAGCCGGACTCATTATGGCCACGCTCCGCGCCACCTTGCGCACGCAGTTCGCCCAGCACAGCGACATCGACCGCGCCATCCAGCTGGTCAACAAAGCGGTGACCAACGATACGCGTCCCACCGAGTTCGTCACCATGTTCCTGGCGATCCTGGACCCCGTGTCGCATCGGCTGACCTATCTCAACGCAGGGCACAATCCTCCCTACATCGTGGATGAGGACGGTACGCTCACCGAGCTGAAAGCGGGCGGACCCGTGGTCGGCATCCTGCATCCGATGCATTTCGAATCGCGGACCGTCGAGATGAAGCCGGGTTCGATGCTGCTGCTGTACACCGATGGCGTCACCGAAGCGGAGAATGCCGCCGGAGATCAGTTCGAGGAAGCCGCCTTGCAGGAGTTCCTCAAAGCGAACACCTCCGAAACGATCGATGGCATCCACAAGAACCTCATGAATGCCATCGACGTGTTTCAGGGCGATGCGCCGCAAGCGGACGACATCACCATCATTTTCCTGAAAAGGGACCGCTGAGCCCTAATTCTTTTTCGCTTGAAGGGTGTATGTGCCCAAATCGTTGGCGGCCAGTGAGCTGACTCTCACCACGTAGGTCCCTGCCTGGCTGAACCGTCTCACCAGTTTCGAATTGGTTCCGTATTCTTCGTCATCGTTCGTCTCGATATGCTGGTACGAATCGTCCAGAAGCGTCAGCACCGTGTCGAAGTCGTCGGAGGCGAGCGTCAGCTCGATGGTGTCGCCCTCGCGGACCGTGAACTTGTAGTCATGGATCGGGATGCTGGTGGAGGGTGGAATGGGGTCTCCCGCTTTCAGTTCGCCGTTGACAGCGCGACCTAGGCTCAGTGCGGGAAGGGAATTGACCGCTTGAGCGGTGAATGTTCCTTTTTTGACCACATAAAGGGTGTAGTCACCGGTTTCCCCTTCGTTCAAAGTGTTGGCTCGGATCACATACGTGCCATTGTCGCCGAAGGTGAACTGGATGCAAGAGGACACGGTCGATTCCGAGGAGCAGTCATCGTTCGATTGGATGTTCTCGAACTCACCTTCCACCATGCGACCGAGATTCAGAAAACTGTCGAAATCACTCGACATCAGGGTGATGCTGACCGTGGTATTGGCTTCGCCGGTGATCAGGATGTCCTCGTAATAGGAATCGTCGTCGAGAATGGCCGACGTGTTCGACAGACTTCCGGTGATGCGGTCGTCGATAGCGATGCTCCGAAGATCGGCAGGAGCTTGGTCCGACGCCGACCCCTCGCTCACGATCAGGGTGTAGGCTCCTTCTTCGCCTTGCGACAGGGTGTTCGCACGGAGTTCATAGGTCTGCGCGTCTTTGAAGGTGTAGACCAGGCGGGCGTTGGTGCCGCCAGCGCCGTCATCGTCCGATTCGAGGCTTTCGAACTCGGCGCCGGGGAGGCCGATCACGAGGTAGGCGTCGAAATCATCGGATTCGAGCGTGAAGGAGACGGTGGTGTTCGGTACGCCACGGATGAGATAAGCGTCGTAGTAGGTATCGTCGCTCGCGGTCAGGGAGCCGGATCCGAGGGTTCCGCTCACGCGCTGGCCCGGCGTGAGCATGCGTCCCGTGGCGGCCGGTTGTGCGTTGGATTGGGGGCTTGTTCCGACGCGCGGCCCCCCTTTGTGCTCCACGAAGAGGGCGAAATCGCCTTCCTCGCGTTCGCCCAGCGAATTCACCATCATGATGTGGTCCCCGCTATTGGCGGCGGCGTCATCAAACAGGACCAGGAAGGCATCGAAATTGTGGCCTTGGAGCGATTGCCCCATTCGGATGCGCTGCTGCGCCGACAAGGTGCCGACAAGGACCAGAGAAAAAATGAATAGCGTAAGGATGGATTTCATAGGTGCTCCTGGTTCGGGGATGTTCAGGAGTCAACGTAAGCAAAAAACCCATCATTTCGAATCGGTCACGTCCTCGAATTCCGCGTCTTTGATTTGCTCCAGAGGGGGCGTGGCGGGCGGTTTCGGGGCACCGCCGAAGGAGCCGCCGTAGGTCGCGCGGAACGGTCCCGAACCGGGTGGAGGCATGTGTTTGGCGATGAACCGGCCGATGAAGAACCGGGCGATCAGTCGCACCAGCACGAAGAACAGGATGAGATAGAGGAGGAATTTGAGCATCAGCGGGGCAGAAGATGGATGCGGGAATGGCGGAGCGGCTGGCGGAAGATGTGGTCTTCGATGTAAGCCAAATGGTCGGGGTTGTTCAGGAAGTCGGTCTCGTTCACATTGATCACGAGCAAGGGACTCCGGTCGTAATGATGGAAGAACTGGTTGTACGCCTCGTTGAGTTCCGCCAGATAATCGGGCGAGATGTCCGATTCATAACTGCGGCCGCGTTTGGCGATGTTGTCCATCAGCTTTTCGACCGAACACTGCAGGAAGATCACCAGGTCAGGCTTGGTGGCGATGCTGCTCATGATGCTGTATATGCGGTCGTAGAGCGCCATTTCCTCATCGTTGAGGTTGATGCGGGCGAAGATCCGGTCTTTGTCGAACAGGTAGTCGGAGATGGTGAGGTCGTGGAAGAGGTCCTTGGCCGCCAACGCGCGCTGTTGGTTGAACCGGCTGGCCAGGAACGAGAGCTGGGTCTGGAATGCGTACCTCGCCCGGTCTTGGTAGAACCTCGGCAGAAACGGATTGTCTTCGAATTCCTCCAACACCAGGCGGGCTTGGTGGCGTTGCGAGAGGAGGGTGGCAAGGGTGGTTTTCCCGGCTCCGATCACCCCTTCGACCGCGATGAAATCAAATGTGTTCACGCGGCATAAACTACCAAAAAGCCGCGCCTTTCTGAATGCCGGATTCGGGCAATTCGGAGAGGATGTCGTCGATGCGGACGCCCTCGGTGGGATGCACCCAATCAGGCTGGATTTCGGCCAAAGGCTCCATCACGAACCGACGCTTCAGACATTCCGGGTGCGGAACCACCAGATCGGCGTCTTCCAGGTACGTCCTTCCATACGCGATGATGTCGAGATCGATCAGGCGGTCGGTCCACCTCGCCGCGTCCGGGTCGCGGCCCTGGTCCTTTTCCCAGTCTTTCAGACACCGGAGCAGCGCACCGGGCCTCATTTCGGTCCGGATCCGCGCCACGGCGTTCAAGTACCTCTTCGTGGATGCGCCCACCGGGTCGGTCTCGTAGGCCGAGGAGACGGTGATGGGCACGGCAGACAACTCCTGTAGGAACTCCGCCGCCTTGCGCAGCATCCGCAGCCGGTCGCCCAGGTTCGAGCCCAAGGCGATGATCACATCCGCCATGTTTCCCTCACTTCGCTGTACGCGGCCTGGCCGTCGATCGGCGGATTCAGTTTCCGCACCGCGACGGTGAGCCCGCGCAGGGCCGGGGAAGCCGCCATTAGCCGCTCGCCGATGCGGCGGACCAGGGTTTCGATCAGATCGACCGGTTCGCCGCGCATCACATCGCCCACGATGTCGGCCACGCGTCCGTAATCCACAGTGTGCGCCAGGTCGTCGGAACGCGAGGCGCGCAGCAGGTCCGCATCCATCACCACATCCACCTCGAAGTCGTTTCCGTCCACCTTCTCATGCGGAAGCACACCATGGCGGGCATGGAAGCGAATCGACTTCAAGGTGACAACTCCCACGTCCTACGTCCTACGGTTTACGGTCTACGTTAAAATGCCGCCAACTCGATCTTCTGCTGGATGTCCTTGATCAGCTTGGCGTGCTTGGAACTCGATTTGATGCGCTCCTCGACGCTCTGGATGGCGTGGATCACGGTGGAGTGGTCGCGGCCGCCGAACTGGAGTCCGATGGTCTTGAGCGAGCTCTTGGTCATGTTCTTGGCCAGGTACATGGCGATCTGGCGCACTTCGACGACTTCCTGCTTGCGGGTCTTCTCACGCACTTTGTCGGAGTCGATGCCGAAGTAGTCGCAGACCTGCGTCTGGATGGTGTCGATCGAGATGTGGCGCTTGGTCTCCTTGACCATGTCTTTGAGGATGCGCTTGGCCATGGGCAGATCGATGTTGTCGATCTTCTGCAGCGAGGAGGTGGCCAGCAGCTTGATGATGGCGCCTTCCAGGTCGCGGATGCTGGTCTTGAAGTTGTAGGCGATGAACTCGAAGATCTCGGGATCGAACTCGATGCCGTTGTCGCGGGCCTTGTACTCGAGGATGGCGTAGCGGGTCTCGAAGTCGGGCATCTGAAGATCGGCGCTCAGACCCCAGTTGAAGCGGGAGATGAGCCGCTCTTCGATGTCGGGCACGTCTTTGGGCGCGCGGTCGCTGCTCAGGATGATCTGTTTGCCGTCCTGATGCAAGGCGTTGAAGATGTGGAAGAACTCTTCCTGGGTCTTCTCTTTGCCGCTGAAGAACTGGATGTCGTCGACGATGAGGACATCGATGTTCCGGTAGAACATGGTGAATTCGCTCGACCGGTTGTTCCGGATCGCATGAACGAACTCGTTGGTGAAGCTTTCCGAGGAGGTGTACAGCACCGAGCGGTCGTCGCCGTAATCCTGCTTGATCTTGTTGCCGATGCTCTGGATCAGGTGCGTCTTGCCCAACCCCACGCCGCCATAGATGAAGAACGGGTTGAAGGAGTTGCTTCCCAGGTTCTCGGCGATGGCCATGGCCGCGGAACGCGCCAAGCGGTTGCAATCGCCCTCGATGTACCGCTCGAAGACATAGTTCGGGTTGAGGTTCGATTCGATCCTCGTTTTGCGGATGCCTGGAATGATGAATGGATTGGTGATCTGTCCCATCGAGTAGGTCGAATACCCCGAGATCTCTTGGGGTTTGCTGGGTGGGACCGGGCGTTGAGGCATCCGTACCGACGTTCCGCCGAAGGTGTCTTCCGCCCGCTCCATCACGATAGAATACTCCAGTTTGCCCTCCGCTCCAAGAACTTTGGTCAAAGTCGACCGAAGCATGTTGTAATAATGCTCTTCCAACCACTCATACCAGAACTGCGAAGGCACCTGGATGGTGAGCGTGTTGTTCTCCAACCGTACCGGTTTGATCGGCTCAAACCAGGATTTGAATTTCTGATAATTGATGTTGTCTCGAATGATGTCGAGACACTGGTTCCAAGCCGAAACGGCCTCTTCATTGCCCAAGGTGTGTTGCTCCATAAATACGACTCCCGGAATCGCCCGACCGGAGCCCCCGTGAGGGGTTATCCACAATCCGGACTGACTGACCGACTCCTAACGCCCCTAAATTGACGAATCTTGGCCACGTTCGCAACTGGCAAAAGACCCCGGATGGCGCGAGTTATCCACAAAGTTTTCCACACCATAAATCATTGGAGGACAATACGATGTGATTTATTCAACATTTTTTTGCTTCCCCTCTTGACACGCCGTAACACTGGGATAACACGGGTTTTCACATGGTTCCGATCCGGGTTTTGACCGGAAAGTATTTTTCAACA
>CAYVRS010000002.1:51071-51981 GCA_964454075.1 uncultured Chitinophagales bacterium
CGTATCGGTCCTGGTGAGCCGCTCCATTCCTTCTGGAATCGCCGTCGTTTCAAAGCCGGATCGGTTCTCGTTCAGCTCTACCCAAAGCGCCCCTTGGGGATACAGTTCCTCACGTGCGTAACGGGCTAAACGGCCGTAGACCTGATCGGTGTCGTCGCAGAACAAGGCCAGGTGCGGCTCATAGTCGAGCACCTGCCGATGCATCTGTTCCGCCTCTTCGTTGTGGATGTAGGGAGGGTTCGACACGATGAGGTCGAACGGTCCTTTCGGCATGCCTTCGCCGGTGAGGAAGTCGGCCTGGCTGAACCCGATGTCAAGCCCGTTCATGTCCGCATTGCGTCGCGCGGTGGCCAGGGCGGCCTCGCTCAGATCCACGGCCTCCACGGTCCATTCCGGCCGGGCTTTTTTCAAGGCGATGGCGATGCATCCCGAGCCTGTGCCGATGTCGAGCACTCGGAGCGGACGTCCGGACGGATGGTCTTCCAACAGGATTTCCACGAGCTCTTCGGTTTCCGGCCGCGGAATCAGGACGCTGCGGTCCACATGGACCCGGATCTTGTGGAAATCCGCCATGCCCGTGATGTACTGAAGCGGTTCATGCGCGGCCCGGCGTTTCACCCAAGGCCGCAGGCGGTCGAGTTCGGCGGAGGACAGAGGCCGATCGAATTGGACGTACAGGTCGAGGCGCTTCAAGCCCAAGGCGTCGGACAACAGCCATTCCATGCTCAGCCGCGGTGAGTCGACGCCTTTCTCAGTGAAAAATGTGGTTCCCCATCCCAGCATGCGCTGGATGGTCCATAGGTCTTCAGGACCCGGTTTCGACGTCTGCGGTTTCAAAGACTTCCTGAATGGTCAAGCCGAGGCGTTTGGTGTAATCCAGGATATGGTCCGTCACGGCTTCATTCAAAGG
>CAYVRS010000002.1:51991-56458 GCA_964454075.1 uncultured Chitinophagales bacterium
CCACCAGAGCCGATCGGAAGGCGACACGTCCGCCGGTGGCCACCACATCGATCTTGAGGGAGCGCGCCGAGTATTCCAGCACCACGGTCACGTTCATATTAGGCTGATGCATTTTCGGCTTGTCCGCATAAATCAGCACGTGGACCGATTCCTCGGCATCCGACGTCGTGTATTTGTAGACATGGACGGGTTTGCTGGTGTCCGCCATCACAAGAGGCATGCGCTGCAGGGTGTCGGCAGGGCCGTACACGATGAATTTTCTCGACAGGCTCATACGTTCAATGATCTCCGTTCGTTCTATATTATCCGCGGGGGGTAAGAATATACGGACCCCTACCCCTCAGGGAACGTAAATCATCGTAACGTATTTTACAGGATATGCATTCACGTACGCTCTTTTTTCTTTTCCTGTTGGCGTTGCCATTGGCCGGTATCCATGCCCAGGAGTCGCGCGAGCCGCTGATCGGCGACATCGCGGAACCCCGGAACAGCTACAGCGAGGGTTTCCGAAACGGAATGTCGTTCACCCTGCTGATCAACAATTTCGGATTCGGCATCGGAGCGGAATACCGCCGCTCGATCAATCCGCGCACCGACCTGCTCCTTGAAGCGCATTGGAGCGGACTCAAAGACGACACCGAGCAAAGCTTCCAGTATGTGACCGGGCAGCAGGTGATCCCGAACAAACAGAACCGTGTGATGACCTTCCCGGTGATGGCCGGTGTGCGCAAGCGGGTGTTCGCGGAGCAGATCAGCGACAATTTCCGGATTCACGTGTCCGGCCAGGTCGGCCCCTCTTTCGCCTATGCCTACCCTTACTACAATCAGGACGAGTTCGCCAACATCCCGTACTTCTTCCTCGACGACCCGACGACGCTGTTTCCGGGTCCGGTGCCCGGCCGCGACCCCATCGTGTTTCCCAACGACGCCCTTACCGGACTCGGGGATGGCGAGTGGATCGCAGGGATGTCGGGCATGTTCATGATCGGCGCCGATTTCGGACCCGAGTTCAAGCACATACAAAGCCTGAAACTCGGTTATTACGCCCAGTTCTATCCCGAAGGCATCCAGGTGATGGAACCCATCCGCGTGGTTGGGTATTCGGAGTCGGCCGGGGCATACGGAGTGGTCAAAGGATCTCCGAAACAGAAGTTTTTCGCCTCCCCGATGATCACGCTCGTGTTGGGCGGAATGTGGTAATTCCCTTGGTTTAGCCGTACCTTCAAGGACCTTAAAAAACAGATGTAAAGGACCTTTATGGCTATCATTGAAGATATTGTTGCCCGGCAGATTTTCGACTCCCGCGGCAACCCCACTGTGGAAGTGGATGTGATTACGGATACAGGGATTGTAGGGCGTGCGGCGGTTCCTTCCGGCGCATCGACAGGAGAATACGAAGCCGCCGAATTGCGTGATGGAGACCCCAACGCCTACATGGGCAAAGGCGTGTTGAAAGCGGTCGACAATGTGAACGAGACCATCGCCTCCGAACTGGTCGGGTTTGACGTGTACAGCCAGGTCGATGTCGACAACTACTTGCTCGCGCTCGACGGCACCCCGAACAAATCGAAACTCGGCGCAAACGCCATCCTCGGCGTCTCTCTGGCCGTGGCCGACGCCGCCGCGCAAAGCCTGAGCATGCCCCTGTGGCGTTACCTGGGCGGTGTGAACGCGAAAGTGCTTCCCCTGCCGATGATGAACATCATCAACGGCGGCTCGCATGCGGACAACAACGTCGACCTTCAGGAATTCATGATCATGCCCGTGGGCGCGCAGACTTTCACCGGTGCGCTCAAGATCGGCAACGAGGTCTTCCACAACCTCAAGAAAGTGCTCTCCAGCCGCGGTTACAACACCTCGGTCGGGGATGAGGGCGGCTTCGCTCCGAACCTGAAATCGAACCAGGAAGCCTTGGAAGTGATCCTGATCGCCATCGAGAAAGCCGGCTACAAACCTGGCGACGATGTGATGATCGCCTTGGATCCCGCCTCCTCCGAGTTCTACAACAAGAAGACCGGCCTCTACGAGTTCAAATGGAGCGACGGGTCCAAACGCACCTCCGAGGAGATGGTCGAATTCTGGGCGGACTGGGCGGCCAAATATCCGATCATCTCCATCGAAGACGGCATGGATGAAAACGACTGGGCCGGTTGGAAGCTTCTCACCGACAAACTCGGCGACAAAGTGCAGCTGGTGGGTGACGACCTGTTCGTGACCAACACCGAGCGCCTGGCCAAAGGCATCGAAACCGGTACGGCGAACTCCATCCTGATCAAAGTGAACCAGATCGGAACGCTGACCGAAACCCTCGACGCCATCGAAATGGCGCACAAGGCCGGTTACACCGCTGTGATTTCCCACCGTTCGGGTGAGACCGAAGACGTGACCATCGCCGACATCGCCGTGGCCACCAACGCTGGTCAGATCAAAACCGGCTCCATGAGCCGCACCGATCGGATCGCCAAGTACAACCAGTTGCTCCGCATCGAAGAACAGCTGGGTGAGTCCTGCATCTTCCTCGGCCGCGACGCATTCAACGTCTGATATGAACATCTACGTAGGTAACCTCGCCTGGAAGGTCAAAAAGCAGGATCTGGAAGATCTGTTCGCCCATTTCGGTGGTGTGAGCCGCTCCTTCATCGTTCGTGACAAAGCCACACGCCGCTCCAAAGGCTATGCGTTCGTGGAGATGCCGGAGAATGAGGAGGCCTTGGCCGCCATCGAACATTTGAACAACACGGTCTTCATGGATCGCGCCTTGGTCGTGAACGAAGCCAACCCGAGAAGGGAAGAAGACACGGCCGAAGACATGCTCCTCGACGACGAGGAATGACGTGTTCTGTTCCCGCATCGAGCTGGACCATTTCCGGAATCATCAGGAAATGACATTTCATTGGGCACCGGGAGTGAATCTGCTCTCGGGTCCCAACGGCGCGGGGAAAACGAACGCGATCGACGCCATCCACTATCTGTGCATGAGCCGCAGCTTTGTGACGGCGTCGGATCAATTTGTCGCCCATCACGGCCGCACGGCGTTCTCGCTGCGCGGCGTGTTCGGTGGCGATATCCGTTCCGAATTCACGCTCTCGTGCACCTATGCCCGAGGCGAAGGGAAGACCTTTTTCGTGAACGACAGTCCGCTCGACCGGCTCGCCGACCTGATCGGCCGGGTTCCGGTGGTGGTGCTCAGTCCGGAAGACCGCAAGCTCACCGGCGAAGGACCCGATGAGCGCCGCAGCTTCATCGACGCGCTGATCAGCCAGGCCAATGCCGGCTACCTGCAGGATCTGATGGAGTACCGCCGCGTGGTCCGGCAACGGAACCGCATCCTCATCGCCTGGGCCATGCACCGGACGCCCATCGGCGCCTCGCTCGACGCTTGGGACGACGCGCTCGTGCGCACCGGGTCCCGCATCCTCGCCAAGCGGAAAACCATCCTCGCCGAATTCGAAGCCTACATGGCCGCCGAATACGAATTCATGGCGGGCGTGGGGCATCATCCCACTTTCAAGTACAAGTCGTCGGTGGAGGATGAAACCGATTTCGCGGAAAAACTCGCCGCCCTCCGACCCAAGGAGATGGAGCGCGGCATGACGCTCATCGGTCCGCATCGCGACGACCTCGTGTTCTATCTCGACGGCATCGAGCTCCGCCGCTACGGCTCGCAAGGCCAGCATCGTCTGTTCGCGTTCGCGCTGAAGCTGGCCCAGCGCCGCTTTTACGCCGAACGCCTCGAAGACCAACCCATTTTTTTGTTGGATGACGTCTTCGGCGACCTCGATCCCGGAAAAATCGCGACCTTGCTTCGGATGCTCGACGAGCAGAACGGACAGACCTTCATCACGGCGGCGAATCCGCAACCTTTGACGAATGTGTTGGATTTTGATGGCCGACATCGTCATTTTACCTTCCATGGCAAGTAAGAACCCCGAATCGCTCGAGACTCTCCTTCAGGCCTTCATCAACCGCTTTCCGCAGAAGAAAGCGATGAAGCGGGGCATGGTGCTGCATCTGTTTCCGAAAATCGTGGGTGAACGCATCGCATCGGAGTGCACACAGCTTAAATTCAACGGAAGCACCTTGCTGGTGCGCATCCCGAACGCTTCCTGGAGGCACGAGGTGCATATGCAGCGGTTTTCCATCCTCACCAAACTGAATGCTGAAGTCAACGAAGAGATTGTTTCTGAGATTGTGGTCCTTGGATAGGGTCAAATCCTGGTTCACGCCAACGCCGGCGAGCGAATCACGCTCCACCTTCACCAAGCGGGAAAAAGTGATGGTGGTGGGCGTCGCCTATCTTCTGGCGATCGGGTTGTGGTTCATGGTGAACATGGACCGCGAATTCACCACGACCTTCACGCTGCCGGTGGTCTTGGGTGAGCTGGCTGAGGGACAGTCGCTTCAGCAACCCATTCCGGAATCGGTTCTAGTGACGGTGAACGGTACCGGATGGAATCTGATGAGCCT
>CAYVRS010000003.1:0-7272 GCA_964454075.1 uncultured Chitinophagales bacterium
AACGAAGAGGAATCCTCCGGGACATTGAGGCCATCGTGAAGGACTTATGTGAAACACACGACCACTGATTCGGGTAGCCGTACAACAAAAATAGTTACTGACCAAATTTTTTATTCAAAACCTTATTCAAACATTTGCAATATGGAAACAACAAGAGAAGCCCTCCTCGCCATGCGAGTGGGAGAGATGAAGGACATCGCGTTCAGCAACGGCGTCCTCAGGAGTACTAAAGAGATTTGCCGAAACTCCGATGTGGAGTGGGAGGTGAATAGTTTCACCGAAGGTTGGTGTACTGCCTACATGACCTTGGAAGAGGCCGTGGATTATACAGAGGGACGCAAGACCTTCATGGATTTTGAATGGGAATAATTTATTGATTATGAAAAAGTACCATGTTCTTATTCAGCGTGTCTGTTCAATCTCAATTCCCATTGAGGCCGACACCCCTGAGTTAGCCCTTGACTTGGCTAACGACCAACTTGACCGAGGCGAGATAGTCGCTTTGGACTTTGACCCTGCCGACTTCCACATGGAGGCGATAGAGGTGTATGACAAAGAGTTCAATCATGTTTTATCCATTTGATTATGAGAAACAAAGAGCAACCATGGGAAGTGTTTGATGGGGGTGTCTACGAAGACCTCCTCCTTGACACCCAAATTGAATACAAAGCCGAGCGCATTGTAGCGGAGGACGAGTGGGGTACTGAAATTCAGTACCATGTGTACGATGTGCGGGTGACCTTGCGTCACAACAAGCACCAAGTAGGCGTCCATTTGGACAATCTCTTTAAGTATGAACTTGAGGAAACCATCGGCAGTTACCTCACTAAACTTTACGAACGATGAAAATTAAATTCAATGGAGATAGCATTGCTATCTACACCTCAACCAACGGACACCAAACGAAAGTCCGCATCGACCACATGGTTAGAGACGAGCGTTGTCTTGGAGGGCACAAGGTCTACATCAAGACAATCGCCAAAGGGAGACCAAGCAAGAGCCCCTTCCGTTATGTTCCTATTAATAGAATAAAGTTTTTGTCATGAAGAAGATAGCATCGGGACTTGTGTTCTTACTATTCATTTTTATTTCCCTTGCGGGAATCACTCTTGGTGCTATTTTCTACCAAGAGGGTGTCAACGAAGGCATGGGCATAGCCCTTATTTCCGCCACCATTTTTCTGCTTTTACTAATCACACCTAAAGAAAATTAATCATGCCGAATTGGGTATATTCTACAATCAAAACGAAAGCCAAGAATGAAGCGTTCGTTAAGGAAGTCATGGACAAAGGGGGACTCTGCGAGTTCTACTTACCCATGCCGGATGAAATCCGTTTCACAAACTCCCCAAACCGAATCATAAGCAAGGAAGAGTACGCCATTAAGGAGGCCTTGGGGCAGGCGATAGAAGAGGGCCAACACATGGTCGGTTATTATCAGACACAAGAGATGGTTGATCAATTAAAGATGAAATACGGAGCCGCGAATTGGTACGAATGGTCGTACATCTATTGGGGCACGAAGTGGGGCGACGGCCAGATGGAGTATCAAGTTGCGGGGGATGACCTTATTATTAGGTACCAAAGCGCATGGTCACCCGTGAATTGGGACATCGTTGAGAACTTCATCGGTCACCTTGTTGATGCCGACTACATCTGGGAGGAGGAGCAAGGATTTGGAGCGCAAATCATCTATGAGGATGGGCAGTTTGCGAGCATGGTAGAGTGGGACATTCCGGCCTTCAGCCATTGGGCGTACTTGGATAGCGACATACCATCAAACGTCACGATCTCCAACCTCGGCATGTACGGCATCGAGGAGTTCACGGCGATCATCAATCCGCCGAACGCCTGCATCTTGGCCGTCGGGGCGATCCGCGATGTGCCTGTGGTTGAAAAAGGTGCCGTGGTGCCCGGCAAACGCATGAAAGTGACGCTCTCCAGCGACCACCGAGTGGTCGATGGCGCGGTTGCCGCTCAGTTCCTGAATACCCTTCGCGGGTACTTGGAGAACCCGGCGACGATGCTTCTCTGAGCGTGCCGATCACCAGACATTGACTTCAGGATGGATGTGGATGCCGAATTTACCGGCCACATCCTCCTGAATGCGCTTAGCGAGTGAGAGAATCTGATCTCCGCTTGCCGCACCATGGTTCACCAAAACCAGCGCCTGCTTGGCATGCACGCCGGCGTCTCCCTCGCGGAAGCCTTTCCATCCCGCCTGCTCGATGAGCCATCCCGCGGGTACCTTCACGCCCTCCGAAGCCGGATAACCGGGGATGTCCGCATGCGCCTTTTTCAGCGATTCGTACTGTGAGGCAGGAATCGTTGGATTCTTGAAAAAGCTGCCCGCGTTGCCGATTTCCGCTGGATCCGGCAATTTGGAACGCCGGATGGCCACCACGGCGTCGCTCACGTCTTTGGCTGTGGGGGATGTGATCTTCATGGCCTCGAGCTCGGCTCGGATCGTCCCGTAATCGAGCTTCAGGTCGGGAACGGTGCGGAGCCGGAATCGGACGGCGGTGATGACGTACCGGTCCTTCGCATCGTGTTTGAAGACGGAATCGCGGTAGCCGAACGCGCAGTCATCCTTCGTGAAGGTGCGGATGAGGCCCGTGCGGATGTCCCACGCGTCGAGGGAGTGGAAGACATCCACCAGCTCGACCCCGTACGCCCCGATGTTCTGGATGGGCGCAGCACCCACGGTTCCGGGTATGAGGGACAGGTTTTCGAGTCCGTACATATCCCTTGCCAGGGTCCACATCACGAATTTGTGCCAGATGATGCCCGCACCCGCTTCGACAATGGCATCGCCGCCTTCGGTTCCGATCACGGTCATTCCCGGAATCGCAACCCGCACCACCGGCTTGCCCACATCCTGCGTGAGCAGCACGTTCGAACCGCCTCCGAGAATGCGCCAGTCTTTGGACTCGAAGCCTGGAATCGTGGCCAATTCATTCAATTCGGAGGCTTTTCCGATCATGACCAATACCGGAGCATGCGCGGAGAGTCCGAACGTGTTCAGGGTCTTGAGGTCGGCGTGGGCTTGCATCATCATGATGCCCAAAGGTAAAGAAACGGCGTCAACTCCTTACCTTCGGGCATGAAAACTCTTGTGTTCGGTGCCGGCGGCCAATTGGGTCGCGAATGGCTCCAATTTCTTTCAGAGCGTCAGATTCCGCACTCCGGATTCACCTCCTCCGACGCCGACATCACGCAACCCTCGCTCATCACCGAGCTTCTCGACCGCGAACGTCCGGACGTGGTCGTGAACTGCGCCGCGTACACCAAAGTCGACAAAGCCGAGTCCGAGCCGGAACGCGCTTTTCTGGTCAACGGCTGGGCTATGGGCAAGCTCGCCGAGGCCTGCGCCGAGCGGAAGATCAAGCTCGTCCACTATTCCACGGATTATGTCTTCGCCGGACACCGAGACGACGCCGCGTCCTTCCCCAAAGGCTATCCCGAAGACCACGCACAGGCTCCCATCAACACGTACGGGGCCTCCAAGGCGGATGGGGAGCGTCGATTGTCCGCAAGCGGATGCGAGTTCTTGCTGATCCGCGTGGCCTGGCTGTGCGGTGCCCACGGACCGAATTTCGTAAAGACCATGCTCAAGCTCGGCGCCGAGCGCGAGGAGCTGCGCGTGGTGGCCGACCAGCGCGGCGCGCCGTCGTTCGCCGACAACGTGGTGGCCAACACCTGGACCTTGCTTCAGGGCGGATGCACCGGCACCTGGCACATCGCCTCGCGCGACGCGACCTCCTGGTACGCGCTGGCCGCCGAAGCGCTGGAGATGTCAGGACTCAAGACCCGTGTCATCCCCATTACCACGGAAGACTACCCGACCCCGGCGCTGCGTCCGGCTTTTTCACGTCTCGATGTGACGAAATTGAGCGGGGTGGAAGGAGTGATGATCGAGTCTTGGAAGGAATCCTTGGCCCGACTCATTCCGTACCTTCGCACATGAAAATCCTCCTCACGCTTCTCCTTTGCCTGATTGCACAGGCCCCGATCAACGCCAAAGACTGGTCTATCGAGCAACTCACCACCCGGGCGACCATCACTGCCGACGGCACCATGCAGATCAGCGAATCGAGGATTTACCAGTTCGATGGCCGCTACAGCCGCGCCGAGTACGAGATCCGCAAGCAAGGCTTCGACCGGCTCTATGACATCGAAGTCTTCATGGACGGTGTTCCGATGACCGAGTCCGATTCCAAAGATCCCGGCACCTTCCGCGTCCGAGACCGAAGCAGCCGGGTGGTGATCGAATGGCGGTATGAAGCCGAAGACGAAGCCAAAGTGTTCGAGGTGCGATACAAATTGGCCGGTGCCATCGTCAAAGGTCCGGAGCACAGCGAGCTGTTCTGGAGTTTCATCGGCACGAAATGGGATCGAAGCACCCTCGCGTCCGATATCCGGGTCGATGTCGAACGGACGGACGGCATCACACCGATGTCCATCTGGGTGGAAGGAGGCATTGACGAGCTGTACGTCGCCTCAGGAGACAGCGGGCGGGTCGCTGTGTCCACAGGTCGGGTGCCGCGGCGAGACGGACTCCGCGTCCGCATGGTCTTTCCATCGGCCTGGATTCCGGACGCGCCCATCACCGATGCGTCCTACACGGTAGACGCCGCCATTGCCGATGAGCTGCGCAAAGCCGAAGACGTTGCGGCCGATGCCGTGCGTGATGCGTCCTTGGCCGAGTTCTTTCAAGGGCTGCTTCCCTTGCTCCTGTTCGGTCCGATGTTGAGCTTCGGCTACTTCTACCATCGGTTCGGACGGCGCTACCCCTTGCCGGTCCGCATCCCCGAATTCGGTCACACGCCCCCATCCGACCTGCCACCTGCCATTGTCTCCTGGATGGTGACAAGCCGTCAGATCTATCCCCATGCGCTTGTCGCGACCTTGCTGGATCTCTCCAGACGCGGGTATCTGACCTTGAGCTCAGAGGAAGAACCGCAGCGATTCGGGAAGCCCAAACAGGTGACGTCCGTCGCCTTGGCCAAGCCGTTTTCCGCCGCCGACGGTTTGGAGGATTTCGAGATGGAGTTGCTCCGGCATATCGAAACCTGCGCGCCTACCGGACCTGTGCCTCTTCCGGACCTGTTCCCCAAGAACAAATCCGCCACCACGAAATGGTACATGGCGTGGACCCAACTCACCAAACAGAATGCGGAAGCCCGCGGTCATATGGATCCGACGTCTTTGAAGGGCGTGGCGTTTTCCGCCATCCTTTGCGGTGCCTTGCTGATCGCTTCAATCTTTGCGGCGGCGTATTTGGGTCCGCTCGGTCTGGCAGGTGTGGTGTCTTCGGCGATCTTCCTCATCGTCTCGTTCTTCATCCACCGGCGCACGGAAACAGGTGAGCTGATGTACCACCTTTGGTGGGCCTACCGGAACGGACTGAAAACCGGAAACAAGGCCGATTTGGGTGACCTATCCGCAGGTCGTCACCTGGTGTATGCCGTCGCATTCGGCTTCACGGGAAACAAACTGACGTCGATTCTGGAGCAGATGGAGCTCGATCCGAATCTGGACCAATGGCTGTCGGTATCCGGATTCATGCACAATCCTGCCGTGTTCGCCAGCCAGGTGTCTGGGATGGTGACCTCGGCGAGCGCCGGTGTGAGTTCGGCCACGTCGGCATCCGCCGGTTCGGCTGGAGGTGGAGGAGGCGGCGGCGCTAGTTAGGTGTTGCGGTCGAGCAGCACTTCGATGTGCTTGGCGTCCGATTTGCGCAGCATGAAACAGGACCCGGTCACGCGGATGGCGATCGGGTCGCCGAGGGGGGCCACATGCTCCACACGGATCTCTTCGCCGGGGAGACATCCCAATTCAAGCAGTTTCTGGCACATGGCACAGGGAACCACATTGAGGATGGTGGCGGAATCGCCTTCCTGAAGGTCGCAGAGCAAGGTTTTCATGGACTCCTATTTGAATCGAGTCCAAATTACCGCTTCTACCAGCCCCCCACAAGACGGAAGGTGATCCAACTTGCGATATAGGCCAGACCGGAGAGATAGCTGAACATCACCAGCGGCCACTTCCAGCCATTGGTCTCCCGTTTCACGATGGCCAAGGTGCTCATGCACTGCATGGCGATCACATAAAAGATCAGAAGGCTCGCGGCGGAGGCGGCCGAATAGTCGGGTTTGATGTCCATCCCGTCGAGCCCGTACAGCACGTTCATGGTGCCCACGAAGACTTCGCGAGCGGCGAAGGAGGTGATCACGGCGATCCCGGTTTTCCAATCGATGCCGATGGGTTCGAGAACCGGTTCGATGAAGCGGCCCAAGGCTCCGGCGAAGCTGGCTTCCAGTTTCTGGCCGTTTTCGAAACCGCTGAGGTCGCCGGTGGGTCCGAATGAGCCCAAGCCCCAGAGGATCAAGGTGATCACCAGGATCACGCGTCCGGCTTCGGTCACGAACGTCATGGCCTTACTCCAGCTGCCCAAAGCCACATTCCGCCAGCGTGGACCCCGATACACAGGCAGTTCGAGGAAGAACGACCCCGAGGTGGGGTCTTTGAGCACATGGTTGAAGACCCAGGCCACCGCCGCGCTCAGCACCACGCCGATCAGGTACAGGCCGAGGAAAAAGAGGCCTTGCAGGCTGATGAAGCCCCAAAGATGCGTGTCGGGAACCAGATACCCCACCAGATAGATGTACACGGGTAACCGGGCCGAACAACTCATGAGAGGCGTCACCATCAACGTGATCAGACGTTCTTTCGGATTTTCGATGGTGCGGGTGGCCATGATGGCGGGAACGGCGCACGCGAAACCGCTGACCAAGGGAACCACGCTCCGGCCGTTCATTCCCACGGATCGCAGCAGGCGGTCGTTCAGGAAGCTGACGCGGGCCATATAGCCGCTCTCCTCCAGCACGGCGATGCACGCGAAGAGGATGAGGATCTGCGGGACGAAAACGACCACGCCCGTGATGCCGGCCAGAATCCCATCCACGATGAACGACATCCAGAGGCTGTCCGGCGACAAGGCAGATAACCGTTCACCCACCCATCCCATGCCGGCCTCGATGGCGTCCATGGGGTAGGTGGCCAAGGTGAAGACCGCCTGGAAGATGAGGAAGAAGGTGAGTAGGAACATCGCAAAACCCCAGACCGGATGCGTGGCATAGAGGTCGAAGGCGCGTGTGAAGACCAACGGACCCTGCTTCCGCTCCACCACGGCTTGCACGGTCGGCAGGATGCGGCCGATGCGGCGGTACCGTTCGGCGATGTCGCCGAAGGGAGAGAACGACTCGGCGGG
>CAYVRS010000003.1:7282-9472 GCA_964454075.1 uncultured Chitinophagales bacterium
GCCTGAGGCAACCGGGAGAGGTGGTCGTCCAGGCCCAATCCTTCTTTGGCATGGATGGCGACCACCGGAACATCGAGAAGCTCTTCGAGCACACCCACGTCCACCGAAATGCCTCCGGCTTCAGCGGTGTCTCGCATGTTCAAGGCGAGCACGGCCGGAATGCGAAGGTCCAAGATCTGTGTGGCGAGATAAAGGTTCCGGCGAAGGTTCGAGGCGTCGATCACGATGACGACCGCATCGGGATGATCGGGATGAGCCGGATCGGTGAGGATGGAAGTCGCCACGAACTCATCCGGAGAGGTGGCTGTCAGTGAATACAGGCCGGGCAGGTCGATGAGGTCCACCCGGGTGCCGTCTTGGAGTTTCGCAGTTCCGGTGTGTTTGTCGACGGTGACACCCGGGAAATTACCGGTTTTCTGCTTGAGTCCGGTCAGAGCGTTGAACAGAGAGGATTTGCCGGAATTCGGGTTTCCGGCCAAGGCCGCCCTCAAGCGATGCGTGGTCATGCGCCTTGGATCTCCAAGAGCTTGGCCATGGCGCGTTCCTTCAGATTTGCGAACAGGTCGGCATCCATGTCTCCGTTCGTGAATTTGAGGTGAAGCCAGATGAGATACGTCGCCATCACGTCTTCATAGCAGTAGTGCTCGATCTGCGCGATTTTGCCTTCCTTGAACATCACATCGACCGCGTTTCCTTCTCCCGTCTGCTTGAACGGAACTCCGACCAGGGCGCCCAAGTGTTTGAGCTTGGGCCATTGCGATGCGCCGTAGTTGGTGAATTCATCCACCAGGTCCACATTGTCTTTGCTGAAGCGGTAGCGGATGTCCTGGCTGTTGAGGCGCTTGGGTAGCTGGAGTCCATGCTTCATCGCACGGTACAGGATCACGGGGAGGTCGAAGCCTTTTCCATTGTGGTGGATCAGCCCGAAATCGCGATAGGTAAGCAGCGTGTCGATGAGTTTCTGCAAGCCTTCTTTCTCGTCCGTGCCGCTCCAGCTCACTTTGTTCTTCGGCTGGCCGGTCTCCTCGATCCACAGCCCCACCCAGGCTACGATGCGTTGGAAGGCAGGGGGCATGAAGCCGGTCTTGTTGCGGCTCAACTGTTCGGTGGCTTGCTCCATCAGCACAGCGTCATCGTCGCTGGCCTCGTCGATGCTGATGCGGATAAGGTCGATGTCAGGGATGGTTTCCAGGTCGAAGACGAATTTCATGGGTCAGCGGCGTTCTCCGCAAAGCGGGGTGAGGAAGGCATTGGGGAAGTCGGGGAATCGGTCCGGATGGGCCAGCAGGTACATGGTCTTGGTGAGCGCGGCCTCCAGGGTCATGTCACCGGCGCTGATCATGCCCAAGGCCGCCGCGGCGCGACCGCTTTCATATTTGCTCAGGTGCACGGCGTCGTAGGGTGCTTGAGAGGCGATGATCAGATGCATTCCGGCGTCGCGGCAGGCTTGGAAGAAGGGCAATACGTTGTGTTCGCCGGTGATGGGGAAATTCCCGGAACCGAAAGCCTCGAGGATGAGGGCCTGGATGCCGCTTGTGACCAAGGGAGCCAGAAGCGCCGGCGAGATGGCCGGATGGATTTTCAGGATGTGGACGGAGGTGGAGAATTTTGGAAGAGGATTTGGAAGAGGCGCAAGATCTTGCGCCTCCACACCCGAACGATCTTGCGCCTCTGTGTCTGAAACCCTGATGTCGATTCCGATTTCCGCCAAGGGCGGGAAATTGGGTGAACCGAACGCGTCGAAGTCGCCGATGGACATCTTCGTGGCCCGGTTGCCCCGGTACACGGTGTCGTTGAAGCAGATGCAGACTTCTGGCAGGTCGAGTGTGGCCACTTCGACCGCGTTGATCAGGTTGCGACGGGCGTCGCTGCGGAGATTGGCCAAAGGCACCTGGCTTCCGGTGAAGATGACGGGCTTTCCGAATCCGACCAAGGCGAAACTCAGTGCCGAGGCGGTGTACGCCATGGTGTCTGTGCCATGAAGCACCACGAAACCGTCGAAGGCGTCTTTCTCGGCGAGGAGGGTATCCGCGAGCAAGGTCCAATGGCTCGGCGAGATGTCGCTGCTGTCGAGATTGAGCAAGGCTCTCTGTTCGATGTCGGCGATGCGGGCCAAGTCGGGGATCTCCTTGAGAAGCCAACGGCTGGCGCGCGGATCAGGGGCCGCGTCGCCGGGCGAATCGGCGCTGG
>CAYVRS010000003.1:9482-46230 GCA_964454075.1 uncultured Chitinophagales bacterium
CATCAGAATGGTGCCGCCGGTCTGAAGGATGAGAATGCGTTTCATTGGTCAAGAAATGTAAAGCAATTCGATTGATTTGTGGCACTGAAATCCGGTAATTGCAGACACACCAAAGCGATACGGAGGAGTACGTCATGAACGTATATGACTCATCCCGAATCCGGAACATCATCTTACTCGGCCACGCCGGTTCCGGTAAAACCACCCTTGCGGAAACCATGTTGTTCGAAGCGGGGGCCATCAAACGGCGTGGCAGCATCCAAGAAAAAAACACTGTTTCCGATTCGCATGCCATCGAGCGCGAAAAAGGAAAATCCGTCCACTCCAGCTTCATGCATCTGGAATGGCGCGGGTACAAGATCAACTTGATCGACACGCCGGGCACCACCGATTACATCGGGGAAGTGATCGGCTCCCTGAAAATGGCGGGTACCTCCATTTTCGTGCTGGATTCGGACCGCGGTGTCGAAGTGGGCACCGAAATCCTGTGGCGGCAGGCCACCGAATCGGGCAGCATCCCGATCTTCGTGATCAACAAGGTGGACCATCCCAAATCGAATTTCGACAAGGCGCTGGAATCGGCGCAGGAACGTTTCGGCCGTCAGGTCGTGCTGGTTCAGTACCCTTACAACGAAGGTGAAGGCTTCAACGCCATCATCGATGTGCTGAAGATGACGATGTACGAGTTTCCGAAGGATGGAGGCAAGCCGTCCAAGGTGCCGATCCCGGCCTCCCAGAAATCCCGCGCCGAGCTGATGCACCAGCAATTGGTGGAGATCATCGCCGAGAACGACGAGACCTTGATGGACCATTACTTCGAGAAAGGCAATCTCGATGAGGAGGAGCTCATCGCCGGCATGCATGCGGCGATGGTGAACCGGCAGCTGTTTCCGCTGTTCTGCGTCTCCGCGGAGCGCAACATGGGCTCAGGGCGACTCATGAGCTTCATCGACGCGGTGGCTCCGACGCCACTGGAGGTGGCCGGACCGGTCAAGAACGACGGCTCCATCCATAGCATCGACCCCAAAGGCAAAACCGGGCTGTTCATCTTCAAGACCTATGCCGAAGAGCATGTGGGCGAGCTCATGTACTTCAAAGTCTACAATGGCGTGGTGAAGGCGGGGATGGACCTGGTGAACAATCAGGGAAACACCACCCGTTTTGCCGCGCTGTTCCTCAGCGAAGGCAACAAGAGAGTGGAGGTGCCCGAGCTTCATGCCGGCGACATCGGCGCGGCCGTGAAGCTCAAGGATGCGGGCGTCAACGACACGTTCCATGAGAAAGGCTATGAGCTGAACATCGCTCCGATCCGTTTTCCGGAACCTACCATGCGTGTGGCGGTGAAATCCACGAAATCCGGTGAGGAAGAGAAACTCGGCGCCGCGGTGCATCAGTTGCATCGCGAGGATCCGTCCATCACCATCGAGAACAGCCAGGAACTGCGTCAGTTGATTCTCGGTGTGCAAGGGGAGGAGCATCTGGCCGTGGTCAAACATGCGCTCACCACACGCTTCAAGCTCGGCGTCGAGTTCATGGAGACCCGCATTCCGTACCGGGAGACCATCACGACGGGTAAGAAAGCCTCCTACAAGCACAAAAAGCAGTCGGGCGGTGCCGGACAGTATGCCGAAGTCTTCATGCTGGTGGAACCGTTCACGGAAGGGATGCCGGCTCCGGCGGAGATGTCCGTGCGCGACGTCCAGGTCCATGAGCTTCCTTGGGGCGGAAAACTGGTGTTTCAGAACTGCATCGTGGGTGGCGTGATCGACGCCCGCTTCCTTCCCGCCATCTTCAAAGGCGTGATGGAGAAGATGGAACTAGGTCCGATATCCGGTTCGCGCTGCCGCGACATCCGTGTGTCGGTGTTCGACGGATCCATGCACCCGGTCGATTCCAATGAAGCCGCGTTCAAGACCGCCGGACTCATGGCCTTCAAGCAGGCGTTCCTGGAAGCGGGTCCGCAGTTGCTGGAGCCGATCTACGACCTGGAGATCTTCGTCCCTGGCGAGTATATGGGCGACGTGATGAGCGACATGTCCACACGCCGCGGACAGATCCAAGGCATGGACGCCGAAGGCTCGATGCAGCTGGTGAAGGCGCGCGCGCCCCTCGCGGAGCTGGGCAAATACTACACCTCGCTGAAATCGTTGACGCAGGGCCGGGCTACGTACCGGATGGCGTTCCACGGGTATGCGCCGGTGCCGTACGACATCCAGCAGAAAATCATGAAGGAACAGCCGGCGTCAGACGTGGCGTAGGTCTTGTCGCGGGCCGGAGAGGTTTCTCCTCCGGCTCCCACAGCACGCCCGGCATGCGACGGGTGTCCAGCTCGACGGATTCTTCCAAGAAGGATCCGTCGATGCCTGTCCACGCGCGCACATCCACCACGTCACCGTCTTCGAAGACCACCTCGATGCTTTGGGCCTTCAGCTCGATCGCGCCGTCAGGGGTATCGTCCTCTTTGTGGTTGTGATACAGCACGGAGGCGGTGGGATGGATGCGGAACAGGGAGATTTCCCCGTCCGAGAAGGATAGAAGCAGGGTGTCGCCTTTCATCTGATGCACACGCCGGGTCACCGAGTCGAGCTGTGCCGCTGAGGGCTCCCCATAGGCCAGGATCTGGTGGATCTTCTCGTTTCGGAATGAGATGTCGAGCGACGCGCCGCTCAGTTGCATGTCTTTGTGCCAAGCCCTCGGGGATCCTCGGAGCAAGGTGAGCGAATCGGCTTCGAAGACATGCGTGGTGTCGGACAGGGTCGCGTAATCGGCCGACCAGGACATCACGCCTCCAGTCGCGAGAATGGTCCGTTGCTTGTCCGCATCGCGCCGGACCAGGATCTCCGCGGCCCTGATGTAGGACGTATCGGCCTCTGTGCTGTCGATCTGCTCGATGAAGGCGTCGCCGCGGATCAGGCGGCGGCCTGTCGAATCCGCTTCGACGTAAGCGCCGGTCAAACGGGTGTCTTCCTCTTTGTCGTGCAGGAACACCTGTCCGAACAGCTTGTGCGATTTTGATTCGCGGTTGGTGTAGGCGCTATCGGCCTCCAGGTAATAGGTGGAATCGGACACCTGAACGTTGCCGAATACCATCGCACTGTCGGTTTTGGCGAAATACGTGCCCCGGAGCGCAAGCATCATTCCGTCCGGGTCCCGAATCTCCAAAGGACGAAGGAATTGCGCGATTTCCGTGTCGAACGAATACTCCACGGATTCCGACGTGAGCACGGTCGAATCTCGTGTGATCACCACGCCTTGCTCCAACCGGCTCCATTCCGTCTGCGTGTTGTAAAAGAGCTTCCGGGTGCGGATGGTTTCCGTTTCCGTGGTGATGGTGATGTTGCCGTAGGCGTAAAGTTCATCCAAGTCGACAAAATGGATGGCGGAATCGCAGGCCACGGTGATCTTCTCCGAACGCAGCAGCACATTACCGGTAAGTGTGCGCACGAAGCCTTTCTCGGTCTGGGCACCCGTGCCTTTCGCCGCACGCAGGATGTCCACGCGCTTCTGGGCTTGGAGCGGGGTGGCAGACAGCATCAGCGCCAAAAAAAGGAAGACGCGTGTCATTCGTCGTCGGTGTTGATCTGGATGCTTCCGCTCAGGTTTTCAAGCACATATTCCGACAGATTGGCTTTGCCGACGAGTCCGTAGCCCTGGATACTGTCGGTGGGAGTGACGATGCGGACGAACCCGGAACTGGTGATGTCGCCCGTCTTCTGAAACCAGGTGAGGGTTTCGGCGGTCAGGCGTCGGTTGTCGTGTGTGAAGGCGTACACGTTGCCGTCGAAGATGAATTGGCCGTCTCGGGTCACATAACGGGCCGAATCAGAACGGATGTCGACTTCCATGTTGCCGAGCGAATCACGGACAAGGATATGCACGGGTCCGCTGAGCGACATCACGATGCCGTTCGCGGTCTCCTTGCTGGTGCCGTATGGCGCTCGGATCTCGACTTTGCGCAATCCGGTTTCGATCAGGCTCACATCAATGTCCCAACTCTCGCTCAGATAGGCGAGCGAATCGGACAGGGCGTCTTTCACGGCTTGCTTGTCGGCATCGGAGAGTCGTCCGCACGCTCCGATCACCAGCATGAGCACGAGAACGGCTTTAGTCAGTGCCGAATATGCGGTCGCCGGCATCGCCGAGTCCGGGCACGATGTAGGCGTGGTCGTTGAGACGTTCATCGAGGGCGGCTGTGATGATGGTGACATCGGGATGGGCGTCGAGCACGGCGCCGACTCCTTCGGGAGCCGCGATCAACGTGATGAACCGGATGTGTGTTGCTCCGGCGTTCTTCAGATACTGGATGGCGTCGGTGGCCGACCCGCCGGTCGCAAGCATCGGATCGACCAGCAGCACCACCGAGGAGTCAAGCCCTTTCGGAAGGTTCGCGTAGTAGTCGACGGGCTTGTGCGTCGTTTTGTCCCTGTAGATGCCCAGATGACCGATCTTCACGTCCGGAATGAACTGGGTGATGGCGTCGACCATACCCAACCCGGCGCGCAAGATGGGCACCACCACGAGCTGGGTGTCGATCACATGCCCCACCGCAGTGGTGATCGGCGTCTGAACGCTCACCGTGCGCAAGGGAAGATGGTTCAGGGCATGGTAGGCCAGAATGGTCGCGATGCGGTTGAGCGCAGGACGGAATGCCGCACTGGGTGTGGTCTTGTCGCGAAGGGTGGTCAGATCCCGTGCCACCACGGGATGCTCGACCACTGTCAAATTCCTGAATGCCGACATGGCTTAATCTTGCGCTCTGCTGAAGTAGTCTTTTGTGAGTTTGGTGACCACGCCGCTCAGCATGAACAAGGCGATCAGGTTGGGGATGGTCATCAGTCCGAGGGTGATGTCACCGATGCTCCAGATAAGGGTCAAGCCTGCGATGGCGCCAACGAAGTGTGCGGCCACATAGAAGATGCGGTACACGACGATGGACCGGTCGCCGGCGAGATACTGGATGGCACGGTCGCCGTAGTAGCTCCAGCTGATGGCGGTCGAAATGCCGAACAGGATCACACAGATGGTCACCAGGTAACGGCCGCCGGGGAAGAGAGGGGCAAGGCCACGTTCAAACGCGTAGGACGTGAGGCTCGCGCCGTTTTCGATCACGTTGCCATACAGGCTGGCCACTTGTTCACCGTTGGCGTCGAGCGCCACACGGCGTGTCTCGTCGAGCACGACTTCGCCGGTGAAGGGTACGGTCTGGGCGGCATCCGCATACAAGGTGTCGACGGAGAAGTCGTAACGGATGAATGTTCCGTTGACGGGGATGCCGTCCACGATCTGCAGACGTTGCCCTTCGACCAGGGTATAGGCGGTGTCGCTGGAGCTGAGAGGGATCTGCGCGCTATGCTTGTCGTCCCACACGCCCGTGATGATGATGACCAGTCCGGTCATGGTGCAGATCATCAGCGTGTCGATGAACGGCTCAAGCAATGCCACGACCCCTTCACGCACAGGTTCGTCGGTCTTGGCGGCGGCATGGGCGATCGGCGCCGATCCTTGGCCCGATTCGTTCGAGAAGAGCCCCCGTTTGATGCCCCAGACCATGGTCGTGATGATGGCTCCGGAGCCCACCCCATAGGCGCCGGCGACCGGATTGAACGCCGACTCGATGATGATCCCGAATGTGGGGATGATCTGATCGAAATTCAGAAAAAGGATGATCAAGGCGCCGAGAACATAGAGGATGCCCATGATCGGAGTGAGCCGCGCGGTGACATTCCCGATCCGCTTGATGCCGCCCAGGATCACGAAACCGACCAAGGTTGCGGAAATGAGGCCGGTGACCCAGGTCGGGATGCTGAAGGTGCTTTGCACCGTGTCCGCCACGGTGTTGGCCTGCACGGCATTTCCGGTAAGGAATGAGCAGATTACGGCCGATGCGGCGAAGGTCACCGCCAGCCATTTCCAATTCGGTCCGAGGCCTTTTTCAATATAGTACATCGGTCCGCCAGAGACCGATCCGTCGGCGTTGGTGCTGCGGTAATGCACGGCGAGGGTGCATTCGGAGAATTTCACGGCCATGCCCAAAGCGGCGGTCACCCACATCCATAGGATGGCACCGGGTCCGCCGTAATGGATGGCGATCGCCACGCCGGCGATGTTTCCGATACCCACAGTGGCCGACAGCGCGGTGCTGAGCGCCTGGTAATGGTTCACATCCCCAAGGTCGTTCGGATCGTCGTAATACCCGCTGACCACCCGGACGCCATGCCGGAATTTGCGGATCTGGATGAAGCCCAGGCGAACGGTGATGAACAGGCCGTAGCCAAGCAAAAGGGCGATCATCATAGGGAACACACCGGGTGTGGCCCAAATCAGGTCATTCAGAAAATTGACGACGTGTTCCAATGTCTGCATCCGCGTGTCTCCTTTGGTTGTGCTGAAATGTCACCGAAGGTACTAAAAATGAGGAACAAAACGGTACGTTCGAAATTTGGCATCAGGTCGTTATCTTGTCGGACCGGCCCCATCCTAACCTCATCCTACTATGACGAAAGCCGATATCATTGATGTGATTTCAGCCAATACTGGCATCTCCAAGATCGAAACCGAAGCCGTTGTGAAAGGCTTCCTCGAGACCGTGATCGAATCCGTGAAACGCGGAGAAACCATTGAATTGCGAGGCTTCGGAAGCTTCAAAGTCGTGGAGCGCGCCCAACGCGTGGCACGCAATCCCAAAACCAACCAGGAAGTCACGGTGCCCGCACAACGCGTGCCGGTGCTCAAGATTTCCAAAGAGTTCCGGCACGCGGTTCAGAAAGGCGTTTCCTGAATCGGCGAACCTGCGTATATTGTGAATCTTCCACCCTAACAAAGGTATCAGCATGCCAAGCGGTAAAAAACGTAAGCGCGCCAAGATTTCGAAACACAAGCGCAAAAAGCGCCTCAGAAAGAACCGGCATAAGAAGAAGTCTTCTTAACCGAAAAGCCCGCTTCAGCGGGCTTTTTCGTGTCAGTCCGCCCTGATGCCGAGCTCGTCGGCCATCTGAAGGATGCGGTTTGTGCGGATGAGGATGCGCTGAAGGGCCCGGGTGGACACAATGTGCAGCTCGTTCAGGTCTTTGACGTGCTCGAAATGCACAGTCAGGTACGTGATCAGACTCATCACACCCAAATAGCGCCCGTGTTCGTCTCCATCTACTTCGATGTGCCATCGTGTGATGGCATCGTCGTGTGGGTAGGTGGTTTGAAGCCTCTTGGTGAAGGCTTCCATCCATGCGCTGCTTACATCCACACGGTTCTTGGAGCCCATAAAGGCCGTCACATCGAAACTCCAAGTCACTTCGATGTCCATGCCTGGTTGCACCCGAGCCGATAGCGAGGCTTCCTTTTTCAGCAAGGGGTGTTTTTCCATGCCGGGAAGCTGCACGGCTAGATGGCTTTCCCGATACACGTCCCAATCAAAATGGATGGTAACTTCTTTGAGCAGTTTCGAGTGATCACCGAGCGGAATGCCGATCTCCAGACCGGTGGCGTTCAGCACCGACTCGTTCCATTGGGTGAACGTGTTGGTGGCGATGCCACGACGGTTCAACTCGTTTTGGATGTGTTTTGCGAACGAATGGAAGATCGGATATTGCATGATTGCTGGACTGGATGAGTCACGAACTCCTGATGAACAACTACTACACGTTACTGCATTTGGCCGACTCTCTCAAGCGGAACTTGAGCGGATCGATGTTTGTGTCCGCGGTAACCGGACGCAAACATTTGCTCGAACTCCGATTCGAGGGATCCGGTTCCCCGCGGCTACTGACGATTTCGTTAGAGCCCTCGGCCACGGCGCTGTTCCTGGCGCCCTACCGCGACGCGCCGTCGTCGAATACGGCGACGTTCTTCGAGGACCTTGCCGGACAGAGGCTCTCGGATGTGAGTCTGGCTGAAACCGACCGCCTGATGCGCTTCGTCTTCGCGTCGGGCGATGCGCTTCTCGTGATGGCGTATTCGTCGAAGGCCAATGTCTTCCTTGTGAGGGAGGGTGTGGTAGTGGAGGCCTTCAAGCAGGATTCGGTGTGGGCCGGCAAGCCCGAACCCGTGCCCGCAAGCGCCGCGAAGCCCACGCAACGACTGCCGCGGGGGGTTCCGATGGAAGCGCTGGGGCAGATCGTGGATCGTCCCGAGCCGGCTTATGTCGAGGGATGGGGATTGAGCCTGGCGTCGGAGGAGGTGTTGCCTGGCACGCGGCTGAAGCGCTATGCCGACGTGAACGAGGCCGTTCGGGATGTCCTTCTCAAGCACCTGCATGAGCGGACCTTTGTCCAGCGGAAATCACAGATCCAAGACCGCTTGCACCGGCTCGAAGCCGGATTGGCGCACAATATGATCCAGCTCGAGGCGCATCCCGAAGGCCTGAAACGCGCCGACAGCTACGAGCACTTCGGTCGCTTGCTCACCGCCTACGCGTATGAGACGCCCGCTCCGGATGCGGACACCTTCGCCGTGGACGACTGGATGCGAGGTGGAGAGCGGATCGACATTCCCATCCGCAAAGGATTGTCCTTGAGCGCCAGTGCCGAGTGGTATTTCCGAAAAGCGAAAGAAGCCCGAACGGCGGTCAAACAAGCGGCGCTACGGCTCGAAGAGACCCGCCGCCGATTGGAGGAGGTGCGTTCCGGACTCACCTCCTTGGCTGACATCACGCAGTCTGCCACGCTTGAGAAATGGAAGAAGGCCCATGCCGGGATTCTGGAACGCACAGGGTTCGATGCCTCCGGTGAGGACCAGCTGAAGGTGCCGTACCGGCGCATGGAGGCCGGTGGGTATGAGATCTGGGTGGGGAAAAACGCGCAAGGCAACGACGACCTCTTGCGTCTGGCCCATAAGGACGATCTCTGGTTGCATGCGAGGGGCAGTGCCGGAAGCCATGTGGTGATCCGAATGCGGAAGCAGGCGAAGCGTCCGCCGCAGCCTGTGATCGACAAAGCCGCGGGCTTGGCCGCCTGGTATTCCAAGCAGAAGGGAAGTTCCCTAGTTCCGGTTATCTTAACCCATCGGAAGTATGTTCGGAAGCCGAAAGGAGCCCCGCCCGGGTTGGTCGTGGTGGAACGCGAAGACGTGCTGATGGTGAAGCCGGATCAAGGGATATGACACGACTGATTTTTTGCGGATTCATGGGAGCGGGGAAAAGCAAGCTGGGAAGGTTGTGCGCCAAAAACCTGGACCTTGATTTCTTCGACCTGGACCATACGATTGTGAAAAAAGCGGGAAAAAGCATTCCTGAGATCTTCGCATCGGAAGGGGAAGCCTACTTCCGTGACTTGGAAGCCCGATGCCTTGACCAGATGCTGCTCACCGACAGGCGCATCCTGTCGCTGGGGGGTGGCGCCATCCGTTCGGTCGACCATGCCGAGGCCTTGAAGAAGACCGACACTCTGGTCTGGATCCATCCGTCTTTGGAAAGCATTCTGGACCGAGTGATCGGCGATGAGCGCAGACCGATGGTCAACCAGGATCCGGAGCTCGCGCGACGCGATTTGACCGAGCTGTATGAGCGTAGGCTGCCGCTGTACGACCGGGCTCACATCTGCTTCGAACCCAAACCCGGCTGGTTCCCTCAGGAATCGGCGAACAAACTCACATCCCTACTCAAACGCCATGCTCACAGAGACGCTTAATCTTCGCACCGAGCGTTCGCACAACGTATCCATCACATTGGGCAGCAATGTGTTGAATGTATTGTCAGAAGAATTGGAAAGGAGAGGGTCCCGCTCGGTTGCGGTGATTGCGGACGCGTCGGTCTGGTCGCTGCATGGCCGCACCATTTCGAGCATCCTGGAAGGCAACGGACGTACCCTCCTGGTACAGACCGTCGCTCCCGGCGAGTCTGCCAAGAGCTGGGAACAGGCCGGCATCCTGATCAACGGACTGCTCCGTGGCGGAGTGCGCCGGGGGACACCCTTGGTGGCCTTCGGTGGAGGCGTGGTCGGCGACCTGGCCGGTTTCGTCGCCTCGGCTTGCCTTCGAGGCCTGCCCCTGATCCACGTGCCGACAACCTTGTTGGCGATGGTCGACAGCTCGATCGGTGGAAAAACCGGGGTGAACCATGTGACTGGTAAAAACCTGATCGGTGCGTTCTATCAGCCAGAACGGATCGTGATGGATACCGATCTTCTCGCCACGCTCCCCACGCGCGAATGGCGGTGCGGCCTGGGTGAAGTCCTCAAATACGGCATGATCTCCGATCCGAGCCTGTTGGACATCGACTATACAGCGCATGTGGACTGGCCATCCATCATTTCCAAAAGCGCCCGGTTCAAAGCCCGCACTGTCGAGGAGGATGAGTTGGAGCAAGGCATCCGCGCCTACCTCAATTACGGCCACACGTTCGGTCATGCCTTGGAAGCGGTGACCGGCTATACACGGTTCGCCCATGGTGAAGCCGTTTACCTGGGCATGGTCGCGGCGGCTCGATTCGGGCAGTTGCTCGGACACAAGGTCGATCCCGACGTGCTGCTTCGTCATTCCGATCTGTTCAAGCTCGACCTGTCCGGTTTGGTCGATCGAATTCCGGATCTCATGGCCGCGATGTTGATGGACAAGAAAATAAAAGGGTCGGCCATCCGCTTTATATTGGTGGACCCTGTCGGCACACCGTTCATTCAAGAGATGGACGCTCCTGAAGACATCGCGCAAGCCTGGAGGTTCGCGCTCACTCACGTATGAAACGACGCACATTGCGATGGATCTATTACACATGGGATGCCGCCAAGCTGACGGTCCTCATCGGTGTGTCCTTCACGTTCGTGCTGTCTATGCTGGGATTCGGCATGCTTCAGCTGGATGTGACCCAGCGCTACGCCACATTCAAGACGAACCAGTGGCTGCAGGAAACCTTCCAAGGGCATATCGAAATCGGATCCATCCGCGGCCTGCTGCCGCTGAACGCGGTGTTGCAAGATGTCCGGGTGACCCATGGTGATACGCTGGTCGATATCGGCAGCCTGAGCGTCGCCTTCGCCTACCACGATCTGTTGCAGAAACGAATCCGGGTGAGGTCGCTGATCCTCGATCATGTGAGAGTGGATGCCGATTCCATGTTGTCGGAGGCGTTCCGACGCAAAATACCTATCGAGCCGACTGCGGATCCCACCGAAGAGACCCGGCCATGGTCTTTTGAGCTACCAAACATTTCCGTCTTCAATGCCTCCTTGAAGATCGACACCTTCGACATCACCGGCATCGAACTGCATTCCTTCGCCGAATTCGGTCCGGAGACCAAATACGCGGACATCACCAGCCTCAATTTCAGCATTCCGCAGCTGACTGAGATCCCGTTCGAACTCACCGGACAGATCTATCAGGATGCCCGATTCCTTGAATTCAACGCCATCACGCTCTCACAAGGGCGTTCCCAGATCAAATTCGGCGTGGTGGGAGACCAATTCCTCGACAGTCTGACCGTATGGAAACTCACCATGGACACCACCGTGGTCTACCCCATGGATGTGGAATGGGCGCAGGCGGAACTCCCCAATGTCGCCTATCCTTTCACCGTGTCGGGACAAGCGAACGGAACCTCGCATGGGTTCGAGCTTCGTCAGCTCCGCATCGGCTATCGGGGCAGTTTTGTGCTCACCGACGCGAGCATTCTCAATCTGGACAACCCCGACAAATTGTTCGGTGAATTCCGGATTACCGCCTCGTCGATCAAGAGTGAGGAACTCCGTGATTGGGCAGAGTTGCCCTCATTCCCCACACTCAACGTGAGCGGGACTTTGTCCGGCGACCGTCATCATGCGATCAGCAAGGTCAAGGTGCGTACCGGAGGTGGGCTGGTGACTGTGGATGCGGACATCGATTGGCGGAATGGGTTGGCCATCACGTCTTCAGGTCGGGTCGAACAATTGGATCTGGCATCACTTTCCGCAGGCATGCCGACCACGAGCATCACCGGATCGTATTCATTGGCCGGCAAAGGGAACGAGTTGGCCACCTTCGATGCCCAATTCGGACTCGGGCTCAGCCGTTCGCAGATCGCCTCCTTTTCGGTCGACACCGCATCGGTCCTTCTTGTGGGTTCGCAGGGACGGTTCGACATCGATGTCCGTGCGAACTCACCCACAGCGGGCCGCACCTCGATGGAAGGGGATCTGGATGTGACAGGACGCGATCCTCGTCTACAACTTCGGGGTTCGGCCAACGCGGTGGACATGAGCGCTTTGGTGGCGGGTCGAGGTTTCGCCGAAACCGACCTGGATTTCCGGTTTCAAACGTCCCTCATCGGCATCACCCCGGAACGGGTGCATGGCGATTTTAGCGTGGATGTGAACCGGGCCACGATCGGCGGCGTGAGCTTCAACACCCATCAGATGTATGTGGACTTGGATTCACCGGACCAGGATGTCCGAACCCTCCGGTTCACCAGCAATGTGGCCGATGCGACCGTGACCGGTGATATCCATCTGAAACAGTTCGTGGCGATGGGAACTTATTGGTCCACTTGGCTCACCTCACAGATGAAGCGCCAATTCCTCTTCGCCGATGCCGACACCTCATCGGCTTTGGCAGCGAATCCTGCGCTGGAGGACATCCGGGTCACCGTGGATGCTTCGCTCAAAGACCTGAGTCTGCTCAATGCCTATATTCCCGAATTGCCGCCAATGGGAAGCCGTTCTGAAGTCGCGCTTCTGGTCAATGCCACATCCGAGCGGCTTCTTGTGAACGGCGGCATCCGTGGAGACAGCATCATGGTCGGCGATCTGAAAGCCCTGCGGTCGAATCTGCAGGTTTCGGCACAGTTCACGCACGGACGCGACCTGAACGAGGAGTCGAACGTGAAAATGCTCCTGGTGGCAGGGTTGATGCGTGTCGGCACCTTCGAAATGCGTGATTACACCTTGGATGTGGGCTTGTCGAACGAGACGTTGACTCTCGACCAGCGGGCCAACCGCATCGGTCAGAACACCCAGCTCAGAAACCGGATGACCGCGACATTGTCTGACACCTCGATGGCCGTGGTGCTGGATGAGTTCCGGTTGAGCAACCGATCCTATGTGTGGGAATCGCCCGGCGAACCCACCTTCGTATTCGACCGCTCCGGAAGTCTCGACATCCGCGGCCTGTATTTGAGCAATGACAGCCAGGTGATCGACATCGAAGGCCGGTTCAGCGCAGCCGAAGACGATTCTGTGGTCTACAAGATTGAGAATCTGAACCTGGCCCGGATCTCCGAGCTCATGGGTGGACGCATCACCTTCTCCGGCATGCTCAACGCCACCATTTCGAGCAAATCGCTGACGACCAACGCCGCAATCAACGGCTTGATCGACATCGACCGCCTCACCTTGAACAACCGACTGTTCGGCGATGTGGGTTTCGTAAGCCGTTACAATCCTGAGTTCGGACGCTTCGATACCCGGTTGGCCATCGGCGGTGAGGCCGCTGGAAACGATGTCGCCATCGATGGCTATTTCTACGCGTCCGATCTAGGTGGCCGGCGGGATACGACGTACAATTTCAACATCGATGTGAAGAAGGCGGATCTGTGGATCATCAACTTGTTCAACAAAGACCTCTTCCAGACCATCGAGGGGAATATGACGGGAGGAGGGTGGCTGGCCGGTAATTTCAAGGAGTTCGACTTCGATGCCGCCTTCAATATCGACCGGTCGCGCGTGGTGCCCTATTTTCTGCTCACCGATTACAGCGCCAGCGGACCCTTCCGAGTGAGTCGTCATGGCGGACTCGTTCTCAACGACCTCCAGGTCAGCGATCGGTTCGGCGGGAGGGGAGTGGTCTCGGGAACATTGGATTTCAACAACTTCAAGCCGGACAAGGACATCAACATCACCATGGTGTTGAACAACCTCCAATTCTTGAACAACACCTTTACCACAGATGTGCCGTTTTACGGTACGGCGTTCGGAACGGGGACCCTGACACTTACCGGCAAGACCTCATCTCCGTTTCTCCAGACCCGCGGGCAGATCGTGACCAGCGCCAACTCGCGCATGGCGATTCCATTCCTGGATCAGACCAGCGTGGAGGAGCAATCCCGCTTCCTGGAGTTCGTGAGTTCGTTCGAAGAGGTCACGCAACTGAGTCCGCAACAAGCGACGGTGGCCCAGCCTGTGTCGCCAACCGACGTGTCGACCTCGGGCAGCCGCTTCATGGAGTTGTTCACCTTGAATATGTCCTTCTCCGCACCGCCAGGGTCGACCGTGCAGCTTGTCTTCGATCCGCTCACCGGTGAAATCCTTAATGCCCAGGGCAGCGGATCGGTACAGATCCGTCTGGAGGACGAACAGTTCAACGTGTTTGGAACCTTCAACGTGAACCAGGGAGACTACACGTTCGTGGCGGGCGACATTTTCCTGCGCAAATTCGAACTGAGAGACGGAGGAACCCTGGTTTGGGAAGGTCCGCCGGACAACGCACGTTTAAACGTGCTCGCCGCGTACCGTTCGCGTCCTGACATCTCCCAGCTCAGCGGCAGCGGCTTGCAGAAACCGGTGACACGCGTTCCCACCGACCTCATCCTGGCCATCCGCGGAACCTTGCTCTCCATCGAGAACGATTTCTATTTCGAATTTCCCAACGCGGTGGATATCACGCAGAACTCCACGGAGTTGGCCATTCTGAACAGTGAGGAACAGAAACTCATCCAGGCGACGAGTCTGCTGTTCACTGGTGGGTTCATCCCGAACGAAGACGCCACGGGCGGCCAATACAATAGGCTCACTGGTGACCTTCAAGCTCGGGGGCTCAACCAGTTGCTGTCCAGCCAGGTCAACTCGCTGATCAACTCCCGATTGAGCTTTCTGGATGTCGACTTCAACTTCTCCGGATTCGATCAAACCGACATCGGTGTGGCTGTGCGACTTTTCGACGACCGACTGGTGCTTCGCGGCGAAAGCCAATTCGTTCAAGGGAATGAAGCGAGCTTGGGCGACCTCGGCGCCACGTTCCGCATCAACCGCGCGTTTTCGATCGAGCTCTTCCATCGCCGCGATCCGACATTACAAGCCATCCTCGGGACACAAGCCACCGAGCAGAGCAACATCACCGGTGCGGGCTTCGAAGCCCAAGTCCAATTCAACACCTGGCGCGAATTGCGTCAGCGCATGTGGGGTTCCATCCGCCGTTTCTTCTCCTTTGGCGATGATCCGGAACCCAAATCCCAAAACACTGCCCTGCAGTAGCACACCCCATGGGTAAGAAAAAGAAACAGAACGACCTCGAACAGCAGATTTTGGATCTGCTGGAGCATTATCCGGATACGTTCGTCCCCCAAGACCTCCTTTATGGCGCCCTTGGCATGACCGCCCCGCGCGAACGCAAACGATTCGTCAAAATGCTGCTCTCGCTCGTGGAGCGGAAGAAAGTCAAAATGAACGGCACCGGCCAGATTCGGAAAGTCAAGCCGGATACCGAGTCGGAACGCACCGTTCCGGCCGATCCCGATGAGCTTCCGGCCGGCCTTTTCGAAGGCGTGATGGATGTGAACCGGCATGGCGTCGGGTTCGTCAAGGTCGATCGGCACGACGAAGACATCCGCATCCCGCGCAAGAAAATGCATACCGCCTTGCCGGGCGATACCGTCCGCATCAAAATCCTAGGTCGGGATCTCGGCCGTCTGGAAGGCGCCGTGGTGGATGTCCGCAAGCGCAGCGGGCGCCTCATGGTCGGCACCATGGTGCGCACCAAAGGGGTCTGCTACATCGAACCGGATGAAGGCATCGCCGACACCGAGTTTTTCGTGAGTCCGGAGAAATCGGCCGATGCCAAAGACCGAGACAAAGTCACCTTCCGCCTGCTGGACTGGAGCCATCCGAAAGCTCTGCCGCAAGCCGAAGTGGTGCAGGTGCTGGGTGTGGCCGGCACGCACGAAGCCACCATGCTCTCCATCATGGCGGAAAACCAGATCCAAGGCAACTTCCCCAATGCCGTTGAAGACTTCGCCGACCGCATCCCGCTGGAGATTCCCGCATCTGAAATCGCCCGAAGGCTGGATCTGCGTTCCGAACGCATCTTCACCATCGATCCGGTGGATGCGAAGGATTTCGACGATGCCTTGAACATCCGCGTCAATGCGGATGGAAACTATGAGCTGGGTGTCCATATCGCGGATGTGACCTACTATCTGCAGCAAGATACCGTACTCGACAAAGAGGCCTTGGACAGGGGCACCAGCGTGTATCTGGTCGACCGCGTGATTCCGATGCTTCCTGAGAAACTCAGCAACGGCGTCTGCTCGTTGCGTCCGGACGAAGACAAGCTCACGTATTCCTGTTTCATGGAGATCACTCCCAACGGGAAACTGGTGTCGTATCGCATCCAAGAGACGGTGATCCGTTCCGTGCAGCGGTTCACCTACGAGCAGGTCCAGGAGATCATCGACAGAAAAGAGCACGCTCTGGAAGTGGATGTGCGCGAACTCCATGCCCTTAGCAAGATGCTGACCGCCAAGCGCTTCAAGGAAGGCTCGGTGGATCTCGACACGCCGGAACCCCGGTTCGTGTTGGACAAGTCCGGAAAACCGCTCGAGGTGATCGTGAAAGAACGCCTGGATGCGCACCGTCTGGTCGAGGAATGCATGCTGATGGCCAACAAGACCGTGGCCTGGCATATCGAAACGCTGCGCGAATCCGGTCCCAAGAAAGGGAAGGACTCCTATCCGTTCTTCTACAGGGTCCACGACAAGCCGAACACCGAAAAAGTGCTGAACATCGGTGAGAACGTGCGTCCTTTGGGTATCCAATTCCATATCGCCGGAGACACGGTGACACCCAAGCAGATCAATCAGCTTCTGGCCGACATCAAAGGTCATCCTTTGCAGAACACCATCCAGGAACTTGTTCTTCGTTCCATGGCCAAGGCGGTGTATTCGCCGAAGAACATCGGTCACTTCGGCCTCGGGTTCAAACATTACGCGCATTTCACGAGCCCGATCCGCCGGTATCCGGATGTGATCGTGCACCGATTGCTCAAGCTGTATGCCGAGAACAAACCCGGATACCGTTATCCGGATTTGGAGGAGCTGGGAGTCCACTGCAGCGAGCGAGAGAAGATGGCGTCCACAGCCGAACGCGAATCCATCAAGCAGAAACAGGTCGAGTATCTGTCGGAACGGATCGGTGAGGTGTTCGAAGGCGTGATCACGGGTGTGATTGAAAAAGGCCTTTTCGTTCAGCTGAAGGCGATCTATTGCGACGGCATGGTGCCGGTACGGACCATGGACGACGATTATTACGTGTACGATGAGCAGCGACATCTTCTGCTCGGACGCCGCCGAGGACGAAAATACCAGCTCGGGGATGTCGTGACCGTGCGGGTCACGGAAACGAACTTGACCGCTCGAACCGTTGATCTGCAATTGGTCTCCGGCACATCGCATCATGATGCGAGAGCCGAACGACCGCGCCGCAAATCGTGATATACTTTCCATGATGAAACGCTTCCTCACCATCGTGACCCTCGCGGTCCTTCTCGGGTCCGCCACCGACGTCCAGGCACAGTTTTTCGCCTTCGGGAAGAACCGTGTGCAGTACGATCATTTCGATTGGCGCTACATCCAGTCCGAGCACTTCGATGTGTATTACTACGATTCGAAGAACTATTACCTGGCTGAATTCACCGCGTTCAGTCTGGAAGCGGCCTACAAGCAGCTCCAGACCGATTTCAAACATCAGATCGCCGACCGCATCCAGGTCATCATCTATGCGTCGCACGGCGAATTCAGCCAGACGAACGTGATTCCTCTTCCGGTCGACGCCCAAGGCATCGGCGGGGTCACGGACAAGTACAAGAACCGCATCACCGTGCCGTTCCAAGGCAATTACAGCGACTTCCGTCGCACCTTGCACCACGAACTGGTGCATGCCGTGTTCAACGACCTGTTTTATGGTGGGTCGCTGCAATCGATCATCAGCAACAACATCCAGCTTGTGTTTCCGCTGTGGTTCGAAGAAGGCCTGGCCGAGTTCACCGCATTGGGTTGGGACACGAACACCGACATGTTCATCCGCGATGCGGTGATGAACACCTACCTGCCTCCGATTCCATATCTGCAGGGCTATTTCGCGTATCGGGGCGGGCAGTCGTTCTGGTATTTCATCACCGAAGAATACGGACGCGAGAAAATCGCGGAGATCCTGGACCGTATCCGTCAGACCCGCAGCGTGGAAGCGGGTTTGCGCCAATCCGTGGGGATGGACATTGAGGATCTGTCCGAACGCTGGCAGGAATGGCTCCGCAAGCGCTACTGGCCGGAAATCACCAACCGCGAGAATCTGAAAGAGATTTCGCAGCATGTCACGAAGCGTGAGATTTCGGGGTCGTACAACACGAGTCCTGCGATCACGCCGCAAGGCGACCGCATCGCCCTGATCACCAACAAGCGCGGTTATTTCGACGTGGTCGTGATTTCGGCGCTTGACGGACGAGTGCTGAAAACCCTCATCAAGGGCGAAGACAATGTCGATTTCGAAGAGCTGAACATCCTTCGGCCGAATCTGAGCTGGTCGCCCGATGGCCGCCAGCTGGCACTGTCTACCCGCTCCGGTGGCAAGCACGACATCGCTATCGTCGATTATGCGTCTGGCGATACTCGAAAACTTCGATTCACGGAATTGAATTCGATCGGTTCGGTGGCTTGGTCACCCGATGGGGCGAAGATTGCGTTCCAAGGCACCAAAGGGCCCTATGTCGACATCTACGTGTATGACTTGAAGGAAGGAAGCCTTCTCAATCTGACCAACGACGTTTTCAGCGACAGCGATCCGTATTGGTCGCCAGATTCGAAGACGGTGTATTTCGCGTCGGACCGTGGGGAGAAAACCGCGCTCAACACCTTCAAAGAAGAATTCAACCAGTTGCTGCAACCCGATCTCAACCAGACGGACTTGTATGCGGTTCGGATCGGGGCGCCGCGCGCCGAGCGGCTGACCATCTCTCCGGACTGGTCCGAAATGCGCCCGATGGAAACCCAGGGCGGCAAATTGTTCTTCATCTCCGATCAGAACGGTATCCAAAACATTTTCGTGATGGATCTGGACACGCGTGATGTCTCGCCTGTCACCGATCTGATCAGCGGAGTGATGCAGATGTCGGTCACACAAGACGCCTCCAAGATCGCCATCAACTCGATCAATGGCGGCTATCTGGACATATTCCTGCTGCAGAATCCGCTCAACCGCGTCAAAACCACACCTCTAAGCCCCAACCTCTGGGCTTCGCAACGTCTTGTGGTGTCGGACGTCCAGCGTGTGCCCGCTCTCGGATTCGGGGCCCAAGTTGTGCATGGTGCCGCTCCGGCGGAAACCGCGACCGTGGCCGTTCCTGAAACCCCGCCGATCGATCCCGATGTCGTCGATTTCCGGAATTACCAGTTCGGGGATGTCGCCGATCCGGAAACAGGAGACCCTATCGCCGAAGACTTGTTCGCGGTCGAAGACAACCGCCTCGACGACGGTCGTTTCGTGCCGAAACGGTACCGCCTGAATTTCACGCCCGATTTCACTTACGCCGGCGGATCGCTCTCCACTGGCTATGGCGTGTTCGCCCTCTCTCAGGTCGTGTTCAGTGATCTGCTGGGCGATCATCAGCTGTCTTTCGCATCGAATCTCGTGTTCGACCTCAGGAACAGCGATTACGCGCTCAGCTACGGCTATTTCAAGAACCGGACCAACTACACGCTGAATTATTTCCACACTGCGAGAAACTTCCAGACCTTCGGCGGCGACCTGGTGCGCTACCGGTTCTATGGAGGCGGCCCCGGCTTCTCCTATCCGCTGAACAAATTCGAGCGCATCGATTACAGCGCCAGCTTCATCACCATCAGCCAAGACATCTCCAGCCTCAATCCGGGACGTGAACGCGTGGCAGACAAACGCTACTTCCTGTACCCGTCGGTGACCTACACGCGAGATTTCACCATGCCCGGTTACATCACTCCGGTCAGCGGGTCCCGCGTGGCGGTGTCGCTCACGGGAAGTCCGCCCTTGGGCAAAGACGTGCTCACCTTCGCCTCCTTGATGGGCGACGCCCGCTACTACATCCCTCTTGGCGAAAGCGGCATGTACACGATCGCCCTTCGCGGATCCGGCGCGTTCTCCCTGGGTCGCGACCGGCAGAATTTCTACCTCGGCGGGATGGAGAGCTGGATCAACTACGAGTGGAAGAATGAAATCCCCATCGACAGGCTCGAAGACATCTTCTTCACCTTGCCGGCCTTGCCGATGCGAGGACACGTGTACAGCTCGACGATCGGCGACCGGTTCGTTCTTGCGAACGCCGAATTCCGCTTCCCGCTGATCGCCGCCTTGCTTCCCGGCCCGATACCGCTCGTGCCTTTGTACAACATCACCGGAGCGGCCTTTGTGGATGTGGGTCAGGCTTGGCAAGGAGCCACCGCCCAGGAAACCCTCGTCGGCGCCGGTTTCGGACTGCGGTCTATCATCTTCGGCATTCCGCTCCGTTTCGATTTCGGATGGGAGTATGATGAGGACGGCTTCGGCAAACGCCGCGATTACCTGAGCATCGGCATCGATTTCTAGCGCATCTGCACGCTCGAAACCCCAAGGAGCCGGTCATACCGGTTCTGGGGGTCGTGGAAGTAGACCAAGGCATGGTATTCCTGCGCCGAGCCGGCCATTACGCTGGTGAAGGCGTCCCGATCGCTTCCCGACATGTACATGAACCGGTGCGTTCCTTCCTTGAGGAGTACGGTGGTTTTCCAATACCTGTCTGACGGATCGAACCTCAGACGATACTCGTCGCGGGGCGTCCAGTCGTTGAATGTGCCTATCAGATACATGGGTTCGCGAGGACGTATCGTTTCGAATTGGAACGTCACCTCGCCGTACCGCGCATCGGGCGTACGCCGAGCTCCGGTTACATTCGGCCAAGGTGTTTGGATGGGGCGGGTGAGTCCGTCCGTTTCCGGATCTTTCAGGATGGATGGGGGCCGCGCGCCGAGATCCGCCGCCTGCACGCCTTGGTCGAGACGTCCCACCTCGGTCAGCACATAAGAAAAGACATCCAATGAGCCGCTGAAGGCCTCTTCCCGTCTCAGGTAATAGCGCAACACGCCGTCCTCCGACTGATCCATGAGCTCGGAAGCCACGGCATCGGTCCACCAGCGGTTTTGAGCGAAGGCCACATGCACATCAAGCTGTGGCATCACGAACTCTTTCGTCGGGCGGTATTCCAGAAACGGCTGATGCGAGATGCGGACTCCAGCCCGGTTGTGGAACAGCTCCACCACGCTGAAATCGATCTCGCCTTTTCCCTCGGTCACCAGGAAAGGCTGGGAAACGATGACCGCGCCGGACCGCGGATCAATGACCTCCATCAGGTAGTTCCCGCTTTTCGTGACTCCCATCTGATCGTTCGGAAACCGATAGCTGTAACTGGTGTACAGCGGCTCTTGCGAAGTCGAGGGGCTTCCTTCGGTCACCATGTCATCATGCATGCCCCGCATGTAGACGCCGGGAAGAAGCTGGCTCTGACGCCACATCCGGTCCATATGCCGCACCTGGACCCGGTAATAGCTGACGTCCGACTGGAACACATCGAACCGCAGCAGCAGGCTTCCACTGGTCAGTTGGAGGATGGGTGCGCCGGTGCCGTTTCCGGCCGTCAGCGCCACGCTGGACACCCCGGGTGGAGGCGGCAGGGGACGGCTCACGCGAGATGCGCCCCCGCAGCCGGACAGAACGAGCAGACTAAAAAGGAAGGCGGCCTTCGAAGACACGGACAGCGGGACCGGTTAAGTGATAGGAATGGTAACTCTGATCGGAAAAAGTGAATCCGGCCTGCAACGTTCCGCCTTCCGACACCACCGGAATCCGGACTTCACCTTGCCGTCCGCCGCCGAACGCATGATGCCACCAGGTGGCCACAGACAAGGCGCCGGTGCCGCAGGCGAGGGTCAGATCTTCCACACCACGCTCATAGGTGCGGACAGTGACAGCGGATGGATCCGGCGAATCAGGAACGAAATTCACATTGGCGTTATGTCGGTGGCGAAGCTCGCGGCCGGTGGATACCAGCAAACCGCGATCCGACAGGAGGGAGGCCTCCACCGGTACCACGAGATGGTCGGTGCCGGTATCGATGCGCCAGCCGTCTTCGGTCTGGCGTACGAGCGGGCGAGTCGGGAAATCCAAGCGGATGAGGCCGCTGATCTCACTGGCGGTGTAGCGGTGTCCGTTGCAGTCGAAGGTATGGATGGCCGGCACACCCAAGGATCGGGCGAATGCCGCGATGCAACGTCCCCCGTTGCCGCACATGCCGGCATCGCTGCCATCGGCGTTGCGGTAGACCATGGTGTAGGCGGCGCTTGTGGAGGTTTGCAACAAAAGCAAACCGTCCGCACCGATTCCGGTGCGGCGGTCGCACCACTGCGGGCAACGTGCGATGAGCTCATGCAGAGTGAGCCGGCCGTCTCGGTTGTCGATCACCACGAAATCGTTGCCGGCGCCATGCATTTTCACGAACTCGATCATGACCACACGCTCGCTGGCAAGTGTTTCCATGATTCTCCGTCTGGAATGGCCTTGTTTTGCCCCCGCATCAGGGCGCCGAAGCGGAGCGCGAGCACCGTGAACCAGATCTTGGTGTTCACATTGGAGGCGTAAAGGCGCCGCCCGTCGTGGATTTCAGCGATCATGTCTTCCAACCGCGCGTTTTGAAGAGAGGCCACGAATCGGCGGATCACCTCTTTCTGGTCCAGATTCGTGATCTTCGCATCGTCGCCCGAGGCGCGGAAAAAGAGGATGTCGCGAAGGAAGACTTCCAACAGGTTCAGCAAAAGCTGCTGGCCGTCCGAATTCAGTTGCGACCATTTCAGGGCGATATTCAGGATGGGCTTCGGATCCTGGATGTAGCTGGCACGGAGGAACTCGACGATCTCGTCGCGGGTCTCCCGCAGTGTCTCCACATCGTAGAACCGAGCCAGGCCGTAATTCCCGTTCGAGATGCGGGCCAGGTAACCGGCATCGGCTCGGCTGAGTCCGTCGCGGGTTTCCAAAGCCGTGGCGACATCATCTTCACTGAGCGCTTGGCAGCGCAAGGTCTGGCATCTGGAGACGATGGTGGGAAGCAGTGCGTTGAAACGGTCGGTGATCAGCAGGAACACCACGTTCTCGGGCGGCTCCTCCAGGCTTTTCAGAAACGCGTTGGCCACTTTCTCGTGCATCTTCTCGATGCCGCAAAGCACCACGACCGTGTAAGCGCCTTCGTTCGGTTTGAGGGAGAACGCAGGACGGATCTCGTCGTGGTAGTAATCGACCGAATAGAAGGCGACCCGGTTCTTCGATTCGTTGTCGGAATGCAGCGAGGGCCGCATGCCGAAATCGACGATGGCGTAGGGATCTTTGGCGAGCAAGGCCACACGCTCTCTCAGCTCGGACTCTCCCACGCGCGAAGGCATCGGAAGGAAGACATGCACGTCGGGATGGGTGTGCCAGGAGCTTTTGGGAGAGGTGGCCGAGTCGTGCGGCGGATTCAGGTTCGACACGCCGTTCAAGGCTTCGGCGAACGCGAGGGCGAGGACTTTTTTTCCGACGCCGGCGGGACCGGCGAAGAGGTAGGCATGGGCGACGCGTCGGGAGGTGAGGATCTGCTCGAGTTCCTCCTTCACACGATGCTGCCCCACGATGGTGTCGCGACCGATGCGCATCAGGCCTCCCACAGCGTGTCGAACAGCAGCACGGAGACCGTGAGCGTGGCGCCTGAAAAGCCCACCAAAGCGCTGATTTCGTTCAGAAAGAGGAAAATATCCTCACCCGCCAAGGCCGCCGCGGTCAGTTTTCCCGACAGCAGGATGAGCGGGACGAGCAAGGGCATGCACAGCACACTGAATAGGGCGCCTCGCTGATCGGTGCGGCTGACCAAAGCCGCCATGAGGGTGGAGACGGCGGTGAGTCCGGTCGACCCGAGCAACGTGGCCGTCATCAGCAGAAGGATCGATTTCGCCTCGATCGACAGCAGCACCACATACAGGAAGACAGTGGCGCTGGCGAAAAGCAGGGTGAATACCAGGTTGAACAGATACTTTCCCACGAACACAGAAAGCGCGTCGGTATGCAGGCGCAAAAGGAGGTCGGTGTGCCGGTCGGCTTCGCTGGTGAAACTGCGAGAGAGCGAGGAGAGCGCCGCGAACAGCAAGATGAGCCACAATAGACCGGCTTGCGCTTTCGATCCGAGTTCGGTGGCGTTCAGCAGGAATACCGACACGAACAGCGCGGAGGCGACAAAGGCGAAAACCGAATTCAGACCGAACTTGGAGCGCAGCTCCAGGCGGAAATCATTCTTCAAGATGAGGGCGGCTCGGATCAGGGAAGGCATGGCAGAAGTTACTATATTTGAACGTCTTTCCGGTACCGAAACCCCACGAGAACCCAGCGGCATGCGCATTTCAGAATTCCTGTCATCAGCCAATGTCTTTCCGAGCCTACAGGTTTCCGACAAGGAGGAAGCCGTCCGCACCTTGAGCGCATCCATCGCGCGGCGTACCCCAGGCACCAGCGCCGAGACCCTCTACCAAGCGGTGATGGAACGCGAGCGGATCATGTCGACCGGCGTAGGAAAAGGCCTGGCCATTCCGCACGGCAAAGTGAACGGACTCGAATCCAGCGAAATGGCCTTCGCCCGCCTGGTGAGTCCCATCGAATACGGCTCCATCGATCAAGCTCCCGTCTCCTTGGTCTTCATGGTGGTGGGGCCCGATTCCCAATCCAGCCAACACATCCGCCTGCTCAGCCGCATCTCCAGGCTCATGAACAACGACGCCTTCCGCAACGCCTTGTCGGCCTGCGCCACGGCCGACGAGATCCTGGCCCATTTCCGGCAAGAAGAACTTCAGATGGGCTGAACCCATGCGACAGCCGACCATCCTTCTCACCGACGATGAAGCCGGCATCCGCAGAGCCCTCCGGGAAGTGCTTGAATTCGAAGGCTACGCCATCCTGGAAGCCGATGGCGCCGAACAAGCCTTCGCGGTGATCGAGCGCGAGCCTGTCGACCTGATGATGCTTGATGTGAAGATGCAAGGCAAAGACGGTCTGGAAATCCTCGCCGAACTCCGCGACCGTGGGGTCGAATTCCCCATCATCATGCTCAGCGGACACGGCACCATCGATACCGCCATCCAATCCACCCGGCTCGGCGCGTTCGACTTCCTTCAGAAACCACCGGATCTCAACCGTTTGCTGATCTCTGTCCGCAACGCGCTCGACCGGAACCGCCTGGTCAGCCAGAACCGGACCATGCGCCGCACCATTTCACAGGTGAAGGAGATCATCGGGGAAAGCGCCGTCATTGAAACCATCCGTCAGACCATCGGCCGGGTGGCGCCGACAGACGCCCGAGTGCTGATCACCGGGGAAAACGGAACAGGAAAAGAGCTGGTCGCCCGCTGGCTGCATGAGCAAAGCAAACGGAACAGCGGACCCATCGTGGATGTGAACTGTGCCGCCATCCCTACCGATCTCATCGAGAGCGAGCTCTTCGGGCACGAGAAAGGGGCCTTCACCGGTGCGGTGCGCCAGCGTATCGGAAAATTCGAGGAAGCCAATGGCGGCCCCCTGTTTCTTGACGAGATCGGCGACCTGAGTCTGGCCGCCCAAGCCAAAGTGCTGAGGGCCCTGCAGGAGAATGTGATCACCCGGGTCGGGGGCACCAGCGCCATCAAGGTGGATGTGCGCGTGATCGCCGCCACGAACAAGGATCTGGAGGAGGAGATTGCGGAAGGACGGTTCCGGGAGGATGTCTATCACCGTCTGAATGTGATTCCGCTCCATGTGCCGCCTCTGCGTGAACGTGCGGGCGACATCCCTCTGCTGGCCAGATGCCATCTGGAGGAATTGGGCCGCAAAGACATCCTTTTCGCAGGGAAAGTGCTCACCGAGGATGCCCTTACAGCCTTGTCCAGAATGGAGTGGTCGGGCAACATCCGGGAACTGCACAATGTGGTGGAGCGGCTCGGCATTTTGTCCTTGGCTCCTGAGATCACGGCGAAAACCGTGGCCCAGGTGGTCGCCAAGCCAAAACCGCAACATGGGAAAGCCGGTTTGGGGGATCTGCTGGAGCAGTATTCCGACTTCCAGCAATTCAAGGAAGCCACGGAGAAGGAATTCATCCGCCATCAGCTTCACAAGCACGAATGGAACATTTCCGCAACGGCAGATTCCATCGGAATCATGCGTTCGCACCTGTACAACAAGATCAAGAAATACGAACTGGAGCGCTAAGATGTCAGCAACATTGATCGATGGAACCGCTGTGGCGGCCGACGTGCGCCATCAAGTGCGCACTGATGTGGCCGATTGGGTCGCACGAGGAAATCGCGCGCCGAAACTGCATGTCCTGCTGATCGGCAACCATCCGGCTTCCCACGCCTATGTGGGTTCGAAGCTGCGCGCCTGCAACGAAGTGGGTATCGGATCGGAGACGGAAACGCTGCCCGACACCATTTCCGAGAAAGAGCTGAAAGCGCGGATCCGGGAACTCAACGAAGACGATTCGGTCGACGGGATCCTGGTCCAGCTGCCGCTTCCCGAACACCTCACCCCCTTGAGCGTCATCGAATCCATCGACCATCGCAAGGATGTCGACGGATTCCATCCGATGAACGTGGGGCGTCTGGCGATCGGGATGCCCTGCTACCGATCCTGCACGCCGGCCGGCATCATGGAACTGCTCAAAGTCTACAGCATCCCGACGAAATCGAAACATGCGGTGGTCGTCGGCGCCAGCAACATCGTGGGTTCGCCTATGGCGATCATGCTCTCCAGGGAGCATGAATCAGGCTCAGGCAAGGCCACGACAACCATCTGCCATAAGTACACTAAGGACCTTACGCTTCACACGATCAATGCCGACATCCTCATCGTGGCGGCTGGCCAGCCGAACCTCATCACCGCGCCCATGGTCAAGGAAGGCGTGATTGTGATCGACGTGGGTATGAACCGGGTGGCCGACCATACCTCGACGAAGGGCTACAAGCTGGTCGGGGATGTGGACTTCGACCGTGTGCGTGAAAAAGCGAGCTGGATCACACCCGTTCCGGGTGGCGTCGGACCCATGACGGTCGCCATGCTGATGAAAAACACACTTCTGGCGGCTAAGAAAGCGGTTTATCCCGACTGATCGGTCGTACTCAACAGGCGAATCACCTGTTCCACAGATTGGGTCTGGGCCAGGCGCTCGGCCAGGTCCGGATGACGCAACCGGCGGGCCAGTTGGTTCAGCCGCTCCAGATGCTCTTCCGCGCGTTCATTCGCAGGATGGATCAACACCGCCATCGCGCAGGTCGGTGATGGCGCTTTCGGCACCGAGATCCGGTTCCGGCAGATCGCCAACATCAGTCTCGGCTCGTCCACATCCTCAGCCACCGACTCCAGAAGCACGATTCCGGAGGTCAGCTCCGAATTGTACGCGTCGTTCAATCGGACGATCTCGTCCGCGCGTCGTTGGGCCGCGTCAGCGGATTTCGGATACAGGTCGCTCATCAGATCGTGCATGATCTGCTCGAACGTCGACTCTTTCGAAGGGAAAATCACGGAAGCGTCTTCGATCAGGCGGTCCATAGGTCTGATTTCCTGAGGCTCCTGATCGCCCTCCAACTGCTCACCGATTTCCGACGGATAAATGGCGATGAAGCCGTTTTCAGGGAAACGGGACGAGATGAGGGAGGGGAGACGGTCCAAACCCGGACGCCACGACAAGGTGCCCTCCCGGGCGCTCTGCAGGATGAAGAGATCGTCCCGACCCAGGCGGTTTTGAAGCAGCTCAGGCAGGTCGGTCCAACGGTCCATGCTGATGAACGTGATCATCAGCGGCTGCTTGGTGCCTTTCACACAGGCCTTGATGCGCGGCATGCGCTCTTCGATGCCGATGATGGTGAGCTCGGCGCCGATCTGATTGGCCAGGATCATGACATAGCGCAACGCCTCCATGAATCCAGGTTCCAAGGTTGCGAACGGCGGAATGGCGAAATAGATCTTGCGGATGGTGGAGATGCGCCGTTCCATCTTGCAGACCATGATCATATGCCTCACCTGGGAGAGAAGTTGGTCGAGCACTCCACCGAAAATGGCTTCCGAAGCCGACGATTGCCCGTTCCAACCGATGATCACGTTCGTGATGCGTCGTTCTTTCACGGCTCGGGTGATGCCGCTGGAGATGTTCATGTCGACCCGGGTCACCGGAGACACCGGCACATCCGCACTCGCCGCATAGATCACCGCATGGGAGAGCATGCGCTCGCTGTTGGCCACATCCGCCTGCACATCAGGACCGTCGCGCACCACAGTCAGAGGATAAACCGGTTCCTTGGAGGATTTCTCACGCATGGCGAAGGCCATGTCCATGAGCGCTTCCGCGGTGGTCGGGTTCGCCAGAGGCACAAGGATGCGCTGTGGCTGCTCGTTGCCACCCTGGATGAGATGCTCGTCTTCGATCGCGATCTGGCGGCCGTATCGGTCCACCATCCAAGGACCCATCAGGCACGTGATCAGGATCATGATCACGACAGCGTTCACGATGATCGCATCGAACAACCCGATTTCGAAACCGATCAACGTCACGGCCAAAGTGGCGGCCGCCTGGGGTATCGACAAGCCAGACATCAGCAGGATATGACGGGTGGTGAAGCCATACACCGTGCCGGCGGCCCACGCCGCTCCGCCTTTGCCCACCACCACCATCGCGGTGAACATCAGCGCATACGACCAGACCTCCAGGCTCTGCATCACGTTCACATCCACGAGCATGCCTACCGAAATCAGGAAAAAGGGAATGAAAAGTGCGTTACCCATGAATTGGACCCGATTCATGAGAGGCGATGACTCAGGTACGAGTTTGTTCAGCAGCAATCCGGACATGAATGCGCCGATGATGGGGGCGAGGCCGGCTAGTTTGGCCAGATACGCGGTGACAAACAGGATCGCCAGCAGGAGCACGTAATCGGCTTCCGTTTCTTCTGTGAACGTTCTGAAGAACCATCGGGCCAATCTCGGAATGGTCATGGCGATGAACCCGATGAACAGGGCGATGGATGACAGGAAAACAACCCAGAAATGGATGTTGATGTCCGGGTCGCGCTCTGCCGCGATCACGAAACCAAGCACCATCAGCGAAATGAAATCGGTGACGATGGTGCCCCCCATGGTCACGGTCACACTCGGATGCCGGGACAATCCCAGTTTGGCCACCAAGGGATAGGCCAGCAAAGTATGAGACCCCACGATGGCCCCCAAAAGCAGCACGGGGTTCATCTGCAGATCGAGCACATGGAGGCCGATGGCATAAGCCAGCCCGAAGGGAAGACCCACGGAAAGCACACCGAACACCAGACTGCGGTTACGCAGCCGGTGGAACTGGTTCAGATCGATGGACAAGCCTGCGGTGAAAATCAGATAAAGCAGGCCGACAGTTCCCAAGAGCACGATGGTGCTGTCGCGGGCGAGAAGTCCGGTCATGCTCGGACCCACCACCATGCCGGCAAGGATCAGACCGACCGTGGATGGGAGTCTCAGCCTGCGCGATAGAAAGGGTGACAGCAGGATCAGCACCATTACCAAGGCGAAGATGAGGACGGGATCCTGAATCGGTAAGGGAAAAGGCAGGGTGAATGACATCCTGCAAAATAGTCATAAAAAAAATAGCACCCGGTGTTGGCAGTGACATAATGGTGTCACTTTGGGCTTGAAGCTTGGTTTAAACAACAAAGGAATCCGCTCATGTCCACCGCACTGAAAACCACCGCCCTCCGTTCCACCCCGCAGCTCCACGCCGTCGCGTTGCCCGATCCGCTCATCGCGGAAGCCTCCGACATGCTTGAGGCTATGGGTTGGACCGACATCCCATCCGAACTCAAACGCTCTGTCGCCATCGATGTGATCGGCTACCGGGATGAGCTTCTGGGCCTGTATGCCACACGCGATCCGCATGTGATGGCCCGCCGCCGTTCCGTCTACTGGTGGGTGGAAGCCTATCGCTGCGGCACCTGCTCGTTGGAGACGGCGCTTGATGCCTTGAAGATGGACATCAGCTAGAAGCGCCCGATCACGATGAGCACCCGCATGATCCAGGTGTCGAAGGGCGTGTTACGCCGCAGGGGCATGGTCGCCGCGTACCGGAGTCTGCCGATCGGACCCAAATCGCGCGCGGCGATGAATCCGTCGAGGATGGACCGGTTGGTCGCGTTGAGCGAGGCGCCGTACCGGGATCGAAACTCACGGGCTTGGTCGGTCACCCGTTTCGCGATGTCCCCGTCGCCGGCGAATCGCTTGAACCGGTTCCAGAGTTCGGTCGCCCAATTCGGAGCGGCCGGGGTCACATTGTCTGAATGTTTGCGATACAGGAGGGAAGGATGAGGATCGTAGATCACCTGTCCGAAAGCGGACACCACCAGGTAGCACCACCAATCATGCATGAGCGCCCATTCAGGGACCGACTCCAGCACCTTCCGCCGCGCCGCGGCGTTCATGACCAACGTGCAACCGGTGGCCTGGTTCTGCACCAGAGCGGTATGGAAGCCGGATTGGGTGGGGATGGGGCTCAGTCCGGTTTCCCTGAGCCGGGCATCGGTGTACCTCAACCGCGTGTACACCATCGCCGGAATGTCGTCAGAAACCTGCCCGAGAAGGAAAGCGGCTCGCTCGCATTTGTCCGGAAGCCAGACGTCGTCCTGGTCCGCGAACGCATAATAGCTGGAATCGTCGCCAGCCTCTGCCAACAGGGTCATGAAACTGTGGAAAACTCCGATGTTTTTGCCAAACACCACCTCACAAGAGAGACGCGAGGCGCTGGCGAAGGCGTTCAGCCGGCCGGGCGTGCCGTCCACCGATCCGTCATCTCGGATCCGAAGGCGCAGGTCCGGCCAGGTCTGACGCTCCAGCGACTCCAGCTGGGCGTCGACCCATCCCTCTCCGTTGTAGGTGGACATCAGAACGGTCATCCGGCGGTTCACAGGCATGAAAGGACCTCCATGAATCGGGAACGGACCGCCTCTTCGGAGAACATGTCCGGCACCGGAGCCGCTTGAGATGCTCCCGCCGCAGTGATGAACTTGGCCATGACGTCCGCATCCGGGTCAGCCGGATCCACGGCATAGGCCTGTGACGCACTGGATAGGGCGTCCCACGCCGCGCTGCCCGGGGAGGCGATGCCGAGGATCGGCCTGCCGGTAGCCAGATAATCGAAGAATTTCGCCGGGATGGATCCTTTGGAGGAAGAGAGAAGCACCAAGCCCGAGGCCTTGGCCAACTCGGGAAGAAGTTCGGTGCGTGTGAGCGGCGGATGAAGCGACCAACCGCGAGAGAGGGCATCCGCCTTCTCGTCCGGCGTCAGGTCGCCGATGAGGGTGAACCGATGTTCCGGCAAGTGTGAAAGCACTTGGGACAGTTCGTCGGTGTCGCGCTCCGGGCGGGAGCTGGTGATTCGTCCGGCATAGAGCAGTTGAAGGGTGGAGGAGCCCGACTTGTCTGTTCCGATGGAGTCGGGCGCCGCATTGGTGACCACACGCACTTTGGAGCGATGCTCCGGATACCGCTCTCCCAGCATCTCCGCCCATCGCTCGGAGGTGACGGTGACCACGCTCGCCTGACCGATGCAATGCGATTCGAGTTTCCGCTCCCGCCAGCGTTGTATGGCTGAGGAGCGCAGCAGCGGCTTGAGCGGTTCGTCGAGCCAGCCATCGCGCATGTCCATCCAGAAGGGGATGCCATACCGTTTCGAGAGGGCCGCACAGGCCAGGAACGCCGCTTCGGGCGGCGAGGAACTCATCACCGCGGCGCAGGTTCGAGCCGAATGCCGCACCACGGGATGCGCCAACACCCGCCGGGCCCAGACGATCGACGGATCGGGCAAGAGCAGGGCATAGGCGAGCCATCGCCGCAAGGCGTTCGGCTTGCGAGGCGGAGGTGCATCCGGAGCGGGTGCCACATGCATCCGAAGCGGATCAGGAATGGTGATTCGGGTGAAGCCCTCCTCCTCATTCAGGCTGTAGCGCAGGCCCGAATCGACGAGGATGACACGATGCCCGGCCTGCCTGAGCCAGGCCACATGCCTCCGCAAACGCAGATTGCCCACGTGGGCCTCGTGCTGCCACCACGGTGCCAGAATGAGGATGGGAATCATTCGCCACCTCCGAGCTGTTGGTATCGTCGGATGAGGGCTTCGGCCTGGCTCCGATGATGGAAGCGGGTTTCGATATGCTGCCGAAGCGCGATTTGGGAGGCTTCCCAATCTTCGCGGGTCTGCCATACGCGGATCAGATTGGCGGCCATGGCGTCGGTGTCCCGCTCTTCCGAGAGCCATCCGGTACGTCCGTTCTCGATCACTCCCGGAATGTCGCAATGCCTTGTGCTGACTACGATCATGCCTGAGGCCGCGGCCTCGATCAGACTCACCGGAGCCCCGCCTTCGCAGTCGCCGTCGACCGCGGTGACGCTGGGAGCCAGGTAGACGTGATGGTCTTCATACAGGGCCTGGAGCTCGGTCGCCGAAACGAATCCAAAACGCCGGATCGGTGATCCGATGGACGTGTCAGCCAATATCCGTTCGATCCGCTTTTTCTCAATCCGGGCCGATTCATCCGCCGCATCCCCGACAATGGTCAGTCGGATCGGTATCTCGGATGCGGCTTTGGCTACGGCCTCGATGCCATACGGAATGCCTTTCTTGGGACGGAACGCCGACGCCATGAGCACATGCAGCGACTCACCCGGCGCCACTCGTCGGGGTTTGAATCGGATCCGGCCCACATCAACGCCTAACCGGTGCGCATGCACCTGTTCGGGCGAAGCACCGAGGGCGATGATCGAGTCTCGCATGTATTCGCCTTCGCAGAGGATGTGCACGCCGCTGGCGAACATCCGACGGTACATGGGTAGCCATCGGGCTTCGTTGTAGGGAAGCTGATGCACATCCATCCCATAGAACGAGACCAGATGGGGGATGCCCAGATGCTCGGCCAAACCGACGTTCTGCGCGCCGATATGCCCGAAATGCGAATGCAGGACATTCGGTTTGAGGGAGGCGGCCAAGGCGGCATCCGCGCCGTTGACGGAGATCAGCCCCGCTTTTCGAAGAGCCCGGTTCACGAGATGCCGTGCTGGCATCTCGATGCGGGCGGAGCGAAGTCCGGAATGGGCGGGCGCTCCTGGATAGATTACCTCGGTCAGGATATGGTTTGTCACCTGCGCGTCTGTGTCCATGATGAGCTGACGGAGCCAGGTCATGGTGCCCGGCAGCCATTCGGATGTGCGATGAAGCACCCGGATCATGACATCCTCCATGAGGGGATGAGGATGGTGAGCAGGCGTCGGACCAGATCGCGCTCCATAAGCACAAGCAAGGCGGTGTAGGACGCGATGCCTACCAACACCAGAAGGGTGAGTTCCTGACCTGCCGGCCATCCGATCATCCGGTCGAGCATCCGCACCAGGAAGCCCATCATCGAGGCGAACATCAATGGTTTGAACAAGGTCATGAAATACTCTGAGCCAACCTTACCGATCAAAGGACGGATCACCCTGAAGTAATAAATCATACCCAGCACCACGTGAAGGATCACGAAACTCCAGGCCAGTCCGGCCATTCCTGCCATGCTTGCGCCAAGGTAGATCACAGGGACCGTGGCCGCCAGGGCGAAGACGTTCCAGCCGAACGACATGTCTGTTCGCCCCACGGCCATGAGCAGGGACCCGGATGGCGCGCCGGTCGAACGCTGGTATGCGTATATGGAAAGGATTTGTGTAAGCATGATGGATTCCATCCATTGCGGCCCAATCAGTAATGGGATGAACAACGGAGCGGTGACCATGATGCCGGCAAGGAGTGGGGCATTGATCAGCGTCACGGTTTTGAGCACGTTGAGGTAGCCGTTGCGAAGCGCTTCGGCGTCGTCCTGCTGCCTCGAGAACAGAGGGAAGGTGACTTGCGAGACGGCCTGATTGATCCGTTGGATGGGGTAGATCACCAGGTTCAACGCCATGTTGTACAAGCCCAGCGCGTGGATGCCGAGCAGGCTGGTCACGATCAGCTGATCGGCTTTGGTGCTCAGGAATTGGATGATCTTCTCACCGGAATGGAATAAACCGAAACGGAGGACAGGGGAGAGTCCTTGGAGGTCGAATACCGCTTTGGGATGCCAGGTCCGCAATCCCGCGATGAAGATCCATGCATGGCCGACTCCATGGGCGGCCATATACCCGATCAGAAGGGACCAGACGCCATGTCCTGCGGACGCCAGGATCAATGAAATCATCAGATACAGAGCCATGGAGACGATTTCCTGCAAGGCCACGAGCTTGAATTCCAAGTTCCGGTGCAGGATGACACGGAATTGCGTGCTCATGGCGGTCAGTGGGATTATGATCGCCGAGGTCTGAAGCAGCCTGCCGAGTTGGTGTTCACCCAAGGCGGATGCAAGCGCGGGCGAAATCAGCGCGAAAACGACGGCGGCGGCCAAAGCGATGCCGTTGTGCAGCCAATACAGGGTGGAACGTTGCGCATCACTCAGTTCCTTGGCCTGGATGATGCCCATGCTCACCCCCGCATCCGCGAACGTGGAGATGAATTGCAAAGCCAGGAGTACGGTGGCCATGAGTCCGAAATCGGTAGGCGAGAGCCAGTGCGCGAGCACCGCGATCTGGGCGAACTGCAACACGCTGGTCACCACCTGGGATGAGCCCGTCCACCGGATTCCCCGCACCGTGTCCTGTTTGAGGGTATCCATCAGCGTTTCCGGATCATGCCTAATGCCCTGAACCAGGCCCGCTGGCCCTTATATTCGGCGAAATACCGACGTGCGGCGCCAAAACGGCGTTTGAAATCGACGACACCGCCCAAACCTGCGGATGGATTGAAATCAAATGTCTTGAATCCTTCCGAGCGGTACTCGAGAATCCGTTTCACATAAAGGAGCTGATACGGACGGCGCTTCATGGAGGCGGTTTTTGCCAAGGTGAGCCAGGAAACCACATGCCTGTTTGCCGTCAGGAAGATGCCCATGGCGATGGGTTCGGGCGAATCGCCATCGGTCACGCTCCAGACCTCGACACCAGGCATTTCGAAAAGCCGATGGAAAAAACCCGTAGGATATTGGCTCGTCACTCCGCTTCCGGTCTGCCAGCGGTCCCGAGCATTGGCGTAGATCGCGATGAAGGCGTCGGCGCCCTCCGTCCACCTGTGAATGCGCAAGCCTTGCCGTTCGGCCCATCGGGCGTAATACAGATTGTTGTAGCGGTCGAGCTCGGCGTTAAGCTCCGCGTCACTCATCGTCAGATCCAAGGTCTGCGTGAACTGTTGCATCACGCTGGAGACGTTGGTGAACGGATTTCCGATCCAGAGATAGGAGGCGTGGCGTTCCAAGAGCAGTTTTTGAGCCTGGCGGAAGGCTTCGGGTGAATGGGTTCCCAGCATGCCTCCGTAGGTGTGACCTGGGGAGGACATCCATTCGGTGGCGAATCCTCTCAGGAGACGACGGGTGCTACCGGGGAGGATCGCATCGGTCCCATCCGGACCCTTCAAGCGATACGGCGTGGGTCGGAAGCGTCCCGGCCAACTGTCCGCGAACAGCTGATGCCAGTCAGGATGCTGAAATCGGGTCCGGTCGGGGTCCGATTCCCAAGCCTGGATCCATTCCTGGATCGTCGCAGACTCCATCCTCCATCCACTCATGGCGCGCCCAAGACTTGGGTAAGCGTGTCGGTCACGCGATCGACCACATCCGGATGGTCCAGGACTAGCCGGCCGTACAGAGGAAGCCGGATCTGAGACGAACTCAGCTGTTCGGTCAGAGGAAGCGACCGCACGGTCGGATGTAGGCTCTTTCCGAACGGGGAGTTGTGAAGCGGGACGTAATGGAAGGCGGCGGAGATGCCAGCCCGATGAAACGCGCTCAGAAGGCGGTCTCGGTCAACCAAGCGTTCCGTAGTGAAGAAATACGTGTGATGATTGGACGTGGCGTAACCGGGGACAACGTTACGGATGAGCTTTCCGGCCCGCTCGAAGGGTTCGAGGGCCGCATGATAGGCCGTCCAGCTCAGGGCTCTTCGGGCCCGGATCTCATGTCGACGCAGCCATTGCGCTTCCAGAAGGGCCGCGAGGAGGTCCGACGGCACATAGCTGCTTCCGGCATCCATCCAGGTGTATTTGTCGACATCGCCGCGAAGGAAGGCGCTTCGGTTCGTTCCCTTTTCACGAAGGATCTCGGCTCGGGCGACCGAGGCTCTGTCTCGCACCAGCAAGGCTCCGCCTTCGCCGCAGGCGATGTTCTTGGTGTCGTGGAAACTGTAGGCGCCGAATTCGCCCAAGGTGCCCAGCGCCCGGCCTTCCCAATAGGCGTCGACACCCTGAGCGGCGTCTTCGATGACGGCCAAGCCGGCCAGTTTGGATAATGAGAGTAGAGCGCCCATGTCGCAGGCCACGCCGGCGTAATGAACCGGTATGATGGCTTTCGTCCGGGGGGTGATGAGACGGGCCACATCCTCCGGGTCGATGTTCATGGTGCCGGGGGTAATGTCGGCGAACACAGGAACACCGCCACGGAGCACGACGGCATTCGCGGTGGACACAAACGTGAACGATGGCATGATCACCTCATCGCCGGGGGCGATGCGGAGCAACATCACCGCCAGTTCCATGGCATGGGTGGCGCTGGTGGTCAGAAACACGCGCTCGGCGCCGGTATGTAGGCGGATCAGGTTCTGAACGCGGCGTGTGGCGGGACCGTCTCCGCGCCAAACGCCGGAACGAAGGGCGGACGCCAAGGCCGATTCCTCCGCGG
>CAYVRS010000003.1:46240-52534 GCA_964454075.1 uncultured Chitinophagales bacterium
CCATCAGGTCCACCATCCCTTTTTGTTCCGGTATCCGGCGAACAAAAAGGGATGGTGGACCTGATGGGCATGTCTCGTTCGAATCCGGACAATATACACCGGATTTACAGCCATTCTCCGTACCTTTGCCAAACCGCAACGAAACGACCCGGCCCATGTCAGCTTTCGATCCCTACTCCAGAATCACGCGTAAAGGACTGACCTACGACGACGTCCTCTTGGTTCCAGCCTACTCCAACGTCCTCCCAAGAAATGTGGACGTCGGCATCCACCTGACGCCTAAACTGCGTCTGAACATCCCGCTTCTGAGCGCCGCGATGGATACAGTCTCCGAGTACCGTCTCGCCATCGCATTGGCTCGGGAAGGCGGCATGGCGATGCTCCACAAAAACATGTCCATCGACCAGCAGGCGGAACAGGTCCGTTTGGTCAAACGGTCCGAAAGCGGGATGATCGTGGATCCGGTCACGCTTCCCAAAGACGCCACTGTCCGCCAAGCACGGGCCTTGATGTCGCAACACAAGATCGGTGGCATTCCGGTGGTATCGCCTGACAAGAAACTCCTCGGCATCGTCACCAACCGAGACCTCCGGTTCGTCACCGATCAAGACCGGATGCTCGGATCCGTGATGACCAGCGAAAACCTTGTGACCGCTCCCATGGGCACGGATCTGGCCGAGGCTGAACGCCTGTTGCAGGATTACAAGGTGGAGAAACTTCCCATCGTGGACGGCAAAGGCATTCTCGTGGGTCTGATCACCTTCAAGGACATCGAGAAGAAGAAGAATTTCCCGATCGCCTGCAAAGATTCGTTCGGGCGCCTGCGCGTGGGTGCGGCAGTCGGCATTTCGCCTGACACGCTTGAACGCACCAAGGCCCTGGTGGATGCCGGCGTCGACATCATCACCGTCGATACCGCACACGGGCATTCGGAAGGGGTTTTGGCTATGGTCCGAAACATCCGCAAAGCGTTTCCCGACTTGGATCTGATCGCAGGAAACATCGCCACCGCGGATGCGGCCAAAGCCCTGCACAAGGCCGGCGCGGATGTCGTGAAAGTGGGTGTCGGACCCGGATCCATCTGCACCACCCGCATCGTGACCGGTGTGGGCGTGCCCCAATTGAGCGCGGTGATGGAAGTGGCCTCCTACACCCGGAAAAACGGACTTGGCCTGATTGCCGATGGCGGCATCAAGCAGACCGGCGACGTTCCCAAAGCCTTGGCTGGCGGCGCCACCGCCGTCATGCTCGGATCGATGTTCGCTGGCACGGAAGAAAGTCCGGGCGAGACCATCATCTATGAATCCCGCAAATTCAAGTCCTATCGCGGCATGGGCAGCCTTCCGGCCATGAGCCAAGGCAGCAAGGACCGCTACTTCCAAGACGTGGAAGACGATGTGAAGAAGATGGTGCCCGAAGGCATCGAAGGCATGGTTCCGTACAAAGGAACCCTCAGCGAGGTGATCTACCAGATGGTGGGCGGTCTTCGCGCCTCCATGGGCTATTGCGGAGCGGCAACCATCGACGACTTGCATTCGGCGGATCTCGTCGAAATTTCGGCCGCTGGCATGAAGGAAAGCCATCCGCATTCGGTCACGATCACCAAGGAAGCGCCCAACTACTCGCTCCGATAAGCTCGTGATCAAACACCTGCTGAAACTGCTGTACCAGTTCCGTCACGACAACGTGAACCTCGTGTTGTGGCGCGATTCGGATCCGGACCATCCGAGTTCGTACAGTTTCGCGCCCATCATCATCCTGGTGCTTTGGTTGTTCACCTTGGCGGGTGGTTCCTTCGCCATCGGGTTCATCCTATACATCACGCCTTTGGGAGACCGCATCTTCAACCGCGAAGATGAAGAACTGCGCACGGAAATCTTGGCCCTCGGGCAGAGGGTGATGGCCATCCAGGATTCTCTCGACATGCGCGACGCCCAGCTCGACAACATCAAGCAGGTGCTGTACGATGGGACCGACACCACCTTTGTGATCAACCGGGTGACCGGCATCGTGCCGGACACCCAAACCGTTCCGGTGGCGGTGGCCACGGTGTCCAAGCCCGCTCGCACGGTGATCTCGAGGTCCTTGAGCTTCCCGCTGCGACTGCCTCTCCGCGGTCGGCAGACCCGAGGCTTCGAACCGGACCAAGGGCATTTCGGGGTGGATGTGTCCTCGACCAGCGGAGAATCGGTCTATGCCTCGGCCGATGGAGCCGTTCTCAGCTCGGAATGGACGTTGAACTACGGATATGTCGTCAAGATCCAACATGCCGAAGGGTATGTGAGTGTGTTGAAGCATATGGAACGCCCACCCAAACCCGAAGGGTCGGTGGTCAGGAGGGGGGATCTGATGGGATTTGTCTCAAATTCGGGTATCATCAGCACCGGGCCGCATGTTCATGTCGAACTGTGGAAAGACGGCGTGCCCTTGAATCCGGATCTTTATTTCACGCAACGCTAACGCATCATGAGCATGTTTCAGAAACCAGAAGGCGATTCGTCGAACCAACCTTCAATCACCATCATCGCCGAAGGCAGCCTCATCAAAGGCAGCATCTCCGTGACCAGCGATTTCCGTCTGGCGGGCAAAATCGACGGCGACGTCACCTCGGAAGGAAAATGCATCATCGCCTCCACCGCGACGGTGCTTGGCGACATCACGTCGCCTGACAGCGACATCGCCGGAACCGTGACAGGCAACCTGACGGTGAACCAGAAGCTGATCCTTCGCAAGACGGCGGTGATCAAGGGCGACATACGCACCCAGATTTTGCTTGTCGAAGAAGGGGCGAGGGTCGACGGAACCATCATGATGAGCCGGAATGCGGGGTAGCCCGCTGCGCGACTATGCCCGCTATTCCGGACTCGGCATCCAGATGGCGATTTCCCTGGGCTTGCCGATCTACGGCGGTTGGTGGCTTGACGAACGTTATGCCAGTTCGCCCTGGGGCATCCTAGGGGGCATCGCTTTCGGACTGGTCTCCATTTTTTCTCTACTGTACAAACTGACCCTCCAATCCGGGAAAAAACCGTGAACACCACGCCGCGCCGCTTCCTCCGAAATCTCTTGGTGCTGGATGTGATCCTGCTGGCCCTGGCCGCCTACCCGGTGCACCTGTTCACAGGCATCGACGGCGTGAAGGCCGTCGCAGCAGCTCTGATGGTGACCACGATGAACGCTTTCCTGGGCTATAGGGCCGTGGTGAGGTCGATCGAAGCCGCCATGAGCCGCTTCATGCTGGCCGTGTTCGGAGGCATGATGCTTCGGATGGGAGTGATGCTCATGATCCTCGCAGCCGTGGTCCTGACCACCGAATTGCCTCAGATCACGTTTACAATCGCCCTGTTTTTTGCTTATCTTTGCAAGTCTGTATTGGAAATGATTCTGATCCACAACCTATCTACAAACCGACGACGTTGATGCAAGCCGCCGTGCGACTGTTCCTCCTGAGTCTCGTCATCCTGACTGTTGGCGCGTCCCCTGTTTTTTCCGCTGATCCGGATGCGAACCCCAAGCGGATCGACATGCTCGGAAAAATCTCGGATCACAATTATCTGGATTTCAAACCGGTCGCCAAAATCGAGCTTCCCCGCATCTTGCGCCACGACGGACAGTGGATGTTCTACAGTTCCACCACCGCGGCGTTGAACAGCGGCGACGGATGGATCGACGAGCATTATCTCGCCCACCCGGACACGGTGATTTACAAGGCGGATGGAGCCACCATCGCTCCGGTCACCTATCATCTGGTCCGAGCCGATGGCAGCCGTGCCTCGTTCGACGCTTCGATCACCTCCCACTTGGTCTGGTTCGCGATTTCCGGATTCCTGGTTCTTCTCATCTTCGGCCGCTTGGCCAGTAAGTACACCACGGCCACCCGGGATGGTCTCGTGGCCCGCGGAACCTTCATGAACCTGTTCGAAGCCTTGGTCCTGTTCGTCCGTGACGACATCGCCAAAGCCAACATCGGCGAAGAGAAGTACCTCAAGTACACGCCCTACCTTCTGTCCGCCTTCTTCATGATCTTGTTCATGAACTTGTTCGGACTTATGCCATGGGGTGTCACATCGACCGCCGACGTGATGATCACCGCGGTTTTGGCCTTGTTCACCTTCAGCATCACGCAGCTCGCCGGTTCGAAGGAGTATTGGAAGCACGTCTTCCTGATGCCGGGCGTTCCGAAGCTGATGCTCATCATCATCACACCGGTGGAAATTCTCGGATTGTTCACCAAGCCCTTCGCCTTGACCGTCCGTCTCTTCGCCAACATGGTCTCGGGCAAATTGCTGGTGTATAGCATCATCGGAATGATCTTCCTGTTCGCGGAGATGTTCGGGGATGCGGCCGGCATCCTGTCCGCCGGCATCTGGGTGCCCTTCACCTTGTTCATCTACGCCATCAAGATTTTCGCCTCCTTCCTGCAGGCCTACATTTTCACCATGTTCTCCGCCTTGTTCATCGGCTTGGCCGCTGCGGACCATGACCACGAGCATGAGCACGAACACGCTCATTGACCTTCACCAACGAAGAAACCCTAACCAATAAAACGAACTCATACTATGGAATACGCATACTTAGCCGCTGGCCTCGGAGCCGGACTCTCGATGATCGGTGCCGGACTGGGAATCGGTATCATCGGACGCAGCGCAATGGAAGGAACGGCTCGTCAGCCTGAAGCTTCCGGCGACATCCGCACCTCGATGATCATTTCCGCAGGTCTGATCGAAGGCGCAACCTTCTTCGCCCTGGCTATCTGTATCCTTCTCGCCATCAAATAAGGTTCCATGAGTCCTGTCATCGCCAATTCACTGGTGAATGTCGATCCCGGGCTGTTCATTTGGACAGCCGTGATCTTCTTCTCGTTTCTGCTGATCCTGGCCAAATTTGTCTGGAAACCCTTGCTCGGCTCGCTTCAACAGCGTGAGCAGTCGATCCGCGAATCCTTGGATGCGGCTGAAACGGCCATGAAGAACGCGGAGCAGGTCAGCAAGGCCAATGAAGACGCCCTGCGTCAGGCCGAGGCGGTCGCCCATAGCATCCGCAAAGACGCCATGGACGAGGCGGAGAAAATCCGTAGTGAGCGCATCGAGAAAGCCAAAGCGGAAGCGGTGGCTCTCGTGGATGCGGCCAAGGTGGCCATCGAGCAGGAGAAGAAACGCGCGATCGAGGAACTTCGCAATGAAGTGGCCGATCTGGCGATCCTCTCCGCCAAAAAGATCCTCTCGGCCGAGCTCGATGAGAAGAAAAACCGCACCTTGGTGGACGGTTTCATCAAAGACCTATCCGGTAACTGATCCATGGCATCTCCGACCGCATCCAGAAGGTACGCCAAGGCTGTTCTTTTGCTGGCGGATGAAGCCAAGCAGGCCGACCTCGTGCTCGCCGAGCTTCGTGGCATCCGGAGCACCTTCGCGGACTCTTCCGAACTTCGTGCCGTGATCGCCAGCCCGGTGATCAAGCCGGAGAAGAAGGGCGCCGTGATGAAGTCGGTGTTCCCGAAGGCATCGGAGGTGATCGTCCGTCTGATCGACCTCTTGGCGGAGCGTCAGAAACTGATGTTGTTGCCTGATATCGCCGCCAATTTCGAAACGTTCTACAACGCCGCCAACGGCATCGCCCATGTGGTGCTGACCAGCGTCGAACCGCTGGGTGACGAGCAGACCAATGCGGTGAAAGCCGCCTTGGAGCGAAAAACCGGCAAAAAGATCACCATTCGCTCCCAGACCGACGCCACGCTTCTCGGTGGCATCACGGTGCAGCTGGGAGACACCATGTATGATGGATCGATCCGCCATTCCCTTGAGAAACTGGACATGCTTCTGCATGCTCCCATCGCGTAAATCACAAATTTCGACACGTTAGTCCCAAATCCATGAGTCACGTAAGACCAGACGAAGTTTCCGCCATCCTGCGCAAGCAACTTTCGGGCTTCGACAATGCCACCGACACCTACGATGTGGGTACCGTTCTTGAAGTGAGCGACGGTATCGCCCGTGTGTACGGACTGTCCAAAGTTCAAGCCGGTGAATTGGTAGAGTTCCCACAAGCCAAGGACGACCTCGGCAACACCATGAAAGGCATGGTGTTGAACCTGGAAGAAGACAACGTGGGCGTGGTTCTTTTCGGATCCACCCGTGACATCGAAGAAGGGTTTTCGGTTCGCCGCACCCGTGAGATCGCCTCCATTCCGGTCGGCGAAGGCGTTCTCGGGCGTGTGATCGACCCACTCGGCAACCCGCTCGACGGAAAAGGCCCGATCACGGGCGACACCTACCGCCTGCCGAGTGGGTCGAT
>CAYVRS010000003.1:52564-53577 GCA_964454075.1 uncultured Chitinophagales bacterium
CTCATCATCGGCGACCGCCAGACCGGCAAGACCACAATCGCCATCGATACCATCATCAACCAGAAGGGCACAGGCGTCTTCTGCATCTATGTGGCCATCGGTCAGAAAGGATCCACCATCGCCAACGTGAACAACATGTTGGAGAAGTATGGCGCCAAAGACTACACAGTGATCGTGTCCGCTCCGGCATCGTCCACGGCTCCGATGCGTTTCGTCGCCCCTTATGCGGGTGCGGCAATCGGTGAGTACTTCCGTGACACCGGACGCCACGCGCTCATCATCTATGACGATCTTTCGAAACAGGCTGTGGCCTATCGCGAAGTGTCGCTCCTGCTCCGCCGTCCGCCAGGACGTGAGGCGTATCCGGGTGACGTCTTCTACCTGCATAGCCGTCTTCTGGAACGTGCGGCGAAGATCAACCGCAACGATTCGGTGGCCAAGAATATGAATGATGTGCCCGAAGTGCTTCGCCCGATGATCAAAGGCGGCGGTTCTCTCACAGCTCTTCCGATCATCGAAACTCAAGCGGGTGACGTATCGGCCTACATCCCGACCAACGTGATTTCGATCACCGATGGTCAGATCTTCCTCAAATCCGAGTTGTTCAACAACGGTGTGCGTCCGGCCATCGATGTCGGTATCTCGGTATCCCGTGTAGGTGGATCCGCCCAGGTGAAATCGATGAAGAAATTCTCCGGTTCCATGAAATTGGATCTGGCCCAGTATCGTGACCTCGAAGCGTTCGCCAAGTTCGGCTCCGATCTCGATGCGTCGACCCAGCGTCAGCTGGCCCGTGGCGCCCGCACCGTCGAACTGCTGAAGCAAGGCGTGGCACAGCCTCTGTCGGTCGACAAGGAGATCGTGCTTCTGTTCTTGAACAACAAGGGCTTCCTCGACAACCTGGCGATCGCCAACATGGCCCGTTTCGAGAAGGAACTGCTTGAGGCGCTTGCGGTCAAGCATTCTGCCGAGATGGACGACCTCCGTGCCAAAGGGGTTCTGAGCGATGCCTT
>CAYVRS010000004.1:0-22369 GCA_964454075.1 uncultured Chitinophagales bacterium
CATCTCGTCGGACAGCAGCCCGCTGACTGTGGTATGCCGCTTAAACCGCAATTGGTCCTTGATTCGCCGAGGATCGCGCACGTCCTCGTCCAGAAACGGATCCACTCGGATGAGGCCGCCATTGGTGCCGACCCAGATGAACCCGTACTGATCTTCGGAAATCACATAACAGACGGGGTTCGGGAAGCCGGACTCCTCGGTGTAATGGGTCATGGCACCATCACGGATCGCGGTGATGCCGGCGAAGGTGCCGATCCACATCCAGCCGCGGCTGTCTTCATGCAAGGTGAGCACGGTGTTCTGCACGAGCCCGTCGTCGACGGTCAGGGTGCTCACCGAATCGTCCTCGATCACTGCCACTCCGCCGTACGTGGCCACCCAGATGCGGCCGTCGGAGGCTTGGGTCACGTTCATCACGATGTTGTCCGGCAATCCGTTCTGCGTGGTCCAATGGTGGACGAGGGCGCCATTCCGGTATCGGCCGAGACCGCCCCCGTAGGTGCCGATCCAGAGGTCTCCGTCCCGGTCTTGCCGGATGGTCCTCACAATGGGATGGATGAGCGGACTCGTGAGCGGTGCGGGCTCGAACCGTCCATTCTTCCAGGTGCGGATGCCGTTCCGGGTGCCGATCCAAAGACGGTCGTCGCGGTCGGTCATGAGCGTGTAGACGCGGTTTTCGGGAAGGCCGTCGGACATGCTGAACGATCGGATGCGGCCGTCGCCGTTCAATCGGCCGATGCCTCCTCCGTAGGTCGCGAACCACATCGATCCGTCTCCCGTCTCACCGATCGACGTGATCATGTTGCTGAGCAACCCGTCGTTCACATTGTATTGCATGAACTTGAACCCGACGAGGATATCGACCCCGCCGCCGTACGAGCCGAACCAGATCGATCCCTCGTAATCGCGGAAGAGCGTGGTCACCATGTTGTTGGACATGCCGTTGTCGTCGGTGTAATTGGCGAAACCGTTCGCATCGAGATAGCTGGCGCCGGCTTCGGTGCCGATCCACAATCCGCCGAACCCGTTCTCGACCAGAGCGCGGACTTTCTCGTGGATGAGCCCGTCGCGCACATGCAGCTGCCGCAACGATCCTTCCTGCAGGATGGTGATGCCGTTCTGGGTGGCGATCCAGAGGCTTCCGTCGGTGCGTTGCAGCAGATCGTAGGTGGAGGGATGGCTGAGTCCGTCCGCCGCCCGCAGCGTCGACAAGCGTCCTTTGAGCAGACTGGTGACGCCGTCTGCCGTCGCAAACCACACGGTGCCGTCATTGGTTTGCAGGATGCGCCGGATGGTGTTGTCTCCCATGCCGAGATCCTCGGTATAATGGATGAAGGTGTCGTTCAGGAAGTGATAGGCACCGGCGCCATCGGTTCCGACCCAGATGCCGCCATCTTTGTCCTGAAAGAGCGCGGTGACCGGAGCGGTGACGATCCCTTCGCCCTCCTTGAACGGTTCGACGACACCGCCGTCGATCTGGTTGACGCCAGAGGCCATACCGATCAACAACCGGCTGTCGGCCAACTCGAGAAGCGAATGGATGTGGTTGTCGGCCAGACCCTGTGAGCTCGTGAAGACACTCAAATCATGCCGGTTGTACCGGTTCAAGCCGTATTCGGTGCCGATCCATACGTAGCCGGCGCGGTCCTGCGCCATGGCCGTGATCACGGATTGGCTCAATCCGCTCTGGATGGAGATGTTGCGAAGCCCCAGGCGTTGCGCCTGAAGGGGTGTGATGCCACACAAGGCCATGATCACAAGAACGGTCCACCGTTTCATGGCGCGGGGTTGGGTTGCGGTGTTATCCGAGGTAGGCGCGCAGGGCCATGCTTCGGTTATGGTGGCGAAGCTTGCGCAGGGCTTTTTCCTTTATCTGACGCACGCGTTCGCGAGTCAGATCGAAGCGCTCACCGATCTCTTCCAAGGTGAGCGAATGCTCGCGGCCGATACCGAAATACAGGCGGATCACTTCCGCTTCGCGTTTTGTCAGCTTGGCCAAGGCGCGCTCGATCTCCACCTTGAGCGATTCGCCCATGAGTTCGGCATCGGGGTTCGGCGTCTCGTCGTTTTCCAAGACGTCGAGCAGACGGTTGTCTTCACCTTGCGCGAAGGGCGCATCCACAGACAGGTGACGACCGCTGATCCGCAATGTGTCGGACACTTCCGAAATCGACATCTCCAGACTTTCGGCCAATTCGGCGGCCGATGGCATGCGCTCGTATTCCTGCTCGAGCTTGGACAATTCCTTGCCGATCTTGTTCAATGCGCCTACCCGGTTCAACGGGAGGCGAACGATGCGGCTCTGCTCAGCCAGCGCCTGGAGGATGGATTGACGGATCCACCAGACCGCGTACGAAATGAATTTGAAACCACGGGTTTCGTCGAAGCGTTTGGCCGCTTTGATCAGACCGAGGTTCCCCTCGTTGATCAGATCGCCAAGAGACAAGCCCTGGTTCTGGTATTGCTTGGCCACGGACACCACGAAGCGCAAGTTCGACTTGGTGAGCTTCTCCAAAGCGGCTTGGTCACCGGCCTGGATGGCGATCGCCAGGCGCACTTCCTCATCCGGAGTGATGAGCGGCACTTTGCCGATCTCATGCAGGTAGCGATCAAGCGACTGCGACTCTCTGGTGGAAATCCCGCTGGGGGTTTGCGTTTTCTGTTCTTTTTTTTTCTTGGCCACGAAATGCGATCTGGTTTTTTATTGTCCGTAACTCGTGAAAATACGGGATTTTAGGATCATTTCCCACTAATGAATGACGTCCCTTCGAACGGGTGGGGCACTCCAAGAGTGTCTGCGACGGAGGCGGCGATGTCACGGAACGAGCTGCGGATACCCAGTTCAGAACAGCCGCAGACGTCCGACGGATAGACCAGCAAGGGCACGAATTCCCGGGTATGGTCGCTTCCGGGCGTGGTGGGATCGTTGCCATGGTCACCGGTGATCATAAGCACATCGCCCGGACGCAGTTTGGCCATGATGGCAGGCAAAGCCCGGTCGAATTCCTCCAAGGAGCCGGAATAGCCTTCCGGATCGTTCCGATGCCCGAACAGCTGGTCGGTGTCGATCAGGTTCACGAAGATGAATCCGTCATCGACGCCCGACATCGCGCTCAGCAATTGCGCGATGCCCTCGGCGTTGTTCTTGGTCTTGCGGTACTGGCTGAACCCGACACCCGCGAAGAGGTCGACGACCTTACCGATGGAGCACGTCTTGATTCCGTTCTCAAGCAGCAACTGGGGAAGATTCGGGCGAGGCGGGATGGCGGAGTAGTCTTTGCGCCGATCGTTGAGCCGGGTGAAGGCGACCTCGGAGCCGGTGAACGGGCGGGCGATCACCCGACCGACCAGATGCGGACCCGTCATCACCTCCGTCCGCGACCGCTCGCACCAGCGGTAGAGCGTCTCGATCGGCGTCACGGATTCGTGCGCGGCGATCTGGAACACGCTGTCGGCGCTCGTATATACGATGGGCCGACCCGTCGCCAGATGCTCGGCGCCGAAGCGGTCGATCACATCGGTTCCGCTCCACGCTCCGTTCGCCAAGATCCCGTCCACGCCGGCGACCTTGCAGAACGCATCGACCACATCCTGAGGAAATCCCTGCGGGTACGTCGGAAACGGGGTCTCCAGCGTCACTCCGGCGATCTCCCAATGGCCGGTGGTCGAGTCCTTGCCGGCCGAGACTTCTCTCATTTTCCCCCACGCCGCGCTTGGCCGCGCCACGGGAGGCACGGTGTCGAGCGGCACGATGTTCCCGAGCCCCATCGCACCCAGATGGGGAAGACGCGTGCGGCAACGGTTCACCACATGCCCCATGGTGTTGCAACCGTCATCCCCGTACAGATGCGAATCTTCCTGAGAGCCGCATCCGAGCCCGTCGATGATCACCAGGATGGTCCGTCCCATGTCATCCCTCCTTCAGAAGTTTGTCGAGCGCCAAGCGCAATCCGCGTTTGATGGTATAGGGATCGGTCTGGCTGCGGTCGGAGAAGGCCATGATGAAATCCAGCGGTTGGGTTCCGAACGTCTTCCAAAGCTCGGCGACCATCGCCGGATAGGTGTCCTGGACCGAGGCGTCGCCGTCCAGCATCACCGTGAACACGAAATCGGAATGCACCCCGACCAGGCCCGACAAGCCATGCCGGTTCGGGGCAAGCAGATCGCCGATGAGTTGCTGGATGGCTTTGAGTTCTTCCATGCGCAAGCGCGAACGCAAGATCGGCACTTGTTTCACAGTCACCATCGCCACCAGCGGAGGAGTGCGGCGCACTTCGCACCGCAACGCGGCATCGAACATATCGGCATGCAAGGATCCCGTCTCGGCGCTCAGGAAATCAGCCCCGGCCAGATGTTTCGATGTACCGGCCACAAGACGAAGTCCAGCCAGCCGAACGAGGTTGGTGAGCTTGTGCCGGTTGGACTCCCGGAAAAAAAGCAGGTTCTCGTCGGAGACCAGTAGCACCGCCTGACGGCGGTCGTGCAGCAGCATCGGCACCGCCAACGACGCGCCCTTGAGAATCGGTTCGGCGGAATTCACCCGTTTCGGACTTCCGGCCAAATGGGTGGCGAATTCGGGAAGTCCGGTTTTCAAGGCCTGGAACACGAGGCTCTGCTCTTCGACGGGCAACCCCGTGGGCAAGGCATCCGGCGATCCTGAATGGTTCAGCACCACTTGCCATGTGGCGTTCGCACGCACAAGAAGAGAGACCGCCCCGTTGGGGATCAGGCTGGCGGCTTGGTCGACCAACCGTTCAAGAACCGCGATCTCGTCGCCCCGCCCGATGGCTTTGTGAAGCATCGCCTCGTAGTCCGTCCACTGCTGTTCGTCGTTCGTGCGCTCGCTCAGCTCCAGGAAGGTGTATAACAGATGCCCCATCGCCGTGGTGAAGGATGCGAACTCGGCTTTCGCGTCGGTCAGAACGGATTTCGAGGTGGTCTCGACCACCGCCAAGGCCACGACCTCACGATGATACTCGAGCGGTTGGATGGTGATGTGGGTGACCGGACATCCATCCAGATAATGCGTCAGGGCGGTCGCAACGACCTCTTTGCCGATTTCCAAGGTGACTGGACGAGTGAGCAGATCGAAGCCGTTCAGATACGACTCGCCCATGGGCACCCGGTCGGCGAACCTCGCATGGTCGATTTCGGACACGGCCGATTCGAGCACGAACTGCTTGCGGGCGCGATTCACCCAATGCAGGGAGATGGTGGTGGCCCCCGTCGCCTTCCGGAACAGCGACAGCACTTCCTTGACCACGGATTTGTAGTGCCTCAGAGCCGCATCGTCGTGTTTCGGATCAGACATGGCGCGCCAATTCCTCCGCTTCGTTCACCATCCGTTCGAAAATACGGAGTCCGTTGGACCAGAACTCGGGATGGGAGATATCGACGCCGACTTTCTTGATCTGGGTCTCAGGCCAGTCGGAACCCCCTGCGCGAAGCAGGTCGAGATATTTGTCGGAAAATCCTTCGGGATGGCGGTTGTATTCCTCATACAGGGCCAAGACCAGCAATTCGCCGAAGGCGTAGGCATACACATAACCCGGTGTGTGCAGGAAATGCGGAATGTAGCACCACCACGTGGCATAGCCTTCGCTCAAGGTCACGCTGTCGCCATAGAGTTCCGACTGGGTTTTGAGCCAGAGTTCGGAAAACCGCTCCGTGGTAAGCTCGCCTTCTTCGCGCCGCGCCGTATGCATGGCATGCTCGAAGCGGTTCATGCTTACTTGTCTGAAAACCGTGGCGATGGTGTCGTCGATCTTGCTCATCAGCAGCGCCAATTTCTCGTTCGGATTGCTGAGCGACGCGAGCAGATTCTGAAACACCAGCATTTCGCCGAACACAGAGGCCGTCTCGGCGGTGGTCAGCGGCGTGTCGGACTGCAAGACCCCTTGACCGCGCGACAGATACTGGTGAACCCCATGTCCGAGTTCGTGCGCCAGGGTCTGCACGTCGCGGAGTTTCCCGTCGTAATTCATGAACACATACGGATGCACCGAAGGCACGGTGCTCGCCGAATACGCTCCTCCCCGCTTGCCCGGTACGATGGCCGCATCAATCCAGTTCTTTTCGAAAAATTCGGCGGTGATCCGCCCCATGTCCGGGTGGAAGGCGGTGTACGAGTCGACGACCATGCGCCGGGCCTCCTCCCAATCCACCTTCGATTCGTTCTTCAGGATGGGGGCGTAACGGTCGTAATCCATCAGCGTGTCCATCTTCAGGATCGACGCTTTGAGTCGGTAATAGCGCTGCACCACGGGGTAGAACGCCCGCACCGAGTCGACCAAGGTATCGACGGTCTTGTCCGAAATCATGTTAGACAGATTGCGCGAAGTGATCCAGCTGGGGTAGTTGCGCAGGCGGTCGTTGATCTGTTTGTCAGCCAGCAGAGTATTGAACACGAAGGTGAGGGTGCGCTGCATGTCGGCAAAGCCGGCGGTGAGGGAGGCCGCGGCACGCTGGCGCAGCTCGCGGTCGGGTTCATGCAGCTTGCTGAGCACATCCTGCTCGGGCAATGTCTCACCGTCGAGATCGAACCGCGCCGCGCCCAAGGTTTCGTCGAAGTAGCGGACCCAGGCTTGCGAGCCGGTCACCGATTTCTGGGTCAGGATCTGCTCTTCCGCTTCCGACAGGATGTGCGGCTGGAAGCGGCGGGACGATTCCAGGAAAAAACGCCAGGGCTTCAGCTCATTGGATGTCAGCCAGCGCTCGAAGGTGGCATCGGACACCGCCAAGGTCTCCACATCGAAAAAGACGAGGGTCTGGCTGATCTCGGACGAAAACTCCGTGATCTGCTGCAGCAGTTTGCCGTTCGAGGGATCTTCGGTGTTCGTGGACCAGAGCAGATAGGCATAGCTGCCCATCTTCCCGAGAAGGTCGCTCATGCGCTCGTACTCGGTGAGCATCACCGCCATCTGAAGAGCGCCGAGCGTGGATAGCTTGCCCTTGTACGTCGCGGAAAAACGGGCGGCGTCGGTGCGGAGAAGGTCCTGGTCGGAACGAAGGGTGGGGTCGTCGGGGGAGGCGTACAAATCGGACAGATCCCAACGGACGGAATCTGCGGTTCTGGCGGATGTGGATGACATGGTCAGCGTCGGATTCGGAGGGGAAGAATGGTCTGAATATCGGGTTTTTTGACAGATTAATCCCTATTTTCCGGCCATCCAAAATCCATGTGCGACAGCCCCTCATGAAACAATTCGAAGACGTCTTCGGCCCCAATTCCGCCCTTGTCGAAGACCTGTATCTGCAGTACCAATCCAAGCCCGATTCCGTCCCAGCCCACTGGCGCAGCTATTTCGACGAGATGTCGGGCAAACCGGCATCGGCTCCGGCTCCTGAACCCGTCAGTCCGCAGGCGCAGGTATCGGCGCCTGCTTCCGTCAAGCCGGCGGCCGCGCCAGCGCCTCAAGCCCCACGCAAAGACAACGCGACCTATCTCAAACTCAAGGGTGTGGCCGGCAAGATCGCCGACAACATGGATGTGAGCCTGGAAATCCCGACGGCGACCTCCTTGCGGGTGATTCCGGTCAAAATGCTGTGGGAGGACCGCATCCTCATCAATCAGCACATGGACGACAAGGGACTTCCGAAAGTCACCTTCACGCACCTGATCGCATGGGCCATCATCCAGGCGCTGAAAACATCCCCCTCGCTGAACTGTTATTTCGAGCGCCGTGACAGCGACGCGCACAAAGTGGATCCGGGTCAGGTGAATTTCGGTGTGGCGATCGACCTGCCCGGCAAAGACGGAGGCCGCAACCTCGTGGTGCCGAACATCAAGGCCGCCGACACGATGAGCTTCCGTCAGTTCCTCACCGCCTTCGACGACCTGGTGAGCCGCGCCCGCAAAGGCAAGCTGGAAGTGCCTGATTTCGAAGGAACCACCGTCAGCCTCACCAATCCTGGAACGCTCGGCACCGTCAGCTCCGCTCCCCGCCTCATGCGCGGACAAGGCGCCATCATCGCCACCGGAGCGATGAACTACCCGGCCGAATTCCAGGCAATGAGCCAGGAGATCCTCAACCAGTTGGGCATCTCGAAGGTCATGGCGATGACCTGCACCTACGACCACCGCATCATCCAAGGCGCGGAGTCGGGCGAATTCCTGTCCAAAATCCATGCCTTGCTCAACGGAGAGCAGGAGTTCTACGACGGCATCTTCGCCGACCTCGAAATTCCATACAAGCCGCTTCCCTACGGCACCGACATCAACAGCGGACTGTTCAACAGCTCCACCGGCGAGGTGAACCGCAAAGCGATCGCCGTCATCCAGCTGATCTACACCTACCGTAGCAAAGGGCACCTTCAGGCCGACATCAACCCTCTCCGCCGCGACCCCGCGCACAACATGGAGCTGGAGTTGTCGAACTACGGCCTGTCGATGTGGGACCTCGACCGCACGTTCTACTGCGCCGGCCTCGGCGGCAAAGAGACCGCGACCTTGCGCGAGATCATGCAGATCCTGCGGAACACTTACTGCAGCAAGATCGGCGCCGAGTACATGCACATCCAGGACACCGAGGAACGCCATTGGCTGCGCGAGCGGATGGAGTCGACGCAGAACAACCCCCGACTGACCAAAGACGACAAGCGCACCATCCTGCACAAGCTGAACCATGCCTCGGCGTTCGAGGAGTTCCTGCATAAGAAATTCGTCGGGCAGAAGCGTTTCTCCCTGGAGGGAGCCGATTCCCTCATCCCGATGCTGCATTATCTGCTGGAAGACGGCGGACGCAAAGGTCTGAAGGAAGTGGTCTTGGGCATGGCGCACCGCGGGCGTCTGAACGAGCTGGTGAACACCATGGGCAAATCGTACAAGAAAATCTTCGCCGAGTTCGAAGGAAACATCGATCCGTCGAATTTCCATGGCTCCGGCGATGTGAAGTACCACTTGGGCTCGGTCGGTTCGCACACCACCGCAGACGGGCAGACCATCCGCCTTCAAATGCTGCCCAACCCGAGTCACCTCGAAGCGGTGAATCCGGTGGTCGAAGGCGCGGCACGTGCGCGTCAAGACCTGCTCGTTCCGGGTGAAGACCCCGGCGTGGTGCTCCCGCTGCTCATCCACGGCGATGCGGCTTTCGCCGGACAAGGCGTGGTTCCTGAAACCTTGAACCTGTCGCAGTTGGAAGGCTACCACACCGGCGGCACCGTGAACGTGATCATCAACAATCAGATCGGCTTCACCACGCTTCCCAAAGACGCGCGGTCCACGACCTATGCCTCCGACATCGCCAAGATGATCGAAGCCCCGATCTTCCACGTGAACGGCGACGAGCCCGAGTACGCCATTCTTGCGATGCGGCTGGCCCTCGAATACCGTCAGAAATTCGGCAAAGATGCGGTCATCGATCTGATCTGCTACCGCAAACACGGTCACAACGAGGGCGACGAGCCGGCATTCACCCAACCGGGGCTGTACAAAGAGATCAACACCCATCCGTCTGTGCGCGAGATCTACGGACACGAACTGATCCGCAAGAACGAACTGTCGCAGTCGGAAGTCGACAAGATCATCAAGGAGTTCGACGACATCCTGGAAGAGGCGTTCAACCAGGCGAAATCAGCGCCGGCGTTCGAAGTGAAGGAAGAGCACATGCATCGTCCGGATACGCCGCAGGCGAAGCGTCCGGCGGGTGTGGACACCAGTTATCCGGCCGAGCGCCTTCAGGAGATCGCGCTGCGTCTGAACACGATGCCGGCCCACTTCGACACGAACCCGAAACTGCTCCGCATCCTGGCCAAGCGGCATGAAATCGTAGCCAACAATGAGAAGAAGATCGAATGGGGCTTCGCGGAGGCCTTGGCCTTCGGCTCCCTCCTGCTCGACGGCACGGACGTCCGCCTGAGCGGACAGGATTGCGAGCGCGGCACCTTCTCACACCGCCACAGTGTTCTGCATGGCACCGAGTCGCTCGAAAAGTATGTGCCCCTGAACAACCTTGCCGAGTCGCAAGGCCGTTACATGGTTTCGAACTCGTCGCTGAGCGAGTATGCCGTGCTCGGTTACGAGTTCGGGTACAGCGCCACGCGCCCGGATACGCTCGTCCTTTGGGAAGCGCAGTTCGGCGATTTCAGCAACGGCGCGCAGATCATCATCGACCAGTTCATCTCTTCCGCTGAAGCGAAATGGGGCCAGGCCTCAGGCGTCGTGATGTTGCTGCCTCATGGCTATGAGGGACAAGGTCCTGAACACAGTTCCGCACGTTTGGAGCGCTATCTTCAGCTCTGCGCCGAAGACAACATGCAGGTCGTGAATGCGACGACTCCGGCCCAGTACTTCCATCTGCTCCGCCGCCAGGCCTTGCAGGACCGGAAAAAACCACTGATCGTGATGTCACCCAAGAGCTTGCTGCGACATCCGATGGCCGTGTCGAACACCCAGGAACTGGCCAGCGGGGGCTTTCTGCCCTTGATGGGAGATTCGAATGTGACCGACAACGCCGCCGTCGACCGCATCGTCTTCTGCTCCGGCAAAGTGTATTACGACCTGTTGAAGCATCAGCAGGACAAAGGGCTCAGCCATGTGGCGATCGTCCGGGTCGAGCAGTTGTATCCGTTCCCCGACCATGACGTGAACGATACTCTGAAGCGCTATCCGAATGCGAAATCGGTGGTCTGGTGCCAGGAAGAACCCAAGAACATGGGCGCCTGGAGCTTCGTGGCTCCACGGATCTTCTCCGAGCTTCAGCCGGGTCAGCACCTGCACTACGTGGGTCGCGCCGCATCGGCTTCGCCCGCGACGGGATCGGCCAAAGTGCATGCGGTAGAGCAGGAACGCCTGGTGGTTCAGGCGATCGAGCATTGAGCCGAAGGGTGGGTTATCGCAACCCGCCCGGAACGCCTTTGCAAATGCGGCTGACCGCGTCGTGGCTGTGGAGGCTTTCCATGTGCACGCAGCGCACCACAAAGTCCTTGACGGAAGGATGCGGGTTGAGCTTGTCGTACATCAGGCGCACGGCGTCTTCCACGAATTTCTGATAGGCACCGTTGAGTTCGGCGAACGCCTGCTCGTCTTCGCGCCGCACCATCACCTGGGTTTCGGTCTGAAGCGCATCCAGGCTCAGATCCACCAGGTCTTCCACAAAGATGGCTTCGTTCAGCTCCAAAGTGATGTAGGCCACGCTGCGTTGGCTGTGCGGAATGGCGGCCGCGTTGCGGGTCTCGCGGGCATGCTCCGCCAGCTCGAAAGAGCATGGGCAGGCGCTGCTGTACACGAATTCCATGTGCATGTAGCGGCGGAACTTGCCACTCTCATCCATCACGCCTTCGTGCGAAACGGCGTAATACTGGTAGCCTTCGTTATCGGACCGGAGGCTCGGCTTGAGCATCGGGTAATTCACACTCAGCTGCACGTAGGCCGATTTCGCTTTCAAGTCTTCCTTGTACATGCGGAGCACGTACTCGAGCACATCCTGATGGAACAGCTCGTCTTTGAACTTGTAGAACGAGCGCATGATGCGGCTCATGTTGATGCCTTTCTTGCCGGCATCCAAGCCCACGTAGCCATCGACCGATGTTTCCAAAAGAAGGACATCCCCCGATCGGGTCGGATAGCGCAACGGTAGTCTGAAATTGGAGATCCCCACTTGTTGGATAGGCACGTTCGCGCCTTCGATCAGGGAAGCCGGACCGTTCTGAAGGTCGGGAAGGCTGTTGCGGTAGTCTTCCGTGACCACGAAAGAGGGGTCGTACACTCGTTTCAACGTCGTGGAAATCATAGGGATAAGGTAAGAATTCTTGAATGGAATAAGGACAACCGCCGAAACGGCGGAATCATTCACCCATCCAATCGGTACTCGGCGCTGTTACGCTCGGTTTCGAAAAGTTTAACAGACACCAACCGGCATCCCGGCGCTGCGGCCGATTCCACGGGTCCACGCAGCTCACGGTAGAACGCCGCCACGAGATTCTCGGACGACGGGATGATTCCCTCGAGGAAATCCACATCGGTATTCAGATTGCGATGATCGCATTTGGAGAGGATCTTCTCGTCCAGGATGCGTCGCAACAGCCCAAGATCCATCACATAGCCGGTGTCCGGATCGGGCTCGCCGGCTACGGTCACTTCCAGCACATAATTGTGTCCGTGCCAGTTCGGATGGTTGCAGGGACCGAAGGTCTCCTGGTTCCACTCCGCGCTTTTGGCCGGGTTGTGCAGGCGGTGCGCCGCGTTGAAATGGACTTTGCGTGTGACGTGTATCATGGGACAGACAACATAAAAAAAGGACAGCGCGTTTCACAGCGCTGTCCTTACGTTGGATGAAATACTCTGAGGTCAGATCATTTCATCAGCAACATCTTCTGCGTTTGGGTTTGCGCGCCCACTTGCAAGCGGTACAGATACACTCCGGATGCGAGGTTTGCGGCATTGAATGTGACTTCGTAGGTCCCGTTGGCCTGTGCGCCATCGACCAGGACCGCGACTTCGCGACCCATCACGTCATAGACGGAGAGGCGGACTTGGCCGGATTCGGGCAGGGTGTATCGCACCACAGTGCTCGGGTTGAAGGGGTTCGGGTAGTTGCCGAGCTCGAAGCTGTCGGCAAGGTCGGACCCATCACGCTCAATGCTGGTCCAGGATCCTGGAACGAGATAGCCTTTCTGACTGAGGGCTGTCCAGCCGCCCAACCAGTTGTTGTCGCCGAAAGCGCCTGTGTAGTTCACGGTGGTGAACCACGCGTCGGCAGGGATGGAGACTTGCGAGCCGTCGAGGGCCGGGCTGCCGAGGGCCGGACGCGGATCCAGACCGCCGTTCGGCGTGCGGGAGATGGCGCGGAACTGAGGATCGGCGATGCGGTTGGCGTTGGCCGCGTCACCCAGATAGGCATTGGCGTAGGCTTGGGGGGCGAACTGATTGACCGCATTGCCTGCGCCGAAGCCGAACCACAGGTTGTTGCGGAACACGATGTCTCCGGCTTCCAAGCGGCGGCGCGAATCGAATTCGGTGGTGCTTCCCACGTCTTCGATCGACAGGGCGGTGTTGTGCTGTTGGGCGAAAATCGAATTGTAGAACTTGCCTCCGGAGTTGTCGCGCAGGATCATCAGCTGGCTGCCGTCGCCGGCGTTGGTGCCGCTGATCGTCGTGCCCGCACCCAGGATCGTCAGGTTGCTCAGAACCGGGATGGCGAACGGCGTGGTGTTCTCGTCGCCGATGGCGCCGTCGAGTTCCATGCCACGGCCGAAGCCGCCTTCGCCCTGAGCCTGGATGGCGAACCAGAACTGGCCGCGGCCGCGGAAGCCTTCGTCCCAGTCGTACGCGTCATCGCTGTTGAAGGCCGAGACCAGGTACTTGGCATCCACCGTGCCGCCGAACCACTCGAAGCCGTCGTCGTCGGAAGCGAAGCTCTCCACATACTCGATCGTGGTGCCGCGACCCACGCCACCCAAGGTCAGACCTTGGATCTCGTTGCCGGCCACATCCCCGATGGCGATGCCCGTATGGCGGATCGACACGTAGCGGATCACCCCGGAGTTGTCGTCGTCGTTGGTGCCGCCGTACTCCGCCAGGATCTGCGGGTTGGCGATCTCGTTCAAGCCTTCGATCAGACGCAGCCCGCCCACCGAGGGGTTGTTGGTGGTCGCGGCGCCGAGCACCACGAGTCCGCCCCACAGGCCGCGGTCGTCTTTGTCCAGATTGCCGTTCAGATTGTCTTGGATCGAGGTCATGATGATCGGACGCTCCGCCGTTCCTTCGGCGAAGATCTGCGCGCCGCGGGTGATCACCAGCCCTTTGGCGCTGTTGCCCACTCCCAGGTCGGCTTTGATCACCGTGCCCGCTTCGATGTACAGACGGGAACCCGGCTTCACATAGACCATGTCCTTGAGGTTATAGACCTTGTCGGCCGTCCAGTACGTGCTGGTGTTTTCCGCGAAGTCGCTGTTGCGGACTTCGACGATGGTTTGCGCTTGGATGGCCATCGGTAGGAAGGCCATGATCATGAGAAGAGATGTTTTAAACATAGGAGTTGATTAGATACCGTAGCTGATTCCGAGTGAGAAGGTTCTTCCGAGACTGAAACGCTGCGTGTCGTACGCCTTGCCGTTGAATTCCTGGGTGTAGCGGACCGATGGATTGAGAAGATTTTTGGCGGTACCGGAGAGTTCGAAGCGACCGAAGGATTTGCGGACCAGCAGATCCATACTGGTGATGCCTTTTTCGTAGATGTCTGGCGCGGCGCCTACCGAAACCGCATGCAGACGATCTCCGAACCGGTTGACACTCAGATCGGCCGAAAACCCTTTGGCCATGTTCTGATACGACAGGTCGAAGTTGACGATATAAGGCGATTGTCCTGCCAGCGAACGGGTCGCTTTGGCATCCGGATCCGAGACGCGGATGTTGTACAGCTCGTTCTCAGGGATGTCGACGTAGCTGTTCACCAATGTGAGGTTCGTCGCCACGGAGAAGTTTTCCAAACGGGCGTTCACAAAGCCCAGATTCTTGCGCACTTCCACTTCCATCCCATACACGCGTCCCGAGGGCACGTTCTGGACAGTCATGTTCTTGTTCACTTCCGGACGGATGGCGCGCTCGATCGGATCGGTCAGGCTTTTGAAGAAGCCGCTCACGGCGATCAGCTCACCCGGATTCGGGTACCATTCGTAACGGACGTCCATGTTGCGGATGAGGGTGCGGGTCAGCGTGTCGTTGCCGGTGAAGACAAACGAGCCGTAGAAATCGAACGTGGCATAAGGGGCCAGTTCACGGAAGGTCGGACGCGCCACCGTGTGCGTGTATGCCGCGCGCAGGTTCATCGTCTCGTTCAAAGCATAGATCATGGTCAGGCTCGGGAGCAGGTCGGTGTTCGACAGCGCGCCGACCGACAACGACGTGTCGCGGCTGGCGGCGCGGATGTCCATCGCCTCGACGCGGGCTCCGGCGACCACTTTCAGGGCGCCCATCGGCACGTCGAACAGAAGGTAGGCGGCGCGAGTGTCGCTGCTGGCGTCGTAGCTGTTCTTCGGCGAGCTGGCGTCCGTGATGTAGTTGCCGAACACAAAGCGGCTCGTGGTGTCGACCACGCCAACATGGCTGAAGTACCGGTTCCAATCCAGATCGAAATCGGTGAAGGTCTGCGTGGACCGGCCTTGGTAATAGTCGTAGCGGTTTTCCGTGAAATCACGGTTCACCGTCTGCACATACAAGCCGGTCTTGATCTTGAAACTGCCGGATTTCGAATGCGCCGGATAGGTCAGATCGATGGTTCCGATCCGGTTGTCTTCCGTGAGCGCGCGGAAGAACCGCGAAGGGCGCTGGAAGAGTCCGTTGGACAAGGAATAGGTCTGCGAGCCATTGCCGAGATCAATCACACCGTTCTCAAGGAAACGGAGGTCCGGCTGGTCTTGCGAGTTGCTGGCGGCGCTCAGGTTCCAATCGACGCTGAGATTGCCGAGCGATTCGAGTTGGTGACGACCCATGAGCTGGTACGACTGCAAGCTGCGCTGCGTGTATTCCAACACTCTGGATTCATAGGCTTGGAATTCGGCTTCGTTGGCTTCATCCCAGAATCCGTCGATATGGCGGCCGGTGGAGCTTCCGCTTTGCGTGCGGACCACGTTGAGGGTGAAGCGGTTCGATTCGCTCGGCTTGTACGACAGCGAGCCCAACAGGCCGATGTCGACGTCCATCGAGGTCTTGCGGTCGCGCATTTCGTTGATGGGGGTCAGCTCACCCGCATCGTCGAGCGAACCGACCAATTTGTAGATGCCGACGGCGCCGTCGCTGTACGAGGAGGTCGACTGCTTGTACGATCCGCCAAGCACGTAACCGAACAAGCCGATCGGCGATTGGATCTGGCTTCCCATCGAAATGCCGAAATTGCGGTTGATGGGGACGTTGACCGTACCAGGAGCCATTTCGGAGCGGAAGGATTTGCTCAGGCGGTCGAGCTCGGCCGCTTTTTCGGCATTGAACTGGGCCTCGATGTGAGAAGGGATGACCGGGGCGTTGCGCAGTTCGGAGGGAAGCGCGCGCATTCCGTTGTCATAGCCGAGCCAGTCGGTGGAGCTTTGCTGCGGGAGAAGTCCTTGGTTGAAGCTCGAGAGCGTGTTGTACGACGAGGACATCGATACGCTGATGGAGTAGTTCTCCGGGAACTGCTTCGTCGCCACATCGACCAGTCCGCCTGAGAAGTTACCCGGACGGTCTGGCGTGAAGGTTTTCAGGGTCACGACGTTGTCGAGCAGTTTCGACGGAATCAGATCCAGCTGGAAGGCTTTCTTGTCCGGATCGGCGCTTGGAAGCTCGATGCCATTCAGGTGGGTGCTGGAGTAGCGGTCGCCGAGCCCGCGCACAAAGACATATTTACCACCGACCACGCTCGCTCCGGTCACTTTCGACATCGCCTCGGCAACGTTACCAGCCCCGGTCCGCGAGATCTGCTCGGTGGAGATCCCATCCGAGAAGGCGATCGCGCGACGCTGCAAGGTCAGCAACGCGGCGGATGTCTCGCGGTTGGCTTCCGCGGTGACGGTGATTTCGGAGAGGCCGATGGCGTCCGATTTCATCATCACATCGACGACCGTAGCCTCATCCGCTTTCACGACCACACCGGTAATCGTGACGGTGGTATAGGTGATGTAGCGGAAAACGATGGTGTACGTGCCGGGATTCAGATTACCGAGGGTGTACACGCCCTCGAAATCGGTGGTGGTACCACGTGTAGTACCTTCAATGAGGATATTGGCGCCGAAGAGGGCTTCTCCACTGCCAGATTCGACCACTTTGCCTGTGATTCGTCCTTTGGATTGGGCGTAGGCGGAAGACAACGAACCGAGAAGCAGGAAAAGACCGAGCGCAGAAGTCAGAAGGGAAGATGTTGCTTTCATGATCGAAAGCTACCCCTCCCATGTTGTCCGACTGTTTCTCTTGTGTTAAGAAACCGTAACCTCGGTTGCCGGAAGCTCGCGATCTTCGGCGGCTTCGCGGGTCCCTATATCTCGCAGCTTCTCCACATCCGCCATGGTCATCGGATAGTTTCCATGCGGACGCTCACCCAGCATCGAGACCAAGTCGGCGGCGTTCAGAATCTCTTTATCCAAGAGAGTCTTGGCCATCAGGATCAGCGTCTCCCTGTGGGAAAGCAGCAGCTCTTTGGTCCGGATGTAGCAATCGTCCACCAGTTTGTGGATGGCTTCGTCGATCTTGCGGGCGGTATCTTCCGAGTACTTCCGGTTGAATCCGAAACTGTTGTCCGGGTTCTGGGAGTCGTAATAGGAGATGTTCCCCAGCTCCGGACTCATCCCGTACACAGCCACCATAGCGAACGCCATGTTGGTGATGCGCTCTAGGTCGTTCTGTGCGCCGGTCGACACTTTTCCGAAGATGATGTCTTCGGCCACGCGTCCACCCAGCAGGGCGCAGATCTTGTCGGTCAGCTCTTCGCGTGTCATCAGGAAACGGTCTTCAAGCGGCGTTTGGAGCGTGTAGCCAAGTGCGGCGAGTCCGCGGGGCACGATGCTCACTTTCATGACCGGATCGGTGTGCTCGAGGAACCAGCCGACGATGGCGTGGCCCGACTCGTGGTAGGCCACGATCTCGCGTTCGTTGGCGCTGATGATCTTGTTCTTCTTCTCCAAACCGGCGATCACCCGCTCGATGGCGTTCTGGAAATCGCTCATGTGCACGCGCTCTTTGTTCTGACGCGCCGCCATCAAGGCAGCCTCGTTGCACATGTTGGCCAATTCGGCGCCTGCGAATCCTGGGGTTTGGGAGGCGAGCAGCTTCATGTCCACATCCTCGGAGATCTTCAGTTTCTTGGTATGAACCTGGAGGATTTCGATGCGGCCTTTCAGGTCAGGCTTGTCGATGAGGATCTGACGGTCGAAACGGCCCGGACGAAGCAGAGCCGAATCCAGAATATCCGGACGGTTGGTCGCGGCCATGATGATGACGCCTTTGTCGGTACCGAATCCGTCCATCTCCGACAGAAGCTGATTCAAGGTGTTTTCACGCTCATCGTTCGAGCCGGCCATGGCGTTTCTGCCGCGCGAACGCCCGATGGCGTCGATCTCGTCGATGAAGATGATACACGGCGCTTTCTCTTTGGCTTGCTTGAACAGGTCGCGGACCCGCGCCGCACCCACGCCCACGAACATTTCGACGAAATCGGAGCCGGAGAGACTGAAGAACGGAACATCGGCTTCGCCGGCAGTGGCTTTGGCCATGAGGGTTTTTCCGGTTCCCGGGGGACCCACCAACAGCACGCCTTTCGGAATCACACCACCGAGTTTTGTGAATTTCTTCGGACTGCGCAGGAACTCGACCACTTCCTCGACTTCCTCTTTGGCTTCCTCGAGGCCGGCCACATCCTTGAAGGTCACTTTGCCGTCGGAGCCTTTGTCATACAACATGGCTTTGTTCTTGCCAATGTTGAGCACTTGCTGACCCGGGTTCATACGGCGCAGGATGAACATCCAGAACACAACCAGCATGACCAGGAAGAATAGCCAAGACACCATGCCACCCAGCCAATTCTCTTCGGTTCGGGCGTCGTAGGTCACACCGTACTCATCGAGCAGCGGACGGATGTCGTCGTCGGCGAATTTGACCGTGGTGAACTTGTTCGTGGGTTCGGGCGCCTCCGTCTGGAAACGGGTGGCCGGAGCTTCAGGCAGTTTGACCTCGCCGCTTTCCATCGCCTTGGCATTGTAGGTGCCTTCGATGTTGATGTCGTTGACCACGACCACATCCTCCACATACCCTTTCCGGACATACTCAAGGAAGGTGGAATACTCGATCCGATTCGACGGATTCGGCAGAAAGAACAAGGAATGGATGGTCAGAAGACCGAGGAAAATGACCAGGTAGATCCAGATGGATACTTTGGGTCCGATGGAACCGGATTCCGGTTTCTTGATGTCTTTCGGGGCTTTGTCGGCCATGGTTCTCTTATCGTTTCGTCGAATGATGAATATCCCTGTGAGCGTGGCTCATCCCTGATCCGAATCGAAAGATACGACATCGCCTTCCGCGGATTGCATCTTGATGCCCTCGCTGCGATGCACCACTTTTCCGATGACGGTCAGGTCTTTATACTCTTTGGACAGCCGGTTCACGTCCGCTTCATTCAAGGTGAACAGGAGCTGGTAGTCTTCCCCGCCCTGGAGGGCGTATTGGTCCACATCCTCCTCGAACTCGTCGGCCACCGCCCGCGTGTCCAAAGAAACGGGCAGCGCGGCCGAATAGATATACACGCCGACGTCGGAAGACGTTCCCAGTTGGATGAGTTCCCGAAGCATGTGTTTGCTGATGTCGATCATGGCCGTTGGACGGATGCCCATCCGAGCCATGGTCCGGATCAGCTCGATGGGCACTTGGGGAACGAGCTGCGCGCGGATCACTTCCTCATAATCGGTGAGGATGGGCTGCACGGAGTCCTCGCCATGGTCCTGCCAATACCGTTTTTCCCGGAGGAGGATCTTGAGTCCGGCGTACGCGGCGCCGAGGTCTCCGCTCACGCAGAGGGCGTCGCCCACCCGGGCTCCCTTGCGATAGGTGATGGAGGCGGTATCCGCCTTGCCTGTGGCGGTCACGGTGATGGCCAGGGATCCGGGGGAGGCGGTGACGTCTCCGCCGACCAGTGTCAGCCCGAGTTCCTCGTTCGCCTTGGCGATACCCTCATACAAGCTATCGATCATCTCCATGCTGATGCGGTTCGGCACAGCCAGATTCACCAGGATCGATTCCGGGAGTCCGTTCATGGCGAGGATGTCGCTCACGCAGGCGTTCACCAGCTTGTAACCCAGATGGGTGAACGGAGTGTAGGTCAGATCGAAATCCACGCCCTCGACGAAGGATTCGGAGGTGACCAGCAAGGAGCGCGCGTCATCGAGTGGAAGTACGGCGGCATCATCGCCGATGTGGTCGGAAGTGGGGAGGTTGGCCAGGCGGCGGATAAGGCCGTCGCGACCGAGGTCGCCGATGGACGTGAACGAGGAATTCATTCGGTTCGGAATAAAAAAAGGCCGCTCCGGGAATCCGAAGCGGCCTTGAAGATACGAAATCGCCGTGACTTACTGTTGGCGACGCGTCGAGTAGTTGATCTGCAAGGTGCCTGCCTGGCGCAGCTCCTGCTGCACATCGGTCACCATCCCCATCTCGGAATCCGTGTCCACACGCAAGGAAACAATCAACTTGGGTTGCTCCACGAGCTTGTCGTACATGATCCGGCGGATGTAGGTCAGGTTCTCGACCAAGGCGTCATCGATCTGCACTTTGGTCTCGCCATAGGTATTGCTACCCAAGGATTGAGGACCGATGTACAGGTAGCTGATGAGGCGTTTCTGCTCGATTTTCTCGATGTTCACCGCCTTGACCAACTGCACACGAACTTGGAGGGTGACTTCCCGAAGTACGGTAGTCACCATGAAGAAGATCAGAAGCATGAACACGATGTCGGGCATGGCCGTCGTCGGGATTTCTTGCTTCGTCTTCGCGCTTTTCTTTTTGAAATTGGACATGATTGGCTCCTTGGGATCAGTTCCCCGTACCCTTGTCGGGTTCGGCGATGGATACGTTCATGGGGAAAATCTCCTTGATCTCATCGTCGCGATCTCCCAAACGGGCCTTGTACAGGTCGTAGGGAAGTCCGAAACGGGCCATCGACACCCCATCACGAAGCTCTTTGTAGGCTCCACGCACTTCGTCCATCATGCTGATGTAGGTGCGGTACGGGGTTTGACGGTCGGTCTTGATCGACACGATCGCGGCTTTGGGGCTGATCGAAAGGTTTTCGTCTTTCCCGTTGTTGTCCACGAATTCCATCACTCGGTCACGAACTTCCTGAACTGCGGCGGGACGCTCGTTGATCAGGATAAGGCCTTGCGAATTCACCAGGATCTTGAGCAGGTTGCGCTCACGAATCGGTGGTGGCGGATTGTTATCCTCCGGCGGAGGAGGCAACACCATGCCGATACCGGTGTCGGTATCGATGGTGGTCACAACGAGAAAGAAGACCAAGAGCAGAAACGCGATATCCGCCAGCGAACTGGAAGGAATCTCGGGTTCGACTCGGTTTCTTTTCTTACGAAGCATATTGTTCCTTCAGAATGGCGTTATTTGAACGAGTTGCGCAGGCCCGAGGCCAAGATCAACAGAACCATGGCCAGAATCATCGCAATGAAGGTACCCACACCGGCCATCGTGAAATCCCTAAAGTAGCCGTAGCTGCCTCCGAAAATAAGGAAGGGCATGAGAACCACGGCGATCTTGCTCCATTCATGACGACCTGAAAACAGGTTTTTCAGACCGAACGCCAGCACCACAAGGATGCCGATCGAGGTCAGGGCCAGGAACAACCCTAGCGAAATACTTACGAAATCGAAGTTTTCCATGGATGGGTTGGGTTTCAGGCTACGGTTTTGCCTTGTTTCATAAGGGCGATGGAATCAATCAGAACGATGGAGCTTTCTTCCATGTCAACGACCAAACGGTCGATTTTGGAAACCACATAGTTGTAACCCACTTGAAGAAGGATGGCGCCCATCAGACCGGCAACGGTCGTCAACAAAGCCACTTTGATACCACCGGCAACCAAGGATGGGGAGATGTCGCCCGCCGCTTCAATCGCGTCGAAGGCTTCAACCATCCCGACTACCGTACCCAAGAACCCGAACATCGGTGCCAGGGAGATGAACAGCGACAACCAGACCAACCCACGCTCCATGAAGCTCATTTCGATGGAACCGTACGCCTGGATGGCTTTCTCAGCCGCCTCGATACCCTCGTCAGCACGCATCAGACCCGCTTGGAAAACAGAAGCCACCGGGCCACGGGTCTTCGAGCAGATCTCTTCAGCGGCAGAAATGCCACCGGAATTCAAGGCTTCTTTGACTTGCAGAATGAACGTGCGGGTGTTGATATCGGCGCGGTTCAGCGTGATCACGCGCTCGAGGAAGATGGCCAAGCCGAGGATGACGCAGATGAGGGTCGGCCACATGAATGCGCCACCTTGATTAAAGTAAACCACCAGCATGTTGAAAAAGCCGTCTCCGGCTGAAGCCTGCATTAGCAAGGTGCCAATAGACAAGGACATAGATACTCCAGGATTTCGAGTTGGTTGATATGAGACAGGTTGAAATGTCCGTGCATGATACTCGAAATTGCTCAGAATGTCAAAGTCCCATTTTGTTAAAACCCCTATCTTGGAGCCAACAAACCCGACTTCCCGATGCGTAAAGCCCTGTTTCTCACATTCACCCTGCTCACAGCCTCCAGGGTTACCGCTCAAGATTCGCTCCGCTTGGTGATCCGCGTCGACGACATCACCTCACGCACCACGTCCGCACAATACATGCCCCGAGGCATCCAACCCTTCCAGACCATGGCCGAATCGCATGGCGCCCGCGTCTCCTGGGC
>CAYVRS010000004.1:22469-24695 GCA_964454075.1 uncultured Chitinophagales bacterium
CTGGCCGACAGTGTGAACGGCGTACGTCCCACCTCCTTCGTCCCACCCGGCCATTACAGCGACGCCACCACGCACCAGGTGCTCACGGACCAAGGCTTCCGCGCCATCGGCATCGGTCAGTCGCCTCAAGCCATCACCTCCACGCTGTACAACATCGGAACCAGCGAGGATTTCGGATGGGGACTCACCGAAGCCAACTATGCGGCACAACGGACCAACACGCTGCGCGACATCCGCGCCAAAGCTTCCCGTGGCCACTACACCTTGCTTCTTCACGACCCCTTCACCCGTCCCGGATACCTCGACGGACTCGTGATCCGCTGGACCAGCGAAATCCTGGATTCCGTTAAAGCCGAATACGGATCCAAACTCAAATTCGTCACCATCGCCGAGTTGGCAGCCGCCCTGGACAAGCAGTCGACGTCGGTGGATGAACCTCTTGCCGAACGTCCGGTCGGTGTCGAATTGATGCAGAACGTGCCGAATCCGTTCAATCCGACCACGGTGATCCGCTTCACGCTTGACGCTCGACGCCATACGCGCGTGACCGTGTTCGATCTCATGGGACGCGAACTCGAGGTCTTGGCGGATGGAGTGTATTCCGCCGGCGAGCACTCGGTGCGGTTCGACGCCACCTCGCTGCCCAGCGGGATGTATCTGATCCGATTGCAAAGCCAAGGCACCGTCCTCACCCGGAAGATGACGCTTGTGAAATGATCAGAAGGCGGCGGTCATGGTGACCCGCATCGTCTGGATGGGATCCCCTCCGCGGCGGGTGCGCCCGTCATATTGAATCGCCGCCCGCACCGACTCGCTCGTCACCATGTTCGCGTGCAGGGTCCACGACAAGGACCTCCCCTGCCCGGCGCCATCGGTCAGTTCGAATTCGGACAAGGGTGTTGCGGGGGCGTCCAGCTGCACCGAGCGTAGTTCAAGGGCGGCGAAAAGCGTCCATCGCTCGGTCCACCGCGCGTTGGATTCGGTGCGGATGCGCCAGCTGAAGGCCTCCACCGGGCGCACAGGGGCCTCATCGCGCTTGGACTGCATCGAAAGCCGGATGTGGCCTTGCGCCTCGCTGACGGGCCAGAAACGCACATAAGGCGCGACCATCCAGCCGCGGATGTCCCTGTCCCGGAACGGCGCCTCCTCCCGGGTGATGCGATGGCCCGCCCGTTCGAGCTCGACACCCACCAAGGCGGTCCGTTCGAAGCGGTACTCGGAACGTGCGGCGAACCGATGCTGTGCCGAGCGTTCGAGTCCGAGGGCTTGCCGAAGCAGGCCACGGCCCACATCGGCAGTCAGCGTAAGCGAGAGATCGGCCCGGTCTCGGAACAGATCGAGCTCCTGCAGCAGACGCACCCTCCCGTTCACCGTGGTGCTGTCGTTCAGAAACGCGATGGGACGCAGCAGAAGGATGTCGGTGGGACTCTCGGTCCGGTTCTGCTCCATGATCTCCAGACTTCCCGAGTAGCGGGTCCCAAGCTCGGCGGGATCGACGCTCCACCGGAGACGCGATTCCAAGGCGACCATCGGGATGACCGCGTCGGCGGGCCGGAACTGCTTCACATACACGCCTTCGTTCGGCGTGGTCTCGGGAAAGAACTCGTCGATCTGCTTCACACCGTCGTTGTTCAGATCGAGCCAGACATACTGGCCGAGCTCGGGTCCGACGTCGACATAGGTCTCATCGAGCAGCGAACGGCTCTCAGTGCTGAGGGAATGATGGATGCCGATTTCGACGCCTCGGTCCGGGGAGCGGAGGTCGGTGTCGGACCGGAACGCGATGCCGCGCGACGTCTCATCGAGCATGCCGGATGTCGGATCGCTGGCGAAGGACCGGTTGCGGAGCGCGAAGCGGTTGTCGGAACGTACCCAGCGTTGCGGATCGAGCGAGAGTTCGGCTTCCCAGGTTGTGCTTTCCGCGCTTCGCGCATAGGGACCGGCGACGCGTTGATGGTCGGTCCGTGTGCTGCGGAACACCCCGGCGGAGAGCCACTCGGCTGGCGCGATCTTCAGCCCGGGGGTGAGTTCGGTGTAGCGGGTATCGAGTTCGGCTTCCCGCAGCTCGGCATCCCAGCGCAACACCGGCGACACCGTCGCCGGGTAGAGGGCTTCGCCTCGGAGGGTGGCGTAACGGCCGAGGTCGGAGTCGGTCCAATCGGCATCAGCGGCGAGCTGGGGCCAGCGGGGCTCGGCGCTCCTCAGGCCCAGCCCGGCGCGCCGGCT
>CAYVRS010000004.1:24705-26384 GCA_964454075.1 uncultured Chitinophagales bacterium
GGCTTCGGAATGCGCCACGGACCAGGCTCCCTCCCGCCAGTCGCAGGCGCGTGTCCGGGCTCACCTGAACCGCTAGATCGGCATCGTTCAGGGTCTCCTGTCCCCTGGCGTTCAGAGGCACATTCCACCGTCGGTCGAACTCCACATCCCTCACCCGGTCGAAAAAGACGGCGTTCCGACCGATGGAGCGGTGTTCCAAGGTTCCGGACAATCGGCCGGTCAGGGCCATGGCGGCGCGCCATCCCATATCCACATTGTCGTCGTCATCACGGGTGGAGAACCGGTTCGCATCCAGACTGCTCATCATCCATTCCGACTCGAGGGTCGCGGTTTCGCTGAGTTTGAGGGCCATGCGCGTGCCCACCAGGCGCTGCTCGCGCGGGGCGACCAGAATCCGGAAAGGCTCGTAGTCGCCCAATCCCGGACCGACCCATGTGTACACCACCGCGGTCGACAGCGAGGGTGCGATGCGGTAGGATCCGGAGCCGGGACCCACCCGGGTGAAGCGGACCCGGTACACGCCCGCGGGATCGCCCGGGCGATGGTCGTAGATCGTGTAGACCGTGCCGGCCAGGAGCGTGTCGCGTTTCACATACAGCGCGATGTCGGCGTCGAGCCGAAAGCCGAGCGAATCGGCGCCGGACACCACCGCATTCGAAGGATCGTCGCCGGCCGCACGAAGCACATCGCGCTCCTCGGCGGTGAGCGTGGAGCCGGCATCGGAACGGGTGTCGTCCGCTTCGCGGATCACGCTGAAACCGAGCGTGAGGCGCCCGTCCCAAAGCGGGGCCGTGGTGGCTTCCGCGGCGAGAAGGGACCGCGCATAGGTGGTCGAGAGGTACTGGTATTCGACGACGATGCGGTGGTCGGCGCGGATGAGCCGGCGCTGGGTGAAGGTGACTTCCCCGAGGCCATAATCAATCACGTAATCACGGTCTTCACCACGTTCGAGCAAGGTGCCGTTGAGGTAGACGCGCTCGGTTCCTGCCAGCACCATGACGAAGGGCTCATCGGTGGCGCCGGTGAGCCGGTACGGACCTTGGATGCCGTCGCCGGCCGGGATCGTGACCGTCTTGAACGTGCCGCGCATCACGGCGGCCGCGGCGGAGACGCTTCCGCCCGGAGTTCGGGCCGTGGCCGTCGCTCCTTGCAGACGACGGTTCAGCCGCGAAAAGCGGCCTTGGATCAGGCTCACATCCACATCGCCCATCTCCAGGGATCCGTCGGGGTGCGACAATCTCACAAGCACCTGATCGAACTCGCGCAAGGTCTGCGTGGTGCCGTCGGGTTGGATGGGGGTGCTGCGGTCGGTGAGCGAGGCGACCAGCCGGATGTTCTCGGTGATCATGCCGCTGGCTTGGAACTGGAGTCCGCTTTCGAGCGACAGGTCGCGGTCAGTGCCGATCTGCACACCTCGGGTGAAACTGCCGCTGGTGAGCAGGTCGGATCTCGGGGTGGCGTCGGGAGGGGGACGCGTCGCGACAGGCGGAGCCTGGACATCGCCCCGGGTCCGTACCGGGGGAAGCGGCAGGTCGACGGGGAGCCGGCGGTACGACACGAAGACTTCGGCGGGCGGATCCACCCGGAGCCAAAGCCGGCCCGTGGGCGCATCGAAACGCCATTCCAACGCGCCGATCACGACCAGGGAGTCGGGGATCACCAGGAAATCGAGAAAGACC
>CAYVRS010000004.1:26394-48012 GCA_964454075.1 uncultured Chitinophagales bacterium
GGTGTCGCGCGTGGCCACATCGAACCAAGTCCGCTGCGCCTGGGCAAGGGATGCGGTCGAAAGCAGGATCAGGAGCAGTCCGGCGGCACGTGTCAAGGAGGATGGGCTTAGTGCCCTAAAATAAAAAAGGAGAACGAGGGTTCCCCGTTCTCCTTGGATTTCGTGCGGACGTCGGCTTACGCTTTGACGACCCAGACTTTCACCGTGGCTTTGACGTTGGTCATCAGCGAAACGGTCGCGGTGTGTTCGCCGAGCGATTTGACGTTCTCGATCGACACTTTCTTGCGATCGACCTCGATGCCTTTCTCCAGAAGGGCTTCGGTGACGTTCGCGTTGGTGACCGTGCCGAAGATCTTGCCGTCGTCATTGGCGTTCACGCTGATCGTCACGGAGGTGGCGTTCAGTCGCTCAGCCAGTTCTTGGGCGTTCTTCAGGGTTTCGGACAGGCGGACCGTCGCATATTTCTTGCGCTCGGCAGCCATTTTCAGGTTGCCCGGGGTGGCCACCAGGCCGAGGCCTTGCGGAATGAGGAAGTTGCGGCCATAACCGTCACGGACGGTCACGACATCACCGGCTTCACCCAGATTTTCCACTGCTTGTTTCAGGACGAGTTTCATAGGATGGTTCTCCGGAGATTAACGAAGGTTTTCAGCGACGAACGGCAGCAGGCCGAGGTGGCGGGCACGTTTGACGGCCGCGCAAAGCTGACGCTGGAATTTGGCGCTAGTTCCGGTCACACGACGGGGAAGGATCTTGCCTTGGTCGTTGATGAATTTCTTCAGGACATCGGTGTTCTTGTAATCGATGTAGGTGAAGCCGGATTTGCTGAACAGGCACTCGCGCTGCGGACGTGGTGTCGACTTGCGTGCGGGTTGGCCTTTGGTTGCGGGTTTGCCTCTCATTTCTTCTCCTCCTCGGTGCGCTCACGCAGTACAGGAACCGTTCCTTTTTTCTGCAGCTCGCGGTAAGCCAGCATTTTGTTGTCGTATTTGATGGTCAGATAACGTATCACGTTGTCGTCGATCTCAAGCTGACGCTCGAGCTTCGCGATCAAGGCTCCGGGAGCATTGAAGTACGCGTTCACATAATAGCCGCTGCTTTTCTTTTTGATCGGGTACGAGGTGGACTTGATGCCCCACTCCTGAACTTCGTCGATCGTGGCACCGTTTTCTGTGAGGTACGTGTTGTACTTCTCAACGGTGGCCTTCAGCTGGTCTTCTTCCAAGACCGGGTTGACGATGTACGTCAACTCGTAATACGTTTGAGCCATGGTTTCCTATGGATGTTTATGGAATAAACAGTCTCCGGTTGTTCCGGAAACAGGGCGCGAAAAATACGCTTTTTTAGAACAAGTTCACCAACATTCCGGGATTGACCCCGAAATAAAGCGTGAGCAGCGCAAGGACTCCGATCGTTCCGAGCGTCACCAACGTGGGTTTGGACGGCTGGATGTCGAATTCCGCTTCACGGAAGTACATGTACACCATCACCCGCAGGTAGTAGAACGCGGCGGCGGCGGAGGTCAGGATGCCGATCAGCGCCATCGTCACATAGCCTTGGTCGATCGCCGCGGCGAAGACCAGGTATTTTCCTGCGAAGCCGGCGAACGGCGGGATGCCGGCCAATGAGAAGAGGAAGATCGAAAGCAGCACGGCCAGGATCGGCTGCTTGAAGCCCAAGCCGCCGAAATGCTCCAGGTTGGTCACTTCCACGCCCTTGGTGGTCTCGTAGTGGCCGATCACCGCGAAGGCGCCGATGTTCATCAGCGTGTACGCGAACAGGTAGAACAGCACGCCGTCGTATCCGGCGATGGTGCCTGCGGTGAGTCCGACCAGCGCATACCCGGCATGGGCCACGCTTGAGTAGGCAAGCATGCGCTTCACATTGTGCTGAACCAGTGCGATGAGGTTACCGACCACCATGGTCAGGATGGCGACGATCTCGAAGACGGCCGACCATTGCTCCACGCTGCTCTGCAAAGCGCGGCTGAGGATGAGGATCAGCGCGACGAAGGCCGAGGTTTTCGCGGCGGTCGCCATGTATCCGGTGATGGGCGTGGGTGAGCCTTGGTACACATCCGGCGTCCACATGTGGAACGGCACGGCGGAGATCTTGAAGAGGAAACCGATCAGAAGCATGGCCACGCCGGCCCAGTAGATGAGGCCTTTGTCAGTGACGGCCCCGATGGCCTCCAAAGACGTCGATTGCGACGCTCCGTACAGGAGCGCGATTCCATAAAGGAAGAATCCGGTGGAGAACGCGCCGAGCAGGAAATACTTGAGGGCGGCTTCGATGCTGCGCTTCTCTTCCTTCACCAGTCCGGCGAGAACATAGAGGCAGACGGACATGGTTTCGAGTCCGACGAAGGTGGCCACGAGGTCCGCCGAGGAGGCGAGCACGATCATCCCGGTGGTGCCCAGCAGGATGAGGCTGTACACTTCCGCCACGTTGTGGCCGATGTGTTCCAGATAGGTCTTCGACAGAAGGATCGTGAACAGGGTGCCCATGAGCACGATCACGGTGCCGAAGGCGGCCGACCCGCCATGGGCGACCATTCCCGAGAACAGCAGACCTTCACCGCCGAGCAGATCCCGCATCGCGAAGCCCATCGCGGCGACGACGAACGCGGCGCTAGTGGCCCAGACCGTCGACATGTCGGTTTTGTAGGCCGCCATCATCATGATGACGAGACCGCCGACGGCGGTCAGGATGGCGGGCAGAAAGAGACTGATATCGTACATCGGTGGATTTCCTTACTTACGGACAAGATCTTCGGTGACGTCGTACAGCGACACGGCCCAAGCCGGCATGCTGACCGGATCGGCGACGGAGGCGATGGCATCGGCTTTGCGTTTCGACTGATCGAGCATCTGCTGCACATGGTCTTCGGAATAGCCGGTGAAGAGCGACGGATACACGCCGATCCAGACGATGAAGACCATCACAGGCACCAGAAGTCCCAGTTCGCGGGCATCCAGATCCTCGAGCTCCTTGTTCTCCTCGTTCGTCACTTCGCCGAACATCACGCGCTGGAACATCCAAAGCATGTAGATGGCGGCCAAAATCACGCCTGAGGTGGAGATGATCGCGAACCAAGGATTCAGGACTTCGGAGTTGAAGGAACCGATCAGGATGAGGAATTCTCCGACGAAACCGTTCAGGCCGGGAAGTCCGATCGATGCGAACGTGGCCAACATGAACATCACGGCGAACTTCGGCATCACGGAGGATAGTCCGCCGAATTCGGAGATGAGGCGGGTGTGGCGCCGGTCATAGATCATGCCGACCAGAAGGAACAGCGCACCGGTGGACAAGCCGTGGTTGATGTTCTGGATGATGGCCCCTTGAATCGCGGTGGCGTTGAAGGCGAAGATGCCGAGCACCACGAAGCCCAAGTGCGACACCGAAGAGTAGGCCACAAGTTTCTTCACGTCTTTCTGCACCATGGCGACCAAGGCGCCATAGATGATGCCGATCACCGCCAAGGTGGCGATCATCGGAGCGAAGGCTTCCGCGGCGTTCGGGAACATCGGAATGGTGAAGCGGAGCAGACCGTAGGTTCCCATTTTCAGCATGATGGCGGCCAGCACCACCGATCCGGCGGTCGGCGCCTCAGTGTGTGCGAAGGGCAGCCAGGTGTGGAAGGGGAACAGCGGCACTTTGATGCAGAAGGCCAGTGCGAAAGCAAGGAACAGATAGGTCTGAGGCACGAGCCCGAGCGCGTACTCGGGACCGGTCCACACGCGCAGATCGGAGGTGAAGACGCCTTCGTTGACGGCGAGTCCGGCGTCGTAACCGACATAGATCAGCGCCACGAGCATGATCAGCGAGCCGACCAAGGTGTAGATGAAGAACTTGACGGTGGCGGCGATCCGTCCATCCCCACCCCAGATGCCGATGAGGAAGTACATCGGAATGAGGCTCAGTTCGAAGAACACGTAGAACAGGACGGCGTCCATCGCGGCGAACACGCCGAGCGATCCGGTCTGAAGCAGCAGGAGCATGGCGTAGAAGCCGGCCGTATGCTTGTGCACCGAGTTCCAGGCCGAAAGCACCACGATCGGTCCCATGAACGTGGTGAGCATGAACAGGAGCAGGCTGAGGCCGTCGAGTCCGGTGATGTACTGGATGTCCAGACCAGGCACGAAATGGCGGCCTTCGGTGAGGAACTGAACCACGCTGCTGTTGGAGGCGTCGAAATTCAGCATGAGCGGAACCGAGAGGGCGAAGGTCGCCATGGTGGCGAAGAGACTGATCCAGCGGATCATGGTCTCGTTCTTCCGTGCGGCGAGCACGCCCAACAGGCCGAGCAGCGGCAGATAGATGGTCAGATTGAGTAGGTTTTCCATGGGTCAGTTCAGAACAAGAGGATTCCGGCGACCAAAAGCGCGCCGATCACGAAATACATCGCATAACTCGAGACGATCCCGGTCTGCACGTAGCGGATGAGGCTTCCGGAGAAGCTGACCACACCCGCGGTGAGGTTCACCAGTCCGTCGATCACTTTCAGGTCGAAGACGGCCAGCACTTTGTCGGACAAGCGGAGGATCGGGTTGGCGATGTAGCCCTCATAGATCTCATCCAACTTGTATTTGTCGGACCAGAGCTGGTAGGCCGGACCGAAGCCGGTTTTCAAGGCCTCATCCGAGCTGGCCACATTGTCGCGACCGTATTTGAGGTAGGCGAGGTAGACCGCGGCCGAGGCGAGCACCACCGATCCGAGCAGGATGCCCCACTTGATGGACTTGGCCAAGGTGAGTTCGGCTTCACTGACGTATCCGATCAGCCAGCCGTGAAGCCAGTTCACATGCGAAGCGTGTCCGGTGAAGGTCGACACCACGAAATCCGGGAAGCCCATGAAGCCGCCGACGATCGACAGGATGGCCAGCACCCAGAGCGGGAGCGTCATCTGCCAGGGGCTTTCATGCAGATACGTCTCGGCACCGGCGGCTTCCTTGTGCACCAGCGGCAGCTTGAAGGTGCCGTGGAAGGTGCCGAAGGTGAGTCGGAACATGTAGAAGGCCGTCATGAAGGCGGTGAGCATCGCCAAGGCGAAGAGGCCGAAGTAGATCGGCGAGTAGGTCGCGCCCGCGTTGAAGACCATGGCCACGATCTCGTCTTTCGAGAAGAAACCGGCCAGCGGCGGGATGCCCGCGATCGCGATGGTGGCGATCAGGAAGGTCTTGTAAGTGGAGGGGAGGTAGGATTTGAGTCCGCCCATGGTGCGCATGTCCTGCGGATCGAAATGCACGTGCTTGCCGTGATGGTGCAGCTCATGCTCCACATGGTGCATGGCGTGGATCACGGAACCGGAACCGAGGAAGAGGCAGGCTTTGAAGAAGGCGTGCGTGATCACATGGAACATCGCCGCGATGTACGCGCCCGAGCCCAGCGCCAGGAACATGAAGCCGAGCTGGGAGACGGTCGAGTAGGCCAGAACGCGTTTTATGTCGTTCTGCGTGAGGGCGATGCTCGCCGCCACAAACGCCGTGACCGCACCGACCACCGCCACGATGAGCATCACTTCCGGAGTGAGCGCATATACGGCCGACATCCGGCTGATCAGGTAGATGCCCGACGTCACCATGGTGGCGGCGTGGATGAGGGCGGAGACCGGCGTCGGACCCGCCATGGCGTCCGGCAGCCAGACGAAGAGCGGAATCTGCGCGCTCTTGCCCGTCGCGCCGATGAACATCAGCAGGCCGATCCAGAAGGCCATGTCGGCCGGAAGGCTCGAGATGCCGGCGAAGATCGCGTCGAATTGGATGCTGCCCACATGGTTGAAGATCATGAACATGGCCACGAGGAAGGCGAAATCACCGACCCGGTTGTACACGAAGGCTTTTTTGGCGGCCTCGGCTTTCAGGATGTCCTGGTACCAGAATCCGATGAGCAGGTACGAGCACACGCCCACGCCTTCCCAACCGAGGAAGAGCAGGAGCAGGTTGTCGCCCATCACCAGGTTCAGCATCGCGAAGATGAACAGGTTCAGGTAGGTGAAGAACTTCCAGTAGCCCTCATCCTCTTTCATGTAGCCCATCGAGTAGAGATGGATGAGCGAGCCGATGCCGGTCACGAAGAGCATCATCAGGATGGAGAGCTGATCGGCCCTCCAGGCGATGTCGGAGGTGAAATCCCCGGCGGTGATCCAGGTGAGCAGATGGTAGCGGAGGGGTTCGGCGTCGACCTGCATCCCGGTGAAGATCGTCACCGACATCAGGAACGGGATGAAGACCATGGCCGTGGCCAGATAACCGATGAAGGTTTTGGCGGAACGATACCGCTCGAAGAAGAGTCCGCCGAGGCCGTTGATCAGGAAGCCGAGCAGCGGCAGGCCCACGATGAGGGGCAATAGGGAAGCGTGATCGTTCATATTACCAGCGCAGCAGGTTGATTTTGGTGATGTCCACCGTCAGGTTGTTCCGGTAGATGGCGATGATGATGGCCAGGCCGACCGCCGCCTCCGCCGCCGCCACGCACAAGGCGAAGAATACCAGCATCTGACCGCTGATGTCTCCGAAATGGCTGCTGAAGGCGACCAGCGACAGGTTCACCGCGTTGAGCATGAGCTCGACCGACATGAACATGACAATGGCGTTTTTGCGCACGAGCACGCCGATCACACCGATGGTGAACAGCACCGCGCTCAGGCCGAGAAACCAGGATAGGGAAATCATGAGGGTCGGGAATTGGACTTGTGTTGGGCGATGAGCAAGGCGCCGATCACCGCGGCGGTCAGCAAGACCGCCGTGAGTTGGAAGGGCAGCAGGTATTTCGAGTAGAGCACGTCGCCGATGGCCTCGACGCTGCCCACATCCTCCATCGCCGTGGCGATGACCGGAAGCGTGTCGGTGTAGCTGCCCACGGCGTAGATCAGCTGCGCCAGTACCGCGGTACCCAACAGGAACCCGAAGACGAGCTTGAAGGAGATCTGCTTGAAGACCGATTCCTCATCGTCCACATTCAGGAGCATGATGACAAACAGGAACAGCACCATGATGGCCCCGGCATACACCAGGATCTGGATGATGGCCAGGTATTGGGCCTTGAGCAGCAGGTAGACGCCGGCCAAGGTGACCATGTTCAGCACGAGGAACAAGGCGCTGGTTACGGTGTTCTTGCTGAGAACCGTCGCGACCGCACTGGCCACGGCGAAGGTCGCCAGCAGGATGAACAGATAGGTGAGCATGTGAACCTATGGTTTAGAGGAGGACAAAGGTACCGAAATTTGGGTCCGCCTTCAAGGTTCAGTTCAGGCTGAACCAGACGAGAGAGACCCCTCCGACCACCCAGCAATACACCGCGAAGGGATGCAATCCGCGTCTTTTGAAGATGTGGATGAGGGTTTTCAAGGCGAAGTATCCGGAAACGAAGGAGGCCAGGAATCCGGCCGCGAGCAAGGCGACCGCATGGTCGCTGGCCCCGGCCTCGGCCAGGTCCATCAGATCAAGCAGAGTGACCCCGGCGATCACCGGAAGCACCATGAGGAAGGAGAAGTCGGCCATGTCGTCGCGCTTGATGCCCAACCAGGTTCCGGTCGAGATCGTGGTGCCCGAGCGGCTGATGCCCGGAAGGATGGCGACCGCCTGAGCCACTCCCACCAGGAAGGCCTTCATCGGCGTGACGGCTCCCCTGGCTTCCGGGACGAACTTCGTGCTGTACAGGATGAGGCCCGTGACCACGAGCATCGCCGAGACGAAGATCTCGTTCTGGAACTGCGCTTCGATGAGGTCTTTCATCGTGAGCCCCACCACCCCGGCAGGAATCATGCTCAGAAGGATGTAGAAACAGATGCGGGCCTCGTAGTTGGAGGCGAGTCCGCCGCGCCACTGCGAGGGCGTCGACAGGTAGGCCCACAAGCCGGCCAGCAATTGCGCGATCCGCTGCCGGAAGTAGACGAGGATGCTGAAGAGCGACCCGAAATGGACGACCACTTCGAAGGTGATGCCGCCGCCGACCGTGATGCCCGTGTAGGCTTGGGCAAGGACCAGATGTCCGGAGCTGCTGATGGGTAGGAATTCGGTGATTCCTTGCAGGATGCCGAGCAGGACGGCTTCAATAATGTCCATCAGAAACGATATATTCTTGGGATTTTTTTCACTCCAAAAGATAGGGATAAACCCGAAAGAAGATGCAGTATTACACCGTAGACATGCAGGCGCTCCGGGAGCGCATCGAAACGTCCGGCGCCTTCGTGGAGGCCGTCCGCACTGAACTCGGATCGGTGGTGGTGGGTCAGGAAACCATGATCGACCGCCTCCTCATCGGCCTGCTCACCGACGGCCACGTGTTGCTGGAAGGCGTGCCCGGTCTGGCCAAGACATTGACCGTCTCCTCACTGGCGCAAGTGATCCAGACCAAATTCCAGCGAATCCAGTTCACGCCCGACCTCCTCCCCGCCGACCTCATCGGCACTCTGATCTTCAACCAGAAGGAAGGCGACTTCACCGTCAAGAAAGGTCCGATTTTCGCGAACATCATCTTGGCGGACGAGATCAACCGTTCACCGGCGAAAGTGCAGAGCGCCTTGCTGGAAGCCATGCAGGAACGCCAAGTCACCATCGGCGAGAAGACCTTCAAACTCGACAATCCCTTCCTCGTGCTCGCCACGCAGAACCCGGTGGAACAGGAAGGCACCTATCCCCTTCCCGAGGCGCAGGTCGACCGGTTCATGCTCAAGATCAAGATCGGCTACCCCACGGAGGCCCAAGAGCTTGAAATCATGCGCCGCATGGCGAAGACGGCACGTCCGGCCGCGCTGAAACCGGTGATCAAGCCGGCGGATATTCTCAAGGCCCGAGAGGTCGTCCAAGACATTTACATGGACGAAAAAGTGGAGAATTACATCATCGATCTGATTTTCGCCACACGAAATCCTGAAAAATACAAACTGAAGGATGTGGAAGGCCTCATCCAGTACGGCGCATCACCACGGGCATCGATCAATCTGAATCTGGCGGCACGCGGCCACGCCTTCCTGCAAACCCGCGCTTATGTCACTCCGGAAGATGTTCGTGCCATGGCCATGGACGTGCTCAGACACCGTCTCATACTCACCTATGAGGCTGAAGCGGAAAACATTTCGTCGGAAGATGTGATCGAACGCATACTGTCGACAGTACAAGTTCCTTGATTTGTTTTTATATGGAAATGTGGATAAATTTAAACAGTGTGATGCATGGCATCCCGACAATCCACTCACTATATAAAATAAACCAATGAAAGTTCGTTTCATTAAGCGCGCCGACGTCAAGGCCAAGAAGAAAACCTCTTCCAAATTCAAGCCGCTCATTGACGCTCTGTCCCAACTCACCCCTGGCGGAGACGCCGTGGAAGTGACCTATGCCGACGACAAGGAGCTGAATTCGATGCGCAACGTGGCCTACACCTGGCAGCGTGACAACGGCATCAAGATCAAGAGCGGCAAAGACGCCGGCAACAACAAGATCTTCTTCTTCCGCGACAAATAAGTCTCAGAGGCTCATTTCCAGCATCCGGTCCAGCGAACGCTTGGCCCGGATGCGGATGTCCTCGTCGAGCTCGATCTGATACCGGTCGGTCCGCAGACACTCCAAGGTATCTTCCAGCGTGATCTCGTTCATGTGCGGGCAACGCACGCTGCACAAGCCTAGGAATTCCTTATCCGGGTTCTCCGCGGCGATATTGTCGCTCATGCTGCATTCCGTCAGCAACAGGAAGCGGCTTCCTTCCGACTTCGCCACAAAATCCACCATCGCCGTGGTTGATCCGCTGTAATCGGAGGCTTCCACGACCTCGGGCGGACATTCCGGATGCGCGATCACCACCGTGTCCGGGAACTGGCGCCGCGCGTTCACAATATCCTGCACCGTGAACTGCTCATGCACTTCGCAGCGCCCGTTCCACACGATCATCGCTTCGTGGAACTCGTTCCCCGCCGCTTCGCTGGGGAAGATCACTTTCTTGCCCGTCTCGCGGGCCACGTTCTTGGCCAGGAACTCATCCGGCAGACAGATCACGACGTCGCTGTCGAGCTGACGCACGATGTCGACCGCGTTGGCCGAGGTGCAGCACACATCCGTCTCCGCCTTCACGTCGGCGTAGGTGTTGATGTAGGTGACCACCGGAACGCCCGGGTACTTAGCTTTCAGTCTGCGCACATCGTCAGCGGTGATGCTGGATGCGAGCGAGCATCCGCCCACTTTCGCCGGAAGAAGCACCATACGGGACGGATTGAGGATCTTCGCCGTCTCCGCCATGAACCTCACGCCGCAGAAGATGATGCGGTCGGCGGTGGATTTCGCGGCGATGCGGCTCAGTCCGAGCGAATCGCCCACCACGTCGGGAATGGAGTGGTACAAGGCCGGCTCCATGTAATTATGCCCGAGGATGATGGCGTTCTTCTCCTTCTTGAGGCGGTTGATCTCATAGGCGATCTCGGCTTTCACGCGCAATTCCGCATCCGGAACCATCCGTGAGAGTTTCGAAGCCAGCTTCTCGTAGGTTTGTGCGACAGTGTCCATGGTCCCTAAAAAACAAAAGGAGGAATGCAAGCATTCCTCCTTTGTATGATACACGTTTTCAGTGATCGATCAGCCTTTGGCGTTTTTTTCCTGTTCCAGGAGTTTCGCTTTCAGGTCGGCCAGGCCGGACATCTCACCGAGGGTCGGTGCGCCCTCGGCAGGCTCGCCTTTCTTGGGCTTGGCTTTCTTGACTTTGCGGTCGTCGCCTTCCAGGTACGCTTTCTCGCTGACGATGATGGATTTGTTCGTCTCATCGAATTCGATGACCGTCACATTCACCACTTGTCCGTCTTTGTAGTTGGCTACCACGGCATCGCCGAAGAGGGCTTCTTTGGCCGGGAGGAAGGCTTCAGCGCCCAAAGGCAGCTTGATGAAGACGCCTTTGTCGGTCGCCTTGGCCACAACACCGTTCTCCAGCTTGGTTCCAGGGGCGTACTCGACCGAGTAGGTTTCCCATGGGTTGGTGAGGGTTTGCTTGTGACCGAGCGAGATGCGGCGGTTTTCGTAGTCGATCGACAGGATCACCACGTCGAGCTCGTCGCCCTTGGCCACCACTTCGTTCGGATGGACCACTTTGTCGGTCCAGCTCAGGTCGGAGATGTGCACCAGACCGTCGATACCCGGCTCGAGTTCGATGAACACGCCGAAGTTGGTCAGGTTGCGCACCACACCTTTGTGTTTGGAACCGGATGGGTAACGGGCCGCGATGTCTTTCCACGGATCGTTCTCAAGCTGCTTGACGCCCAACGAGACTTTCTTGTCGGTCTTGTTGATGTTCAGCACCACGCACTCGATGACCTGGCCTTTTTCGACCAATTGGCTCGGATGCTTGATGTGCTGGGGCCAGGACATCTCGCTGATGTGGATGAGGCCTTCGACACCTTTCTCCAGCTCGATGAAGGCGCCGTAGTCTGCGATCGAGACCACTTTACCTTGCACACGCGAGCCTTCAGGGTATTTCTTGTCGATCTCGTCCCATGGATGCGGCTCAAGCTGCTTCAGACCGAGCGAAATGCGCTTGCGGTCTTGGTCGAACTCGAGGACCACCACGTTGAGGCGCTGGTCGAGACGGATGATTTCGGAAGGATGCTCCACGCGGCCCCAGGAGAGGTCGGTGATGTGAAGCAAGCCGTCCACGCCGCCCAAATCGATGAACACACCGAAGTCGGTGATGTTCTTGACCTGGCCTTCGAGGACCTGACCGGCTTCCATCGTCGCCAGAATCTCTTCGCGTTGCGATTCGAGATCGGTTTCGATGAGCGCGCGGTGCGATACCACCACGTTCTCGCTGGTCATGTTGAGTTTCACGATGCGGAATTCCATCGTTTTTCCGACGTAGGCGTCGAAATCACGTACCGGACGCACGTCGATCTGCGATCCGGGCAGGAAGGCGTCGATGCCGAAGACGTCGACCACCATGCCGCCTTTGATACGGCGCTTGATGAAGCCTTCGACCACGGTGCCCAGGTTGTGGGCGTTTTCGATACACTTCGACTTCATCGCCAGGCTTCACCGTATCCGCATTGCGGAACTCGTTCAGGGGCACGATGCCTTCGGATTTGAAGCCGATGTCGACGATCACGTACTTCTCGTCTTTCGAGACCACGCGACCTTTGATGATTTCTTTCTCGGAGATCGAGCTCAAGGTGCCTTCATACATCTTCACCAGGTCCTGATAGGTCGACTCGTCATAATCTTCGGACGACTCGTTCAGCTCAGCGAGGGTATACACTTTGCCGGAGATGGAACCGTCCACGGGTCCGGAAGGGGTTTTGGCGGCAGGCGCCTCCGCTTTCTTGGCGGCTTTGATTTCTGCGAAAGCTTCCGCTTCGGCAGCCGCTTCTTCGGCGGCGGTGTCGACAATCGGTTCGACGACAGGAGCCACTTCTGGCGCCGTCTCTTCGATGTTCTCTACATTCTCTACGTTTTCAGCGTTTAATTCTTCAGACATTATGTTGTGTGTTGCCGCATCCGTCGGGTGAACGTCACCACCGGGATGGGATAGGGTTTCGGGTTGTTGCCTTTGTTTTACAGAGTCGATCAGAGCGAGAACCGCGGCCACCTGCGCCTCGAACGTGAGGTGAGTGGTGTCGAGGTCGACGGCGTCGTCGGCCTTGCGGAGCGGGTCGGCGGCGCGGCTGGCATCGAGGGTGTCCCGATGGACCAGATTGCCACGCACATCTTCCGGTTCCGGAGCCTGCCCCATCGCTTCCAACTCGGCCAGACGCCGTGCGGCGCGGGCGCCGAGGTCGGCGGTGAGGTAGATCTTCAGGTCGGCTTGCGGAAAGACCGCGGTACCGAGGTCGCGCCCCTCGCCGATGAAATCACCGGTGGAGACGAACTCGCGCATCGCCGCATTGGCGACGGCGCGGGCCTCGGGCATCGCGGCCACCACACTCACCTTGGCGGCGGTTTCGGGCAGACGCAGCTGGTCGGTCACATCCGAACCATCCACGAACACCTGGAACGCATCGCCCTGGTACTGGGCCGTCAGCCTGATCGAATTCAGGCGGTCAAAGAACGCCGGGAGGTCTTCTCCCGTCTGCCTGAACACGACCGTCAACGCCCGGTAGAAGGCACCGGAATCGAGGTACCGAAACGCGCTGCGTTTGGCAACTTCCTTCGCGGTGGAACTTTTGCCCGCTCCCGCGGGCCCGTCGATGACTACAATCATGATTTCAGAGCAGAGTTCAGCAAATTACAAACAATTCTTGTATAACCCAATGTTTGGTGATATTTTTGGGGTCTCTATCCAACCGTATCGAATCCACATGCCACAGCATATCTCTTCCGTGAAACGCGTCCGCCAGGATGCCAAGCGCCGCCTCCACAACCGTGGTCTGCGCTCGAACATGCGTACCCTGGTCAAGAATGTCTTGAAAGCCACCACCAAGGCCGACGGTGAAGCCGCCCTGAGCAAAGCCATCGCCTACCTCGACCGCATGGCCACCAAGAACATCATCCACAAGAACAACGCCGGACATAAAAAGTCCCTCCTTGTTCGCTACGTCGCCAAACTCGCGTAAGTCCGCACACGAATGGGCAAAGCCCTGTTGGTCATCCTTGATGGATACGGCATCGCGGAAAATCCCGCGGTCAGCGCCATCGACAGGGCTCGCAAGCCATTCATCAATTCCCTTTTCGCCGAACATCCCTCCTCGCATCTGATCGCGGGAGGTGAAGCCGTCGGGCTCCCCGACGGACAGTTCGGCAACTCCGAGGTGGGTCACCTCAACATCGGTTCCGGCCGAATCGTCTGGCAGGAACTCTCCCGCATCAACAAAGACATCCGCGAGGGCACGTTCTTCACGCATCCGGTCTTGTTGGATGCCGTCTCCAAAGCCAAGGCGCAAGGCCGCATCCACCTGATGGGCCTGTTCTCCGACGGCGGGGTCCACAGCCAGAACGAGCATCTGTACGCCCTGCTGGACTTGTGCCAGCGCAACGGACTCGACAATGTCTATGTGCATGCCTTCGCCGACGGACGCGACACCGCTCCCGATGGCGGCCAACGCTACTGCGAGCAGTTCGAAGCGAAAGCCGCGCAGATCGGCGTCGGACGATTGGTCTCCGTGATCGGTCGCTACTACGCCATGGACCGCGACAACCGTTGGGAGCGCGTCGAAAAAGCCTACCGGCTGATGGTGGATGGGTTCGGATCTGTGGTCACCCACGCCAAAGACGCCTTCACGAACAGTTATGCGGATGGGGTGACGGATGAGTTCATCCATCCCACCATCGTCGGACAGGATGGCGCCGAGACCCGCATCCGCGAAAACGACGTCGTCCTCTTTTTCAATTTCCGTGGCGACCGTGCCCGTGAAATCTCCGTCGCGCTGAACCGGGCTGATTTCACCGGCTTCGACACGCGTCCGCTGCACCTCTCCTATTATTGCTTCACGCAATACGACGTCACCTTCGGGTTCGCGAACGTCGTGTTCGAGCCTACCTCTCTCAAAAACACCTTGGGCGAATGGGTGGCCTCGCATGGGAAAACGCAATTGCGCATCGCGGAGACCGAAAAATACCCGCACGTGTCCTTTTTCTTCAACGGCGGTGTGGAAGAACCGAACCCAGGCGAGGACCGGATCTTGGTGCCGAGTCCGAAAGTGGCAACGTACGATCTTCAGCCGGAAATGAGCGCGTTCGAAGTGACCGACAAGCTCATCGCGGCCATCGAATCGAAGCCGTATGATCTGGTGATTCTGAATTACGCGAATCCGGACATGGTCGGGCATACCGGCTCGCTACCGGCCGCCGCGAAAGCCGTTGAAGCGATCGATCTCTGCATGTCGAGACTTATTCCCGTCGCGCGTGAACAGGGATATGAGATTGTCGTGATCGCCGATCATGGAAATTCCGACTGCATGATGAATCCGGATGGATCGCCGCACACGGCGCACACCTTGGCGCCGGTTCCGGTGCTGGTGATTCGTCAGGGCGAAAAAACTCCGCCGAAATCCGGCATATTGGCCGATGTGGCCCCGACGCTGTTGGCGTTGATGGGATTGGAGAAACCGGTGGAGATGACGGGAACTTCGTTGGTGTAAGAGGTTTTCGGTTTTCAGTTGTCGGTTTTCGGTTAGCCGATTTCTGATTTCCGATTACCCTGAACATCGGCTCATGCGTTGCGATGGCATCGAATTCCGAATCGTAATGCAATAACGGAACATCGTTTTCGATGCACCACACGGCGATGAACAGATCGATGGTTTTGCGGATGGTGCATCCCTTTTTTCGCAGCGATCGATATCGGTGTGCCGCTCTGACAGCCCTTCCCGATCCCCCCAATTCCACCACTTGCAGCCCTAACAGCATCTGCTCGGCACGGAGAACCTCGGCATCGGACCGGAAGCCTAGCAGTACTTCGGCCAAGATCAGGTCACCGATAATGACCACATCATGTTGAAGGGCATAATCCAGCCAAAGGGTTTGCCAGGTGTCCGCTCCGTTGAAATATCCGATCCAGATGCTTGAATCGACCAGGATCATGATTTATTCGTGCGCATGTCGTCCAAATCGCCTTCCCAGTGAAGCTTTCCCTTCAATTGGCGAATCTGCTCTTGCTTCGCGCGGCGGACAATCAAATCCAGACCGGCTTCCACCGCTTCTTTTTTGGTCTTGAAGCCGCCGTACGTGAGCGCTTCCTCCATTAAGACGTCGTCGATGTCAATATTGGTCCGCATCGCGAAATGGAGTCATGAGTATGAATTAGACAACATATACACATCACACAATTCATTTGCTTCTTCTTCAACCCTTCGCTGCGCCTTCCTTCGGCAGGCATGCTCAGGGCAAGCAATCAGCATCAGATCGTCGAGCGTCAAGCGTCAACCGTTTAGCGTTTTCCCATTTCCGATTTCCATCCACAACTGCTACTTTGAGGGCAAATAAAGGGACTACTACCATCATGGAAGGCAATTTTTCGAATCGTGTCCGGGATGTCATTCAATTCAGCCGCGAAGAGGCTCTGCGCCTCGGGCACGATTACATCGGCACGGAACATCTCATCCTTGGCATCATCCGTTTGGGCGACGGAATCGCGGTCCGCATCCTCAAAAACCTGAAATGTGACCTCCAGAAGCTGAAAAAGAGCATCGAAGACACGGTGCGCGGAACCGGCGGCACAGTGACGGTGGGCAACATCCCGCTGACCAAACAAGCCGAGAAAGTGCTTCGCATCACGTATTTGGAGGCCAAACTCTATAAAAGCGACACCATCGGAACGGAACATCTGCTGCTTTCGCTTCTTCGGGATGATGAGAACATCGCCGCGCAGATTCTTCAGCAATTCGCGGTGACGTACGATCTGGTCCGCGAGGAACTCGACATGATCTTGTCCGGCCGACCCGCCCGCGAAGAGGACACGCCCGAAGCGCCCGAGCTTCCGTCCGAACCGGCCGCCGCCAAACCCGCATCCGCATCCGCAACCGCACGAGAACGCAAGATGGAAAAGACCAAAACCCCTGTCCTTGACAATTTCGGCCGCGATCTGACCAAACTGGCTGAGGAAGGCAAGCTCGATCCGATCGTGGGTCGCGAGAAGGAAATCGAACGCGTGGCCCAGGTGCTGAGCCGACGCAAGAAGAACAATCCGGTGCTGATCGGTGAGCCGGGCGTGGGCAAGACGGCGATCGCCGAGGGCTTGGCGCTTCGCATCGTGAAACGCAAGGTGAGCCGCATCCTGTTCGACAAACGCGTGGTGGCCTTGGATCTGGCCGCGCTCGTGGCCGGCACGAAATACCGCGGACAGTTCGAAGAGCGCATGAAAGCCGTGATGACCGAGCTCGAAAAAACCCCGAATGTGATCCTGTTCATCGATGAGCTCCATACCATCGTCGGTGCCGGCGGAGCCAGCGGCTCGCTCGATGCCTCCAACATGCTCAAACCCGCCCTCGCGCGGGGCGATGTGCAAGCCATCGGCGCCACCACCTTGAACGAATACCGCCAATACATCGAGAAGGATGGAGCCCTGGAACGCCGCTTCCAGAAAATCATGGTCGATCCGACGTCCCCCGAAGAGACTCTCGAAATCCTGACCAAGATCAAAGGCAAGTACGAGAAGCACCACAGCGTCAGCTATTCCGACGAGGCGATCCTGGCCTGCGTCAAACTTACCGACCGCTACATCACGGACCGCTTCCTTCCGGACAAAGCCATCGACGCCCTCGATGAGGCTGGTGCCCGCGTGCACCTGAGCAACATCACCGTGCCGCAGAACCTGCTTCAGCTCGAAGAAGACATCGAGAAAACGAGCCAGGAAAAGAACCAGATGGTCAAGAAGCAGCGTTTCGAAGACGCGGCCCGCTTGCGCGACAAAGAGAAGCGCCTGATGGAAGACCTCGAAAACGCGCAGAACGAGTGGGAGAAAAGCGCCGAAGACCTGGTCTATGATGTCACCGAAGAGGACGTCGCCCGCGTGGTGGCCATGATGACCGGCATCCCCGTGAACAAGATCGCCCAAAGCGAAGGCCTCAAGCTGCTCAAGATGAAAGACGAGCTGGCCGGGAAGGTGATCGGTCAGGAGGAAGCCATCCTCAAATTGGCGAAAGCCATCCAGCGGACCCGCGCCGGACTCAAAGATCCCGCTCGACCCATCGGCTCGTTCATTTTCCTGGGTCCGACCGGCGTCGGAAAAACCGAACTGGCGAAAGTCCTCGCGAAATACCTGTTCGACACCGAAGACGCGCTCATCCGCATCGACATGTCCGAATACATGGAGAAATTCAGCGTTTCCCGCCTCGTGGGCGCGCCTCCCGGGTATGTGGGTTACGAAGAGGGCGGCATCCTGACGGAGAAAGTCCGCCGCAAACCGTATAGCGTGGTCTTGCTTGATGAGATCGAGAAAGCGCATCCGGATGTGTTCAACCTGATGCTGCAGGTGCTGGATGACGGCATTCTGACCGACAGCCTCGGACGCAAAGTCGATTTCCGCAACACGGTCATCATCATGACCTCGAACATCGGCGCGCGTGACATCCGCAACATGGGCAACGGCATCGGCTTCGCTCCGAGCGACCAGGCCTTCGACTACGGCAAGATGAAAACCGTGATCCAGGAAGCCTTGCGGAAGGTGTTCAATCCGGAATTCCTGAACCGGATCGACGATGTGATCGTGTTCAAGCCGCTGGAAAAAGCCGACATCCACAAGATCATCGAGAACATGGCCGACTACCTGTTCAAGCGGATCCGCGACCTCGGCTACGAAATCACGTTGACGGATGGGGCGCGGGATTTCCTCGTCGACAAAGGCTACGATCCGAAATTCGGGGCGCGTCCGTTGCGCCGGGCCATTCAGAAATACGTGGAAGATCCGCTGGCCGAAGAGCTGCTCGGCGCCACGCACAAAGAAGGCGCGACAATCAAGATCAAGCTGAACAAAGAGAATGACGGGTTGGCATTTGATTGGAAAGAGGCGAAGCAAGCGGTAGAGTAAGGCACTATCTTGCATAGTGATCTCCTTCCTCAGCGTCTTCCCCCCTTTCCGGGGCGGCATTTCCCGATTCAGCCATCACCTCTATGAGGCGTTGAGGCAGCGCCATACCACGCGCGCCTTCAACTTCTCGCATCTGTATCCGCCGATCCTGTTTCCGGGGAAAAGCCAGACCGAGCAGGGCGACGAGCCCTACGCCACGCCCGTGCTGCATTCTTACCAGCCCTTCAACTGGCGCGGGGCGGGGTTGCGGATCCTGAAGGCTCGTCCGCAGATCCTCATCTATTCGTACTGGCATCCGTTCTTCGCGCCGTCGATGTCCGGCGTGATCTCCGCCATGAAAGACCGCCGCCCTGGCCTGGAAGTGATCGGCGTGCTGCACAATGTGCGCGCGCACGAGATGTTCCCCTTCGAGAAGACGCTTTTCAAGCGGCTGATGGCGCAGACCGACTATCCGGTGGTGCTCTCCTCGCAGACCGAAGGCGAATACCGCGACTGGATGCGGGGTGCCGCTCCGACGCGGCTCTTCCACCCGGTGTACGACCAGCCGATGCCGGAGAAGTCCGTCGCCGACCTGCGGAAAAAACACGGTTTCGAGGAGGGCGACAGGGTGCTGCTCTTTTTCGGCTTCATCCGCCAATACAAAGGCTTGGACGTGCTCATCGACGCCCTGAACCTGCTCGATCTGCAGGCCTTGCGCATCCGTCCGCTCATCGTCGGCGAATTCTACATCGACAAGGCGCCGTTGGTGAACCGCATCCGTCCGGACCATCTCCCCTATTACGAAATCATCGACAGTTACGTGAGTCACCACGACGCGGCCGAGTTCATGGCCCTCAGCGACGCGATGATGCTGCCCTACCGGAGCGCGAGCCAGAGCGGCATCCTGAGCAATGCGGTGAATTTCAGTCTGCCAGTGATCTGCAGCGATCTGGCCGGACTCACCGACCACATTACCGACGGCGTGAACGGGATGATCCACCGGCGGGAAGATCCGATCGATCTGGCGCAGGTGATCCGGCGCTTCGTGGAGACGGGGGATGTCTCCGGGATGAGGGCCGGGATGCGGCGGTTGAAATCCGGCCTCGGCTGGGAATCATTCGCGGCTAAACTGCTGGGTGTCGCCGGAATTGGGTAGTTGTTTGTTGTTTGTTGTTTGTTGTGTGTCGTCTTCACAACAAACGACCTACCACAAACAACGCACCATTTGGTACCGCGTACGGGATTCGAACCCGTGCTACCTCCGTGAAAGGGAGGCGTCCTAGGCCCCTAGACGAACGCGGCATAGTGGCTATCATCAAAAAAAGAACAAGGTCCAATGAGGACCCGAGCTGAACCGGAAGGTTCGTATCGAGGCGACAAGCGGATTCGAACCGCTGTACGAGGTTTTGCAGACCTCTGCCTAGCCACTCGGCCATGTCGCCATCTGTATGCCCGACAGGGATCGAACCTGTAACCTGCTGCTTAGAAGGCAGCTGCTCTATCCAATTGAGCTACGGGCACGTGTTACCGTGCTTCGCAACCCTGTCATCGTCGGGGCGACAGGATTTGAACCTGCGACCCTCTGTTCCCAAAACAGATGCGCTACCGGGCTGCGCTACGCCCCGATGACCCAGCCTCGTGGCGGATTCAATAGAACGGATAAGGTACGGCGATGGGGGAGGATTTTGCAAATAAGAATATCGTGTTTGTGGTTTGTGGTTTGTTGTAGCCTCCTCTTCGATTACAACAAACAACGAACCACTAACAACGACCCACTCCGAGAATCCCAGTACCAGACTCATTGCTACGCCGGAGATCGACCGCCATCAGCGCCAGGCCCGGCAGCAGCGTGAGCGCGTACCAGAACGGCAGCACGATCACGAAGGCGAAGGAGCGCGTGAGCCAGAGCATCGGCCACTTGATGAGCACTTCCCAGGCGAAGTGCCCGAGCGTGCCGTAGGTGTAGCGGATGTCGGTGCCGTCGAAGCCCGCGGCGGTGAGCTTGGCGTGCAGGTCCTCACGGCTGTAGCCCGGACGCGCATGCTCGCCCACGAAGAACTCGTCGCCGTCGGCGTCGTCTTCGGCCAGGTGCGAGGGCGAATGCATGATCAGCACCCCGCCCGGCTTGAGCGCCTTGCGCAAGGTCGTCATCACGAGCACGTCTTCTTCGATATGCTCGAGCACATCCACGCAGAGCACGAGATCGTACGTGGCGGCGAAGGTATCCTTCGTCAGATCGGACTCGGCGAAGGTGATGCGGCCGGAGGCGATGTCCGCCGCATAGTAGTGCCGGCACGCCTCGAGGTAGTCTTGCTTGACATCCACGGCGTGGATGGTGACGCCCGGAAACCCGGCCAGCAGGAAGCGGTCATATTGCCCGAAACCGCAGCCCGCATCAAGGATCACGGCGTTCGGCCGTGCCGCGAGTTCTGCGCGGAGACGGCGCCGCACATTCCAGCCGCGCAGGAAAAAGAGGTCGAGGAGGAAATAAAAGAGGCGTCGGAGGGGACGCGATCTCGTGATGAACGCCGCAAACCGGTCCTTCACCGGATCATACGCGATCTGGCTCATGCGCCCACCTCATCCCGGATGTTCACCTTGCGTCCACGTTTCTCGGAGTTGTTCAGCATTTCGCCGACGAATCCGATCGAGAACAGCTGAACCCCCATCACCAGCAGTAGAATTCCGAAAAGAAGCAACGGACGGTTCGACAAGTACTCATTGTAGAACACCCGCATGAAGGCCAGATAGGTCACGATCGCGCCCCCGGTGCTCAGCGACACGAAGCCGAGCGTTCCGAAAAAGTGCATCGGCTTGTTCATGTATTTGTGGATGAACATGAGCGTGATGAGGTCCAGAAACCCGTTCATGAAGCGCGACAGCCCGAACTTGGTCTTTCCGTACTTGCGGGCGTGATGCGTCACCACCTTCTCACCGATCTTGGAGAAGCCTTGCCATTTGGCCAGAAGTGGGATGTAACGGTGCATCTCGCCGAACAGTTCGATGCTCTCGATCACTTCGCGCTTGTAGACTTTGAGTCCGCAGTTGAAATCGTGCAGGTCGATGCCGGACATCCGCGAGGTCACCCCGTTGAAGAACTTGCTGGGGATGGTCTTGCTGATGGGATCGTGGCGCACCTGCTTCCATCCGCTCACCAAATCATAGCCGGCGTCGAGCATGGCGAACATGGCGGGGAGCTCG
>CAYVRS010000004.1:48034-51704 GCA_964454075.1 uncultured Chitinophagales bacterium
CCTTTGATGCGCGGATCGGCGGCGGAGAGGGAGGCGATCACGTCCCAGGATCCGTCGGTGGAGCCATCATCCACAAAGAGGATCTCGTAGAAGCGCGAACCCAGGGCCTCGTCGATGCGGGACGCGAGTTCGCCAAGCGATTCCTGCTCGTTCAGCAGGGGAATCACGATGCTCAGTTCAGGTGCGGATGCGGTGCTCAAGGGTTGGAAATGGGTGATTCTCTTTGGATATTGCAGGAAAATACCACAATCGTGAAAAAGCTCTACTACCAGATTGGTGAGGTGACCCGGCTGACCGGCGTCAAACCGCATATCCTGCGGTATTGGGAGTCGCATTTCAAGGAATTGCGGCCGGAAAAGAACCGTGCCGGCAAGCGGGTGTACACCCAGCAGGACCTTGACGTGATCCTCAAGCTCAAAGAGCTGCTCAAAGACCAGAAATTCACGACTGCCGGCGCCGCGAAGGTGATCACCCGCAAGCCGGATGCGGACAAGTCCGCCTCCCTTCCCGTCTCGGCGCAACGCGAGCTCAAAGAGATCCGCCTCTTCCTGGAGCGCATGCTCGAGCACCTGTAGGCCATGTCGCTCACTCTCGGACCGTTCACCATCGATGCCATCCAGACCGGGCTCTTCCGCCTCGACGGCGGCGCCATGTTCGGCGTGGTGCCCAAGACCCTCTGGTCGAAACACATCCAGCCGGACGAGCTCAACCGCATTCCGATGGGGATGCGCTGCTGGGTGATCCGCTCCTCGGCCACGGACCGCGTGTACCTGGTGGATACCGGCGCCGGACACAAAGGCGACGAGAAATTCCAGCGCATCTATGACTTGGATTTCAGCCAGGGCGACCTTCTGAGCGGTCTGGCGGGATTGGGACTCGCGCCGGGCGACATCACCGACGTGATCTTCACGCATCTGCATTTCGACCACGGGGGAGGCGCCACGCGCTACAAGCCCGGCACCACGGAGTCCGAGCTCATCTTTTCCCACGCGCGGCATTGGGTGACGCCCGACCACCTTCAGACCGCCCAGTTCCCCAACGCGCGCGAAAAAGCCTCCTTCCTGAAAGACAATGTGCTGCCCATTTTCGACTCGCCGCTGCTCCAGCTCATCGAAGAGGGACAGGCCTACGAACCCGGCCTCGACACGCTGTGGGTGCACGGACACACCCTGGGCATGCAACTGCCCCGGATCACCGCGGATGGAAAGACGCTGCTGTTCGCGGCGGACCTCTTCCCGACCCACGCGCATGTTCCGTTGCCTTGGGTGATGGGGTACGACATGCAGCCGCTGCGCACACTCGCCGAAAAAGAATCGATTCTCTCCGCCGCGGCGGATGGCGGCTGGTTCGTGTTTTATGAGCACGACGCGCACGTCGAAGTGAGCACGATCGTCCGTGAAGGAAAAGGATTCGTCGCCGGACAATCTTTCGCGCTGGATGAGGTTTAACTAGAACCTGTGTCCGTTTCAGAACCCATAGTCGACCTACATCAGGCGGTGCGAACCGCTTGGAAACGGCGCGAATCGCGCCTGAGACTCCTGCGCCTGTTCACCGCCCTGAGCCTGGCCATCGGCGCCTTCCTGGTGCTCGCCACGGTCGAAAGCGTCGCCACCCTTCCGCCTGTCGCGAAGGTCATCGGCTGGATGCTGGTCTTGGGCGCCGGCATGGCCGGCGGATGGGAACTGCGCCGCCGGCTTCCCTCCACCCCGTTCGAACTGGCCTATCCGCAGATCGCGGACGCGTTGGACAAGCCCGCCATCCGCTACGCGCTCGACCTTCACCTGAACCGCGGCGAGCACAGTCCGAAATTACAAAACGCCTCCATCGCGCAGCTGATGCGGGAACTGGGCGCGGATGCGGCCTCCGCCGAGCTCAAGGACTACGACAAGAAACATCCGTACCGCACCGGGATGATCCTCGCCGCGTTCACCGCCGTGAACCTGGCCGTGCTGGTCGCCCTGTTCGGCGTGTATGACGCGGGGGCGCTACGGCGAATCCTCTCGCCCACCGAGCGCTTCCTTCCGCCCAATCCCTTCGAGTTCACCGTGGAGCCGGGCGATGCCACCATCGAGCAGGGACTCCCGCTCCCCGTGGTGGTGCGGTTCGAGGGCGACGAGCCCGAATCGGTCGTCCTCGCCCTGAAATCGCCCGAGGAGACCGGATTCCGGCGCTTCCCGATGAGCAAGGATGAGGGCGGATTCCGCTACGACACCGATCCGCTGTTCACCGACCATACCTATGTGATCGAAATGGACGGCCATCGTTCGCCCGAGTACACCGCGACGGTCTCCCTCCTGCCGCGGTTTTCGTCGCTCGTGGTGACGGTGGTCCCGCCGGCGCACACCGGACTCCGCGCCGATTCCATCCCCTATCCCATCCCCAGCCTTCAAGTGCATCGCGGCTCGGAGCTGCGGTTCGATGCGCGTCCGAACGTACCCCTGCGCCGCGTCGAGATGCTCACCGCCAGCGGCACCCGGCTCGACCTGCTCAAAAGCACGCGATTCCGCGTGATGGCGGACGATTCGCTCTGGTTCGAGATGACCGACGACGCCGGCCTGGCGAACCGCAATCCGTTTTCCATGCCCGTCACCGTGATCGAGGATGCGGCCCCGGTGGTGAGCTGGCTGGATCCGGCGGTAGACCTGGCCCTGGCGGAAGCGCGTCCTGTCGAGCTGATCTGGGACATGCGCGACGATTTCGGGATTTCGGCCGTGGTGCTCAACACCTCGCTGAAGCGGGAATTCTCCCAAAGCGCGGTCGAACGCGCGATTCCGGTGCCGGGTCCGCATCCGGCTGCGGGCATCGGCACCTACCGGCTGGACCTGGCCTCGTTCGGACTGCGACCCATGGATGAGCTCACGCTGACCTTGGATGTGACTGACAACGACGCCGTGAGCGGACGCAAGACCACGCGCTCGGAGCCGCGCGTGATCCGTATCGCTTCGATGGCCGAACTGCTGGCCGCCGAAGACGAGATGGAGAACGAGGCGGGGAACGCGCTGGCCGAGATCGAACGCCAGGCCGAGGAGAACCGCAAACAGCTGGAAGAGCTGCGCGAGGACCTCATCAACAATCCGCGCAACCGGGCCGAGCAGATGCGCAACGCCGACCAGATGCAGCAGCAGCGCGAAGCCCTGGAAGAGCAGGTGCGCGAGCTGCAGCAGGAATTGGAAGAGCTGAAGGCCGCCGGCGAGGAGAGCCGCGCGCTGAGCGAGGAAACCCGCGAGCTGTACGAGCAGCTGGAGAAGCTGGCCGAGGAGCTGAACGACCCCGACCTGGCCCGCGCCATGGAGGAACTGCAGAAAGCGCTGCAGGAGATGGATCCGAACCAGGTGCGCCAGGCCATCGAGAACATGGAATTCAACGAGCAGCGCTTCAAGGAGCGGATCGAGCGCACGATGGAGCTCTTCAAGCAGCTCAAGACCCGCGCCGAGCTCGACCGCATGGCGGCGCAGCTCGAACAGCTCGAGCAACTGCAGGAGCAGCTCAGCGAGACGCCGACCTCCGACCAGGAGACCGAACAGCGACAAAAAGATGCGGCCGAGCAACTGGAGCAGATGCGCGAGCGGATGGAGCAGCTCGACGACAACGCCCCGCGCCGCATGCAACGCAAGATGGAGGAACTGAGCCGGGACCTGGAGCAAGACGCCGACCAGGCCGAAAAAACCCT
>CAYVRS010000005.1:0-18450 GCA_964454075.1 uncultured Chitinophagales bacterium
TCCCATGTGTCGGATGGTCGTTCACTGGCGCTCGACTCGGAGTCGGCCGACGTGGAGACCAAATTGGTTTCGGGCTTGTTCTTCGCGGGGCAGATCAACGGTACCACCGGGTACGAGGAAGCGGCGTGCCAAGGTTTGATGGCGGGCATCAACGCGGCTCAGAAGGTGAAAGGAAACGACCCCCTGATTCTGAACCGGTCGGAAGCCTACATCGGTGTGTTGATCGATGATCTGGTCGGTACGGGGACCGACGAGCCGTATCGGATGTTCACATCCCGGGCCGAGCATCGGATTTTGCTACGGCAGGATAACGCGGATCTGAGGTTGACGGAAATCGGTCGTAAGATCGGTTTGGCAACGGAAGAGCGATACTCACGCTATCTCAAGCGGAAATCTGAGATTGACGCCGTTCATGAGTTTGTGGCCGGGTACTCCGCCAACATCGATGTGTATAATCCGATTTTGGAATCCCTGGGTACCGCGCCGTTGAAACAGACGATGAAAGTGCCGCAGATCATCACGCGTCCGCAAGTCAGCTTGCCCGAGTTGATGGATCGCGATCCGGAGATCAATGCCGGCATCCGCGCCATCACCAACGATCCCCGTGTGATCGAGCAGGTTGAAATCCAGCTGAAATATGCCGGGTACATCGAGAAGGAGTTCGAGATGGCGGAGGAGGTCGTCCGGCAGGAGGGCTTGGTGATCCCGGACAAGATCCAATACCAGAACATCAAAAGCCTTTCCAAAGAGGGACAGATCAAGCTCGACAAAGTGCGTCCCGAGACCATAGGTCAAGCCAGCCGCATCAGCGGCGTGACGCCCTCCGATATCGCCGTGCTCATGGTCTATCTCAAGAACTGAGCGCGATGTTTCACGTGAAACATATTCCGGTCGCTCCTCTTGATGTTTCACGTGAAACATGGGAGTCGCTGAAGGCCGACATCCAGCGCAAAGCCTGCGCCTTTCAGGAATACGGCGAAGTGCTGCTGATGTGGAACGAGCGTGTGAATGTGGTGAGTCGCGGAATGAACATCGTTGAATTCGAGAAGCATCAGATGCACAGCCTGATGTGCGCGCTGTCTCCGGTGTTCCACTCCCATTCGCGCTTCGTGGATATCGGAAGCGGTGGCGGACTCCCCGGCATTCCCCTCGCCATGGCCTTCCCGGAAAAAGAGTTCCTGTTGGTGGACATCATCGAGAAGAAGACCATCGTCCTCAAAGAGTTGGTGCGCACCTTCCATCTGAAGAACGTCCGGGTCGAGTGCGCCGATATCAAGAAACTGGCGGTGGAATCGGATCAGGTTATTCTCAGCAAGCACGCGTTCAAATTAGGAGAATTTTCGAAGGCGATGTCCGCCCAACCCTGGGCACATGCGCTCTTCCTCAAAGGGAAGGATTTCATGTGGGAATTGGAGGATGTGGTCGACGCGATGTCCGTGCGTTTCGCAGATCTCGACACGCTTGAGACAGACGGTTTCTATGAGGACAAATGCCTCTTGGAATTGAACCGGGAAAACGGGTAAGCTATTATTATTTTTAGCCTTACACCGTTTCATTGGCGGGATGCGGAAAAAGACGCATCTTAAGGGCATGAAAAGCGCCGAACGTCGGATGAAGCTCTTGCTGATGCTTCAATCCAAGAAGAAAAACATCACTCCGGACTACCTCGCCGAGTACTTTGACGTGAGTCGTCGAACCATCTTCCGCGACATGCGGGTGTTGCAGGAGATGAATGTGCCGGTCTCGCACGAGCAGCACGAAGGATACCTCATTCCGAAAGGGTACAGCATTCCTCCGTTGATGTTTACCTCCAAGCAGATGGCCACCATCATGATGGGGCTCAGCTTCGTCAAATCGCAGGTGGACAAAGACATGGTGGAGGATGCGCGCGATGTGGAGCTCAAGATTCGGAACGTGGTGCCTGGCGAACTCAAAGACCTCATGAGCGCGCTCGACGACCACACCGTGGTGAACCCGTTCTCCGTGAATGTCCCCGAGAAAAAGCAGGGTGGAAACTGGTTCCTCATCGCCAACGCGATCGCCTATCGGCAGGTGATCCGATTCGCATACAAAGACGAGGTGCGCGACATGGATCCCTATCAGCTGGTGTATTTCACCGACCACTGGAATGTGATGGGGTACTGCCACCTTCGAAAAGAAATCCGCAATTTCGTGCTTGACCGGATGTCCGAGGTTTCTCTTACCACGGAGTCGTTCACCATGCCTAAGCTCGATCAAGAGGAGATGATTTTCCGCCTCGACAAGAAGCCGCACCTCATCGAGCTGGATGTGGATGCGTCCGTGATTCAGCCGCTGTTACAGAAACTTCCCGCCCGAGTTTTGGATCTGAAGGCCGGAAAAGACCACACCCGACTCTCGTTCGAATTCGACAATCTGACCTTTCTGAATGAATTCCTCCTTCAGTTCGGGAACAAGATCACCATCCTCGCTCCGAATCAACTCATCTTGATGCGAGAGGTCCTCTTGAACGAGATGATGACCCAAATCCAATCCAAACACCAATAACAGTATGCGTATCTCATTGTTTTTTATTGTTTTAGTTTTTAATTTTACGGATGTAGAGGCGCAATTCTCCATCACCGGAAACCGCATTCCCCAGCAGATCGTCGGGGGTGTGGCTGGTGGAGCGATCGGGGGTGTTGCGGGTGGACTGACGGGTCGGCTTCTCGTCGGAAAAGACGATACCGGCTGGGAAGCGCTTGGAGCGGTGGTCGCCGGTAGCTTCATCGGTTACACGGTAGGAAACGGCTATGGGGTGTATCGATTCGGAAACACCACCAGTGACAAAGGTAGCCTGGGTTGGACCATGGTCGGCTCCACCGTCGGACTTGTTGCCGGAGTCGGCCTCGGCGCCAACATGGGCGAAGCCTTGCTTCCGTTCGCGGCCACATCGGTCTTGGTCGGATCGATGGTGGGGTACAATCTCACGCGGACGACAGCCGTCACTTTCCTGCGTCCGTCATCGTCCGGTTTGGCTTTGGTACGCCTCTATTTCTGATGAAACCCGTTGCCTGGGGCGTGTTCAGCACCGCCAAAATCGCCCGAAACAACGTCGTCCCCTCGATGATGACCTCGGCGATGTGCGACATCCACCTCGACATCTCCGGACCCGGTGGACAGTTGGATGGATGTGACACCCGAGAACCCGTCGCGGATCACGCCCTGAGCGTCAACGACGGATGGAAGCAGAAGCAAACTTGCGAAAACGATGGATTTCACAAGCGGTGAGGTTGGTTGAACCCCCGCGCGTACGACCGCCAAGCCGTTAGGTGCCAAGGTCGTGCGGATCGTCTTGACCGCGGCGCAGATAGGCTCTGATTTTCTCCCGGAAGAAGGCCCAATACAAGGCATAGGCCACGAGGGCGGTGATCAGGAGGACGAGGTCTCGCCCTTGCGGAATGGTGAAATAGTCGCTCATGATGGATACAAGGTAAAAAAAAGGCCCCTTGCGGAGCCTTTTTCATTGGAATCACTCTTCGAAGAGTTCCGGAGCCGCGGGGGCGTCCGGGGATGGAGATGGTGGCGTGTCGGCATGGCCTTCGCCGTTGAACTCCATGTCCTCATCGTCCTCGTCGCGCACCACACGGGTCACACCGCCGATGTAGTCATCCCCGCCGAGGCGGATGATGCGTACACCCTGGGTGTTGCGTCCCATCGAGCGGATGTCGTTGCAATGCATGCGGATGATCTTCCCTTTCTGGGTGATGATCATCAGGTCGTCTTTGTCGCTCACTTCCTTCGTCGCGATCAGGGACCCCGTTTTCGGAGTGATCTTCATGGTGATGACGCCTTTTCCGCCGCGCGATTGCTCGCGGTAATCTTCCACCAGGCTGCGTTTTCCGAAGCCGTGCTCGGAGATGGCCAGGATGGTGGCTTCGTTCACGTTCTTCACGACCACCATGTCCACGAGCTCGTCTTTGTCGTGATCCAGGCTCATGCCGCGTACGCCACGGGTGTTCCGGCCCATCTCGCGCACATCGCTTTCCTTGAAGCGGATGGCGCGTCCGTTCCGGGCGGCCAGGATGATGGTGCTGGTGCCGTCGCTGAGGCTTGCTTCCAAGAGATGGTCGCCGTCGTCCACATTGATGGCAATGATGCCATCACGGCGTGGACGGCTGTACGCTTCCAGCAAAGTTTTCTTGATGGTGCCCTTCTTGGTGGCCATGATGATGTAGTGGTTCTCGATGTATTCTTTGTCATCGAGGCTCTTCACCGGCACGAAGGTCTTGATCTTGTCGTCTTTGTCGATCTGGATCAGGTTCACGATGGCGCGGCCGCGGCTGAGGCGGGTGCCTTCGGGAATCTCGTAGACCTTCAACCAGTAGCATTTGCCTTTCTCAGTGAAGAAGAGGATGTAGTTGTGGTTGGTGGCCACGAACAGATGTTCGATGTATTCCTCATCCCCTTTGGTTCCGGCGCCCTTCATGCCCACGCCACCGCGTTTCTGACGGCGGTAGCCGCTCACGGGGGTGCGCTTGATGAAGCCGGTGTTGGAGATGGTGACCACGACATCCTCATCGGCGATCATGTCTTCGATGGTGAAGTCTTCGGCCGAGTAGACGATCTGGGTGCGGCGCTTGTCACCGTAGCGGGCGCGCACATCCGCCAATTCGATCTTGATGATCTCGAGCTGGGCCTGACGGCTGCTCAGGATGCGGCGGAACTCACGGATTTCGTCGAGGATCTCGCGATACTCGAGGTCGATCTTGTCACGCTCGAGCGCGGTGAGTTTCTGCAGGCGCATGTCGAGGATGGCCTTCGCCTGGATGTCGGTGAGACCGAACTTCCTGCGCAAGGTGTCGTTGGCCTCGGGCACGTTTTTCGACGCGCGGATGGTCTTGATCACCTCATCGAGGTTGTCGATGGCGATCTTCAAGCCCTCCAGGATGTGGGCGCGGGCTTCGGCCTGATCCAGATCGTACAGCGTGCGGCGGATGATCACCTCGAGGCGGTGGTCCACGAAATGCTTGATGATCTCTTTCAGGTTCATCACTTTCGGGCGACCCTTCACCAACGCCAGGTTGATGATGCCGAAGGTGCTCTGCAGCGCCGTGTATTTGTACAGTTGGTTGAGAATGACGCTCGGAATGGCGTTCCGTTTCAGGATCACGACAATGCGCATCCCTTCGCGGTCACTCTCGTCGCGCACATCGGCGATGTCGGTCAGCTTCTCCTCATGGATGAGCTCGGCGATCTTCTGGATGAGCATCGCCTTGTTCACCTGGTAGGGGATCTCAGTGATCACGATCTGCTCGCGGTTGCCGCGCAGTTCCTCGACCGTAGCCAAGGCGCGCATGGTCACCTTGCCGCGACCCGTCAGATACGCGTCCTTCACGCCTTCGTAGCCATAGATGATGCCGCCCGTCGGGAAGTCCGGAGCGGTGATGTGCTTCATCAGCTCGGAAATCTCGATCTCCGGGTTGTCGATATAGGCCGTGACCCCATCCACCACCTCGGTAAGGTTGTGGGGAGGCATGTTCGTGGCCATGCCCACCGCGATACCGCTCGAGCCATTGATCAGCAGGTTCGGAACCAGTGCCGGAAGCACCGTGGGCTCGGTGAGCGTGTCATCGAAGTTGGGCTGGAAGTCGACCGTGTTCTTGTTGATGTCGGCGAGAAGCTCTTCCGCCATGCGTTGCATGCGCACTTCCGTGTACCGCATGGCCGCGGCTGAGTCTCCATCCACCGAACCGAAGTTTCCTTGTCCGTCGACGAGCGGGTAGCGCAAGGAGAAGTCCTGCACCATGCGCACGATGGTGTCATACACCGCCGAATCGCCGTGGGGGTGGTATTTCCCGAGCACTTCACCCACGATCCGCGCGCTTTTCTTGTAGGCGCGGTTGTGGAGCATGCCGAGTTCGCTCATGCCGAACAGCACGCGGCGGTGAACGGGTTTCAGGCCGTCGCGCACGTCCGGAAGGGCGCGCGACACGATGACCGACATCGAATAATCGATGTACGAAGACTGCATTTCGTCTTCGATGGTGATTTTAATGATTCTATCGGATGCCATCAGATGTCGAGTTTAGCGTACTTGGCGTTGCGCTCAATGAATTCGCGGCGGGGTTCCACGGCGTCGCCCATGAGCATGGAGAACAGACGGTCGGTGGCGGCGGCGCTCTCGATCGTCACGAGTTGCAAGGTGCGGCGCTCGGGATCCATCGTGGTCTCCCAAAGCTGCTCGGGGTTCATCTCGCCGAGACCTTTGTATCGGGATACCTCGATTTTGCGCGTCGAATTGCCTTTTTTGAGGCGTTTGAGGATGGTGTCCCGCTGCTCATCGTCCCAGGCATACTCGGTGTTCGTCCCTTGGGCGATCTTGTAGAGCGGCGGCGTGGCGATGTACACGTGCCCGTTTTCGATGAGCGGCATCATGTAGCGGTAGAAGAACGTGAGAAGCAGCGTGCGGATGCGGACGTCGACGGATCCCACATCCGTCATGATGATGACTTTGTGATAGCGCAGCTGGGTGAGGTCGAAGTCTTCGGAGTGTCCGACGCCTGTGCCGAGGGCCGTCACCATGGCGCGGATCTCGTTGTTCTCGAGGATCTTGTTGATGCGGGCCTTCTCCACGTTCAGGATCTTTCCACGAAGAGGAAGGATGGCCTGGAAGCTGCGGTTCCGACCCATTTTGGCCGATCCGCCGGCCGAATCACCTTCCACCAGGTAGATTTCGCAATGCTCGGGCTCGTTGATGGAGCAGTCGGCGAGCTTGCCGGGGAGTCCGCCGGTGATCAGGGCGCCTTTGCGCTGCACCAGCTGGCGGGCTTTGCGGGCGGCTTCGCGCGCTTCGGCGGCCAGGAAGACCTTCTCGAGCACGTTGCGGGCCACTTTCGGGTTCTGCTCGAGGAACTCGCTGAGCTTGTCGTAGACCACGACTTCCACAGCGCTCTGCACTTCGGAGTTGCCGAGCTTGGTTTTGGTCTGACCCTCGAACTGCGGCTCGGCCACCTTGATGGAGATGACGGCGGTAAGGCCTTCGCGGAAGTCGTCGCCGGTGATGGCGATCTTCCCTTTGATGAGGTTGTTCTTCTCGGCGTAGGTTTTCAAGCAGCGCGTGAGGGCGCGGCGGAAACCGGACACGTGCGTGCCGCCCTCGTGCGTGTTGATGTTGTTGACGAACGAGTGCACATTCTCATTGTACGTGCTGTTGTACTGGAGCGCGACGGCCACGGGCACGTCGTCGGATTCGCCGCTGATGTAGATCGGCTCGGGCATCATCGGTTCGCGGTTCTCATCGAGGAAGCGGACGAAATCGACAACACCGCCCTCGTAATGGTAGGCGGCTGAGATCGGCTCCTCGTCGCGGTCGTCGATCAGCTCGATGGTGATCTCGGGGTTGAGGAAGGCCAGTTCCCGCATCCGCTCGGCGATGATCTCGAATTTGAACTCGATGGTCTGCTTGAAGATGGTGGCGTCCGGATAGAACGTGATGATGGTGCCGCGTTTCTCGGTCTTGCCCGTCACCTCGAGCTGCTTCACCGTCTTGCCCTCTTCGAAGCGCATCTCGTGGATCTTGCCGTCGCGGTGCACTTCGGCGGTGAACCAGGTGGACAGGCCGTTCACACAGCTCACGCCCACGCCGTGCAGACCGCCGGAGACCTTATAGGTGTCTTTGTCGAACTTTCCGCCCGCATGCAGCTTGGTGAGCACCAATTCCACCGCCGGGATGCCTTCGGTGGGATGGATGTCGACCGGAATGCCCCGACCGTTGTCTTCGATGCGGCAGGAGCCGTCTTTTTGCAGTTTCACGGACACATGGTCGCAATATCCGGCGAGGGCTTCATCGATGGAGTTGTCGACCACTTCATTGATGAGGTGGTGCAAACCGCGGACTCCGATGTCGCCGATGTACATCGCCGGACGCTTCCGAACGGCTTCCAGACCCTCCAGGACCTGGATATTACTGGCTTTATAATCTTCTGCGTGGGTGTTGGTCATAGAAAGGGCGGGGTTGACTGTTGCTATTTTGGCGCCGTCAGACAGCGGTGGCGCGGGATAGGGCTTCCCAAAATGCCATGAGGCGTACCGAGACGTGACGTGATGCGAGATACCATGCTGTAAAGCAAAATACCGCATTTTCTCCAACCTCGCGAACAATTGATTTGTTTGATTGTTGTGGAAAACTGGTGTATATTTCGCGTCTTTCCCGAAAAGTAACACAACCGAGAACAATGGCACGCAGAGACGATTTAACAGGGGCCAAGGCGCTGAACGGCTGGCGTTCATCCCACGCGAATAACAAAACGCATCACAAGTTCCATCTGAACTTGCAGACGAAGCGTTTCTACATCCCGGAAGAAGACCGCTGGGTCACCCTCAAAGTGACGGCGAAAACCCTTCGTACGATCAACAAGAATGGCGTTCTGGCTGCCGTCATCGACGCGGCGAAGAAAGGCACGTTGAGAAAGGACGTCTGACATGGCAAAATCCAAAGGCAACCGAATCCAGGTCATCCTCGAGTGCACGGTCGAACCGGGCACTTCGCGCTATGTGACCACCAAGAACCGTCGCAACACCACGGGTCGTATGGAATTGAAGAAATACAACTCGAGCCTGCGCAAACACACGGTCCACAAGGAGATTAAATAATGGCTAAGAAGCAGACCTTCGGTGAGAAAGCGCTCGCCTCGAAACTCTCGCAGCGCAAGATGGCGAAAGTCATCGTTTCCGTGAAGTCGGACATCGGCACCTACAACTACCGCGAATCGATGGTGGAAGTGGACAAAGTCGACGACTTCCTCCGCAAAGTGAAAGCCTGAGTCTTTCGGTCCCTCCGTCTCACTGTGTTCTTAAAAGGGTTGCGCGTTTCACGTGTGACCCTTTTTTCGTTTTAACTTCCTTCCATGAGTACTGTCTACAACACCCTGATGGCCGATATGAAAGAGGCCATGAAAGCGCGGGATGCCGTGAGAACGGCGGTGCTGCGTTCCCTGAAAACCGCCCTCACCGAAAAGGAGATCGCCGCACGCACCGACGGCTCGCGTACCGAACTCACCGATGAGGCGGTGATCCAAGTGTTGATGAAATCGGCCAAGCAGCGCAAAGATTCCATCAGCCAGTTTGAAGGGGCGGGTCGGGCCGACTTGGCCGAAATCGAAAAGGCCGAACTGGCGGTCATCGAATCGTACTTGCCGAAGATGATGTCGGAAGACGAGATCCGCGCCATCGCCGCCGAGGTGATCGCCGCCGTGGGCGCGAAGGGTCCGGCGGACATGGGCAAGGTGATGGGCGGACTCATGCCCCGCGTGAAAGGCAAAGCCGACGGCGGCTTGGTCAACGCCGTGGTCAAAGCCCTTCTGGGGTGAGCCGATGAGTGTGATCGACATCCTGCTTCTCATTCCACTGGGATATGGCGCTTGGAAGGGCTGGTCGAACGGCCTGGTCAAGGAAGTCGCCCAACTCGCGGGACTGGCCATCGCCGCGTTCCTCGCGTTCCACAACATGGATTCTGTGGCGGCGTGGATCACCGCAAAATCCGGCATCGACGGCACCCCCGCCCTCATCGTCGGGTTCTTCGTGATCTTCGGGTTGGTGATGTTCGTGGTCTCCGGCCTGGTCTATGGCTTGAACATCCTGCTGAAAATCACCCTGCTGAGCATTCCGAACCGCATTATAGGCCTCGTGTTCGGTGTTCTGAAAGCCGGCGTGAGCGTATCGCTGCTGCTGATCCTTCTCACAAGCCTGGGAATGCTGAGCGATGCGACGCTCCGCGACTCGCGCCTTGTTCCGTATGTGAAACCCATGGCCCCCGCCACCTACAATGCCATCTCGATCGTCGTACCCGGCGCGGCCGACTATGCGAAGGATGTGGGGGCCCTTATTGAAAGGGCGCAACCGTAAGGGCGCATCAATGATGCGCCCCTACGTTGCGCCCCAATCAAAACAAGTTATGACCTCCCTCGACACCCAACTCTCCCTCATCCGCCGCGGCACGGTCGAGATCGTGCCTGAGCCCGAGCTCGTCGCCAAACTGGAGCGCTCGATCGCATCCGGCGTGCCCCTTCGCGTGAAGTTGGGCTGCGACCCGACCCGGCCCGATCTCCACCTCGGCCATTCCGTGATTCTGCGCAAGTTGCGTCAGTTCCAGGACCTCGGGCATCATGCCATCCTCATCATCGGCGATTTCACCGGCATGATCGGCGACCCCACCGGCGCAAACAAGACGCGACCTTCGCTGACGATCGAACAGGTCCGCAAGAACGGCGAGACCTATTTCCAGCAAGCCTCGAAGATCCTGGATACGGATCCCGCCAAGCTCACCATCGTTCACAATTCCGAGTGGCTCGGACCGATGGGCTTTGAAGACCTCATCCGTCTGGCGTCGAAATTCACCGTGGCGCGCATGATCGAACGCGACGATTTCACCAAGCGCTATCAGAACAACGAACCGATTTCGCTGCATGAGTTCCTGTATCCCTTGGCCCAAGGGCAGGATTCGGTGCACCTCCGCTCGGATGTGGAATTGGGCGGAAGCGACCAGAAATTCAACCTTCTGGTGGGCCGCGACCTTCAGCGCGCCGACGGACAGGAACCGCAGGTCGCCCTCATGATGCCGCTTCTGGTGGGCACCGACGGGGTGAACAAAATGTCGAAGAGCTACGACAACTATGTGGGTCTGGACGAATCTCCCGCCGAGATGTACGTGAAAGTGATGCGCCTGAAGAACGACGCGCTCACCTACAATTGGTTCGAACTGCTGACGGATGTGTCCGACGACGAGCTCCCTGCGGTGAAACAACGTTGCGAAGCCGATCCGCATGCGGCCAAACACGAGCTCGCCTTCACCATCACACGGATGTACCATGGCGAAGCGGCGGCCAAAGCCGCGCGCGAGCAATACGCCCTGGTGGTGGCCAACGCCTTGAACGAGATCGAAGAGACCCGCGTGGCCGTGCCGGACGACAAGCGCCTCATCGCCCTGATGGTGGCCCATGCCTTGGCGCCGTCGTCATCCGAAGCGCGCCGGCTCATTCAGCAAGGTGGCGTCACGGTGAACGATGAGAAAATCACGGATCCGAATGTCGTGGCGACGATCGACGTCGGCACCGAGCTCATCATCAAGGTGGGCAAGCGCAAGTTCGTCCGCCTTTGCTTCGTTGATTGACCATCCATGATCCTCACCGTACTCCTCTTCTGGTTTCAGATGCAGACGCCCCTGATCGAGCGTCTCTATGCGTTTTCGGGGCTGGATGCGCGTGTGGCGAACATCCCGACCCTGCTCACGATGCAGTTCGAGCAACAGTTCGCGGAACGTCCGATTTCGGAGGAAGGGAAAGCGCTCTTCCAGACCATGCGGAGGGCCTTCGATGTGGATTCGCTGAGGCGTGATGCCCGCATCGCGTTCGCGTCGAACCCGAATCCGGATCTGGCCAAGGCGGTGGACGTGTGGCTGGCCGAACCCAAGACCAGGCAAATCCACACCTTGCTGCTGCGACCGCTGGATGAAGCCTTGGTGACCCAGCTCGACGAGCATTTCGCCTCCGAAGCCCGCGTTCCCGGCGAGGAGCGCGTCCAAGCCCTCATACAGCTCGATGAGCGCATGCGAACCTCGGAAATCGAGGCCATGGTGATCGTCAACGTGTATCTGAGTTTCGTGACCGTGATGAACGCGTATCTGCCGCAAGAAGACCGCATCAGCGATGAGGACATGCCCGAAATCGCCCATCTCATGCACACGGATCTGTACAAAGCCTATCAAGGCGCCAACTTGGGCCGCCTGGCCTTCCTGCTGAAGGATGTGAGCGATGCCGACCTGAGGAAATTCAGCGACGGCTATGCGAGTCCGGCCGGGTTGTGGTTCGCCGACAAAGGAAAATCCGCCACGGAACAGGTGCTCGAGCGAATCGGGGCCCGAATCGATTCCAGCCTATGAAAATCAGCACCTACAATGTGAACGGCATCCGCGCCGCAACGAAAAAAGGATTGGCCGATTGGCTGAAGCTGGAGCAACCCGATGTGCTCTGCCTTCAGGAGATCAAGGCCGAGGCCGACCAGTTCCCGGACGAGCTGTTCACCCTCGGGTACGAGTTCTTCATCCATCCCGCCGAGAAAAAAGGCTATTCGGGCGTGGCGGTGCTGACCAAAACCATGCCCGTCAAATCGACCGTCGGAATGGGGATCGATTGGGTGGATGCGGAAGGCCGCGTGCTCACCGTCGAGTTCGAACATCTGCGCGTGGTGAGCGTGTATGCGCCCAGCGGCACCACCGGCGACGAGCGCCAGGCCGTGAAAATGCGGTTCCTGGAGGTGTTCAAAACCTGGATGGACACCCTCACCGCCGACGGAAAACCCACCGTGTTCTGCGGCGACATCAACATCGCGCACACGGAAATCGACATCCATAACCCGGTGTCCAACAAGAACAGCTCCGGATTCCTGCCCGAAGAGCGCGCTTGGTTCACCTCCATGTTGGAATCGGGCTATGAGGATGTGTTCCGCGCGCTGCATCCGGGCGAGAAGGACGTGTATTCCTGGTGGACCGTGCGCGCCAACGCCAAAGCCAACAACAAAGGCTGGCGCATCGACTACCAGATCGCCACGAAGGGGCTGTCCGCCAAGGCCAGCGACGCGCGCATCACGCGCGACCTCGACCTGAGCGACCATGTGCCGGTGACGGTGACCTATACCGTAGACGGTAGGCCGTAGACCGGAACGGAAATTCTCCATATAATAGTTGTTTAAACAACTAAAAAGGAGAGCCCACATGGAACTCGGGCTTCACACGTTTGTCGACCTCGCGCCCGGGCAATCGCCCCGGCAGCGCATGAATGAACTGATGGGGGAGAGATGGCATCATCGCATCCAAAACACGAGGGTCGAGTGGTGTTGTCGCGTTGTTGTCGAGATATATCAGCTTAGGTTCCATCCGTTCTTCAGCCCACTCTTCATTCAACAGTTAAAATTGTCCATTTAAAATTTCCTACCCCTTCTCCAGCACCCCGATCTGATCCCGGATCCGCGCCGCTTCCTCGAACTCCATGTTCCGGGCGGCGGCCATCATCTCCTCGCGCAGATGCTCGATGAGGGCGGCTTTGTCTTCGAAGACGACTTCCTTCATGGCCGGGTTCGGCTTGTAGTGGATGCCGTCGTCTTGCACCTTCGCATAACTGAGCGCCATGGTGTTGTCGCCGTACTCGAAGGGCTTGTCGAAGTCCACCGCCGTGGTGCTGATCAGCGCGGGATCCACCAGCGGCTTAAGTTCCTTCACGATGGTCTGCGGCACGATGCCGTGCTTGGCGTTGTAGTCGGCCTGAATCACCCGGCGCCGGTTCGTCTCGTCGATCACTTTCTTCATGCTCATGGTGATCTTGTCCGCATACAGGATCGCGCGGCCTTGCGCGTTCCGCGCGGCCCGACCCGTGATCTGCATCAGGCTCGTCTCCGAGCGCAGGAATCCTTCTTTGTCCGCATCGAGCACCGCCACGAGGCTCAGTTCCGGAATGTCGATCCCTTCGCGAAGCAGGTTGATGCCCACCAGTACGTCGAAATCGCCACGCCGGTAGCGGTAGATCACCTCGATGCGCTCGATCGCGTCCAATTCGCTGTGCATGTACGCCGCGCGGATGCCCAGATTGCGCAAGTATTCGCTGAGCTCTTCGCTCATCCGCTTGGTGAGCGTAAGCACGAGTACACGCTCTTTCTTCTCGACGCGGATGCGGATTTCCCCGATCAGGTCGTCGATCTGGTTCTTCAGCGGACGCACCTCGATCTCCGGCTCCATCAGTCCCGTCGGACGGATGATCTGCTCCACGAACGCGCCTTCCGATTTTTCCAGCTCATAATTCGCGGGCGTCGCGCTCACGAAAATCGCCTGAGGCACAATTGATTCCCACTCATCGAAGGTGAGTGGACGATTGTCCATCGCGGATGGGAGCCGGAATCCATGTTCCACCAGCGCCACTTTCCGTGACCGGTCGCCGCCATACATCGCCCCGATTTGCGGGATGGTCTGGTGACTCTCATCCACCACCATCAGGAAATCTTTCGGGAAATAGTCGAGCAGGCAGTACGGACGCTCACCGGGTTTCCGGGCGGCCAGATAGCGCGAATAGTTCTCGATGCCGGAGCAATAGCCGAGCTCTTGGATCATTTCGATGTCGAACATGGTGCGTTGCTCGAGCCGCGCGGCCTCAAGGAATTTCTCTTCGGCGCGGAGCTGGTCGAGCCTCACAATCAGCTCGTCGCGGATCTCGTTGATGGCTTCGGCCAGGCGCGTCTTCGTGGTGACGTAGTGCGAGGCGGGATAGATGCTGTATTGCTGCACGGATTCGCGCTCTTTTCCGGACTCAGGCTGGAAAAGCGTCATTTTCTCGATCTCGTCGCCCCAGAACGTGATGCGCAGGCCCATGTCGGAATACGCGGGATAGATGTCGACCACGTCGCCACGCACCCGGAAGGTGGCGCGCTGGAATTCGACGTCGTTTCGGGTGTAATGCAGGTCGACCAAATCATACAAGGCGAGCCAATGCCGTAGATGCAGCTCAGGCTGGAGACGATGATCACGTCGCGTCGCCCGGAGAGAAGCGACGAGGTGGCACGAAGCCGGAGACGCTGGATCTCGTCGTTGATCGCCATGTCTTTTTCGATGTACTTGTCCTGCGCCACCATGTAGGCTTCCGGCTGGTAGTAGTCGTAGTATGAAATGAAGAATTCGACGCAGTTCTCCGGGAAAAAGTCGCTCAGCTCGCGATACAGTTGCGCGGCAAGGGTTTTGTTGTGGGACATGACCAGCGTGGGCCGCTGCACCTGCTCGATCACCGAGGCGATGGTCCGCGTCTTCCCCGATCCCGTGATGCCTAAAAGAGTTTGGAAGCGGGTGTTCTGCTGAAGCCCCTGAACCAGATCGTGGATGGCGTTCGGCTGGTCGCCGGCAGGTTTGTAGGGGGATTGAAGATGGAATTGGGACATCCCTAAAGGTACGGGTTCCTCGGCGTTGTGCGACGTTGTCGCCTATCTCACCACCTCGTAACGCAGCTCGATCATGCCGGTGCCCATGGGTCGGGTGGAGGTGAGCCGCAGCGGCGGACTCGTCAACCGCCGCGGGAACACGGGCTTCCCGTTGCCGAGGGTCACCGAACCGATCTGGATGATGAGCTCGTCGAGGCGTCCGGCGTCGTGGAATTGTCCGGCCAGGTCGCCGCCTCCCGCCACCCAGATGTTCTTGGAACCGGCCGCGGCGCGCATCTCGGAATGGATCAGTCGCACATCCCCGGTCACGAAGCGGATGTCGGCCCCCTCGGGTTTGGCCAGTTGCCGCGAGGTGAAGACCCGCACGGGCTGGGTGTAGGGCCAACCTTCCTCGGAATTCTCGAGGATCCACTCATAGGTGGTGGATCCCATCGCGATGGCGCCGACCTCGGCGATGAAGTCGGGATAGCTGGAGTCGTTGATGTCAGCCAACGGGAAGAGCCAATCGAGCGAATCGTCTTCTGTGGCGATGAAGCCGTCAAGGCTGGAAGCGGTGTAATATTGGGTTTTCATGCGGTAAATGTAACAAACCCCCTCCTTCGTATCTTCCCCCATGCCCGAATCCTCCTTAAATCCGCATCGCGACCGTATCGACCATATCGACAAGGCCATCCTTGACCTGCTCAAAGAACGCAACGAGGTCGTCAAAGACGTGCTCGCCACCAAGATCGCCCACAAACTGCCCATTTTCGTGGCGGGACGTGAAGAGCGCAAGATTCAATCCTTCCGCGAAGAGGCGATCCGCCGGGATCTGGATGCGGACTGGGCCGAAGATTTCCTCCGCATGATCATGAGCGCGTCGCGCGCGTCGCAATCCACGGCGGAATTCCCCATGTCCACGCTTCACCCCAAAACGATCGTGTTCGTGGGCGGCGGCGGCGGCATGGGCACGCTCTTCGCAGGATACGCGCGCTCGTCCGGGCACGTCGTCCGCATTTTGGACCGCGACGATTGGTCCCAGGCCGAAACCCTCTGTGCCGGCGCGCAAGCCGTGGTCATCACGGTTCCTATCCACGACACCATTCCCGTGATCCGACGCATCGCGCCGTTCCTGCCCGAAGATGCCTTGTTGGCCGACTTCACGTCGAATAAATCGGACATCCTCGCGGCAATGCTCGAGGCACATCCGGGTCCGGTGGTCGGCCTGCACCCCATGCATGGCCCCGATGTGCAGAACTTGAGCAAGCAGCTGATGATGGTGTGTCCGGGTCGCGATGAAGACGCCGGACAGTGGCTCCTCAACCAATTCCAGCTTTGGGGCATGCGCCTGGTGACGGTCGATCCCGGGGCGCACGACCGCGCCATGCACATCATCCAGGGTTTGCGGCACTTCATCGCGCTGCTTCACGGCTCATACCTCAAAGTGAACGACCTGAAGCCGGAAGACATCCTCAACTTTTCCTCGCCCATCTACCGCGCCGAGCTCATGATGACCGGGCGGATCTTCGCTCAGGATGCGGCCTTGTATGCCGATATCGTCTTTTCCAACGAGGAGCGCCGGGCCATGCTCATGGAGTTCCTCGACCACCATACCAAGCTCGCCGACATGGTGCGAACGGGCGACAGAGAGGCCTTCATCCGCGAGTTCGAATCCATCACCGCGTTTTTCGGCGACTTCGCCGAAACGGCCCTGAATGAGAGCGGCTACCTCATTCATCGTTTAGCGGATAGATTCGCTTAAATTAAGGCCATGGAAATTTTCATAATCGCAGGCCTTTTGTTGCTGAACGGCCTGTTCGCCATGTTCGAGATCGCATTGGTGTCGTCGAATGCGTCCCGCTTGGAAACCCTGTCCCAAAAAGGCAACAAAAGCGCCAAGCTGGTGATCCAGCTGCGGAAGAATCCGGAAGAGGTGCTGTCGACCATCCAGGTGGGCATCACGCTGATCGGCATCATCTCGGGTGCGTTCGGGGGCGTGGCCTTGGCAGACAACCTCGTTCCGTTTTATGAGCGTTTCGAGGCGCTGCGTCCGTACGCCTACAACCTGGCGCTCTCCAGCATCATCGCCATCATCACGTATTTCTCGCTGATCATCGGGGAGTTGGTGCCGAAATCCATCGCGCTGAGCCATCCGGAGCGCATCACGATGTTCCTGTCGCCGCTGATCGTGGGTTTGTCGAAGGCCGCGTATCCGTTCGTCTGGCTGCTCTCGGTGAGCACGAAGCTGGTGAACAAGCTGCTCGGGCTGAAGTCCAACGACCAGCAGGCGATGTCCGAAGAAGAGCTCAAATTCCTGATCAAGCAAAGCTCCGAAAGCGGCGTGATCGATGAGCATGAGTCGAACCTCATCCGCGAAGTGTTCCGCTTCACCGACAAGCGCGCCAACGAGATCATGACCCACCGCACCGATGTGGTCTACATGACGGTGGACACCACCAAGGAAGAGATGATGGAGCTCATCCGGACCGAACATTTCAGCAAGTATCCGCTCTGCGAGGAAAGCATGGACGATGTGATCGGCGTGGTCTCGGTGAAGGACCTTGTGCCGCTGATCGAAAGCCGCAAGCCGTTCAAGATCCGCGAAGTGATGACGCCGGTGCTGTTCATTCCGGAAAACCTGCCCGTCTTGCGCGTGCTGGAGCTGTTCAAGCAGAAGAAATCGAGCTACGGCATCGTGATCGACGAGTATGGCGCCGTGGAAGGTGTCGTGACCTTGCATGACCTCACCGAAACCTTGCTGGGCGACATCCCCGAAGAATTCGATGACGAGGTGATGGAGATCGTGAAGCGCGCCGACGGCACCATGCTGGTGGATGGAGCCATGAACATCGGCGACTTCTTCAGCGAGTTGGGGCTGGAGATGGATGAAGAGATCGACAACGAGGATTTCAACACCTTGGGTGGCTTGGCGATGTACCGGTTAGGGAAGGTGCCCAGCGCGGGTGACATCTTCGAACACAAGAACCTCACGTTCGAAGTGATGGACATGGATAAAAGCCGGGTCGACAAACTGTTGGTGACACTCAAAGAAGAGGAATGACCGCAATCACGCATCCGATCCTCAAGGAACTCGAACAGCGGATCTTGGTGATGGATGGGGCCATGGGCACCATGATCCAAGGCTACCAACTGAAGGATGAGGATTACCGCGGCGAGCGGTTCAAAGACCATCCGAAGGAACTGAAAGGGAACAGCGACCTGCTGATCCTGACGCGGCCCGATGTCATTTCCGCGATCCACGACGCGTTTCTGGATGCCGGTGCGGACATCATCGAGACGAACACCTTCACCGCCACCACGATTTCGCAGGAAGATTACGGCCTGGCGCATCTGGCCTACGAATTGAACGTGGAAGGCGCGAAGCTGGCTCGGCGCTGCGTCGACGCGGCGATGGCACGCGATTCCTCGAAGCCGAGGTACGTGGCGGGGAGTATCGGTCCGCTGAACCGGTCCCTCTCCCTGTCCCCCGACGTGAACGACCCCGGGTTCCGCGCCGTCACCTTCACGCAAGTGAAAGAC
>CAYVRS010000005.1:18460-31548 GCA_964454075.1 uncultured Chitinophagales bacterium
CAGATTCGGGGCTTGGTCGACGGCGGGGTGGATATCCTCCTCATCGAAACCATCTTCGACACGCTGAATGCGAAAGCCGCGCTCTTCGCGGTGCAGGAATACGTGGACCGGACCGGTCACCAGATTCCGGTGATGCTGTCCGGAACCATTGTCGACATGAGCGGACGCACGCTCTCGGGCCAGACCACCGAAGCGTTCTGGATTTCGCTTTCGCACATGCGCAACCTGCTCAGCATCGGGCTGAACTGCGCCTTGGGTTCGGCCCAGATGCGGCCCTTCATCAGTGAGATGTCCCGCGTGGCCACCACCCGTGTGAGCCTGTATCCGAACGCCGGACTCCCGAACGCCTTCGGCGGTTACGACGAGACGGCCGAGTACATGGCTCGGCAGATCCGCGATTATGCCGAAAGCGGCTGGTTGAACATCGTAGGCGGCTGTTGCGGCACGCGTCCGGAGCACATCCGCGCCATGGCCGAAGCCGTGAAAGGACTCACGCCGCGGCCGGTTCCGTCTGTCGCCGAAACCTTGCGCCTGAGCGGACTCGAGCCCCTCGTCTTCCGTCCCGAAACCAATTTCGTGAACATCGGCGAGCGCACGAACGTGACCGGCTCGAGCGTCTTCGCCAACATGATCCTCAACGGCGAGTTTGAGAAAGCGGTGTCCGTCGCGCGTCAGCAGGTTGAGAACGGCGCTCAGATCATCGACATCAACATGGACGAGGGTATGCTCGACTCCAAAGCCGCGATGATCCAGTACCTGAATCTGCTTGCGGTGGAGCCGGATGTGGCCAAAGTGCCGTTCATGATCGATTCGTCGAAATGGGAGGTGCTCGAAGCCGGCCTGCAATGCGTGCAAGGAAAATCGGTCGTGAACTCCATCAGTCTGAAAGAGGGCGAAGCCGTGTTCAAACGGCAGGCTGAAACCGTGCGGCGCTATGGCGCGGCCGTCATCGTGATGGCGTTCGATGAGCAAGGTCAGGCTGACAGCCTCGCGCGGCGCATCGAGATCTGCGCGCGGGCGTACAAGATCCTGACAGAGGAGGTCGGATTCCCGGCCACAGACATCATTTTCGATCCGAACATCCTCACCGTCGCCACGGGCATCGAGGAGCACAACAATTACGCGGTCGATTTCATCGAAGCCACGCGCTGGATCAAAGCGAACCTGCCGCATGCGCGCGTGAGCGGTGGCATCAGCAACATCAGCTTCTCATTCCGCGGCAACAACCGGGTGCGCGAAGCCATGCACACGGCGTTCCTGTATCACGCCATTCGCGCCGGACTCGACATGGGCATCGTGAATGCCGGTCAGATCGAAGTGTATGATGAGATCCCGAAAGACCTGCTCGAGCATGTCGAGGATGTGCTGTTGAACCGGCGCCCGGATGCCACCGAACGGCTCGTGGCGTTCGCCGAGGCGTTCAAGGGCAATGTGAAAGACGCCGCCGAAGAGCAGGAATGGCGGAAACTTCCGGTGCGGGAGCGGCTCACCCATGCGCTGATCAAAGGCATCATGGAGCATGTGGATGAAGACACCGAGGAGGCACGAAACACCTATGCGACGGCGCTGGAGGTGATCGAGGGTCCGCTGATGGACGGGATGGGCATCGTGGGCGATCTTTTTGGCGAAGGAAAGATGTTCCTTCCCCAGGTTGTGAAGAGCGCTCGGGTCATGAAAAAGGCCGTCGCGGTGCTGATCCCGCACATCGAGGAAGAGAAACGCAAGGGCGCTTCGCATGCGTCCGTTGAAAATGCCCCACGTGTCTTATTGGCCACCGTCAAAGGCGATGTGCACGACATCGGGAAGAACATCGTGGGCGTGGTCCTGGCCTGCAACAACTACGAGGTGATCGACCTCGGCGTGATGGTGCCCCGCGACAAGATTCTCGACGAGGCGCGCCGACTCAAGGCCGACGTGATCGGCTTGAGCGGACTCATCACCCCGTCGCTCGACGAGATGGTGGAGGTGGCGCGCGAAATGGAGCGGCAAGGCTTCGACCTGCCGCTCATCATCGGCGGCGCGACCACGAGCCGGGTGCACACGGCGGTGAAGATCGCGCCGCAGTACTCGGGTCCGGTGGTGCACGTCCTCGACGCGTCGCGCAGTGTCCCCGTTGTGAGCCAATTGCTCGGCGACGACAGCCGGCGTGAGTTCATGCGCGTCATCCGCGCCGAATACGACAGCCTCCGCGACGAGCAAGCCCGCAAACTCCAAAAAACGGAACTCATCACCCTGGCCGACGCCCGCTCCAACCGCGCCGCCCTCGCCTTTAGCCCCGACACCGTCGCCACGCCACGGCATCTGGGCGTCTTTCCCATCACCGACGTGTCGGTGTCGACTCTGCGCCCCTACATCGACTGGAATCCCTTCTTCATCACCTGGCAGCTCACCGGAAAATACCCGGCCATCTTCGACGATGAACTCATCGGCGCGGAGGCGCGGAGCTTGTTCGACGACGCGAACCGCATGCTCGACCTGCTTGAGAGCGATCCCGACATGGCTCTGCGCGGTGTGATCGGACTTTTCCCGGCCAATGCCGTGGGCGACGACATCGAAATCTACACCGACGAGTCGCGGTCCGCCGTGATGTCCACCGTGCACACGCTCAGGCAGCAGTCGAAGAAGCGCGAAGGTCAGCCCAACCGCGCCTTGGCCGATTACATCGCGCCGAAAGACAGCGGCGTCGCCGATTACATGGGCGCGTTCGCGGTGTCGGCCACGGGCAGCATCGCCGACCGGATCCGCGCCTATGAAGCCGCGCACGACGATTACAACGCCATCCTTCTCAAAGCCTTGGCCGACCGTCTGGCCGAAGCCTTCGCCGAATATCTGCATGTGCGGGTCCGGCGGGAGGTCTGGGGCTACGCGCCGGACGAGAGCTTGTCGAACGACGCCTTGATCCGCGAGGAGTATCGGGGAATCCGCCCGGCGCCGGGATATCCGGCCTGTCCGGACCACACCGAAAAGCCGGCCTTGTTCGAACTGCTTCAGGCGCAAGAACATACGGGCATCACGCTGACCGAGTCGTTCGCCATGGATCCGCCTCCCTCGGTCTGCGGCTATTATTTCGGTCACCCGCAAGCCGCGTACTTCCGCTTGGGAAGCGTCGGGAAAGACCAGGTGGAGGAGTACGGCCGCCGAAAAAAAATGGGAAAACCTGAAATAGAGAAATGGTTGGGACCGGTTTTGGGTTATACTCCGGAATGAGATATACCGAAATCACCAATGACGTGCGCATCATCGTGCTCCCGGCGTATGTGGAGCAGGAATCCGACCCCATCGGATTGCGGCATGTCTTTTCCTACACCATCACCATCGAGAACCAAGGCTCCGAGCCCGTGCAGCTCATGAAGCGCCATTGGTTCATCAAAGACTCGAACGGCGAGAACTATGAGGTGAAGGGCGACGGGGTGATCGGAAAACAGCCGGTGATCCAACCCGGCTCCTCGCATACGTACAGCAGTTTCTGCGTGCTGAAATCCTTCAAAGGATCGATGGAAGGGTATTACGAGATGGTGCGTGAAGACGGGTCGGTCCTCTACGTCACCATCCCGAAATTCGTCTTAAGCGCGCATTCGCTTAATTGACGAGGCGGTCGATGGCGCCGGTCAGCTCCGCGCTCATCGGGGTCGTGCGGCTGCGGAAACGGCGTACCAGTTTTCCATCCTCATCAATCAGGAACTTCTCGAAATTCCAGTTGATCTCGCCTTTGAAGTCAGGGTTTTCCGCGGAGGTGAGCATGCGGAAGAGGGGATGGATGCCGTCGCCTTTCACGACGGTCTTCGAGAACATGGGGAATTTCACGCCATAGTTCACTTCGCAGAACTCGGCGATCGATTCGTCGGAACCGGGTTCCTGTCCGCCGAATTCGTTGGCCGGGAAGCCGAGGATCACAAAATCCTTGCCGGCGTACTTCTCATACAGGGCTTGAAGCTCTTTGTATTGGGGGGTGTAACCGCATTTGGAGGCGGTGTTTACCACCAGAATCGACTTTCCCTTGTAGGCCGCGAGGTTCACCTCTTTGCCGCGGATGTCTTTCATGGTGAACGAATGGAACGAAGCGGGGGGCTGGGTCGTGTTGGCCATGGTCAGTACGCTAAATAGAAGGCTTAACAGGAATTTCATTGTATTTTTCTCCTTATGAGTCCAGCATCTAATGTATCAGGGCACCGGTTTCGTTCCAATGCCTATTTCTTCGCCCTGATGGTGCTCGCGCTCGGTGCGACGGCTCCGGTCCAAGGCCAAATGTTCTCCGTGAACCCGAAGCGTGAGACCATCGAGCTTCCCGGACTCGTGCTCGCCGTTGGCCTCGAACGCACCGAGGTGAGCTACCAGGGCGCCGCTGTACCCCCACCGTTCGCCGATTTCAGTTTCTCGGCCGACTTGCTCCGCTTTCAGCTCGAGACCGGCGGACTCGCCCTCAGCTATTCCCGCGGTTCGTCTTTGGGCGCCGGAAACACCGACTACTCCTCGTTCGAAGTGGCCTTGGCCTCGGCGTTCCCCATCACCCGCCGCGATCCGGTCCAGATCTCCATCCCCTTCAACTTCTATTCGGTGTACACCATCATGAGCTCGCGGCAGGCGCAGTTCTCCAACTCCGAATTCCGTCAGAACGCGCTCGGTCTCCGCACCGGTCTGCAGACCCAGCTGAGGCTGAATCCACGCACCCGCATCGTGGCCTTCGGCACCGGAGGCTATGCGTTCAGCGCGAACGGACTCAATTCGAACGGCGGAAGCGTGACCCAATGGGACGCCGGCGCCCGTCTTCATGTCGACGGACTGATCCGCTCCGCCGGGCTCACCGCCGGTGTGATGCTTCATGAGCGCGCGTACGACGTGGATGTGCGCGCCTACAATTACGACATCCGGTCGATGTCCTTCATTCTCGGAGTCACGTTTTGAGTATGAAAGCCGACAAATTGGTGATGGAGCTGGAAGAGGTCGTGGGTCAGCTCGGATACCGCATCCGCAAGGAGAAAGGGAATTTCCGTGGAGGCAGCTGCATCCTGGAAGGCGAGCAGCTCATCATGCTGAACAAGAACCAGCCGTTGGATACGCAGGCGGTGATGTTGGCCAAGCTGATCCAGTCGCTCGATCACGGCACGGTGTACATCAAGCCGGCCGTGCGGAAGGAGCTGGATGAGATCTGGGCGCGGTTGAACGCCATTGCCGAGCCCGAGCTGAATTTCGACGCGTCATGAGCGCGCCGCTCACGCTCACCTTCCTTGGCACAGGCACCAGCATGGGTGTGCCGGTGGCCGGCGGTTTCGGCAGCGAAGGCTCCGGACGCGACCCGCGCGATGAGCGCTACCGCACCGCAGCCTGGGTACGAACCGAAACGGCGAGCATCGTGATCGACATCGGTCCCGAGTTCCGGCTGCAAACGTTGCGAAGCGGCATCCGGCAGATCGACCAGGTACTCATCACCCACGAGCACACCGATCATATCGGCGGGCTGGACGACTTGCGTCCCTTCAATTACATCCAGGAAGCGCCCATTCCGGTGGTCACCCACGCCAGAACGCAAGAATGCATCCGCACCCGCTTCGCCTACATGTTCGAGCCCGGCAAAACCCCAGGCTCGGTGGACCTCGATTTCCTTCCGGTGCGACGCCACGTCTGCGGCGACGTCGAGATCACGCCGCTGCCCGTGACCCATGGCGGACTCGAGATCCTCGGATTCCGCCTCAACGACCTGGTCTACATCACCGACGCGAACCGGATTCCGGACGCCACGATGGATCTGTGCCAGGGCGCCGATGTGCTGGTGCTGAACGGCTTGCGTTGGGAGCCGGAGCATCCCACACACTTCACGATTCCGGAAGCCGTGGAGGTCGCCAAGCGCATCGGCGCGCGGCAGACCTGGTTCGTGCACATGTCATCGCAGGTGCGCCATTCCGACATCAACCGCCGCCTGCCCGAAGGCATGGCCTTGGCGTATGATCAGCTGGTGGTCAGCGTAGGTGGTCGTAGGCCGTCCCCTTGAGGGCGTCCACCACTTTTTTCACGTCCTGGGCGGCTTCGATGCGGCAGACCATGAGCGTGTCGTCGGTTTCCACGAGTGCCACCCCATCCAGGCCTACCATGGCCACATAGCGGCCGCTGTCGGTTTTGGCCAGGCAGTGGGCCGAATCGACGAAGAGGCCGGGTCCGCCCTGAAGCACGTTGCCGTTGGCGTCTTTGTCCGCCAATTCATACACGGCGAGCCAGCTTCCGACATCGCTCCAGCCGAATTCGCCCGGCACCACATAGACGGTTCCGGCTTTTTCCATAATGCCGTAATCGATCGAGATCGAATTCGCGGATTTGTAGAAGGCGTCCACCCCGGCTTTGAATCCGGAATCGGTGAGCGAAGGCACCTGCTTGGCCAAGAGGGCCATTTCGGGAAGATGGCGGCGGAATTCGGCCAGGATGGTGTCGGCGCGCCAGATGAACATCCCGCTGTTCCACAGGAAATCGCCCGATTGAAGGAAGCGGATGGCGGTGTGGATATCGGGTTTCTCGGCGAACGAGCGCACTTTGCAGACGGTGTTTCCGGCGAGCGGCTCGCACGAGGCTTCGTCTTGCTGGATGTAGCCGTATCCGGTTTCAGGACGATGCGGCGTGATGCCGACGGTGACCAGATGCGCCCCCGATTCGGCTTTCAGTAATGCGCTTTCCAGGATTCCGAGGAAACGGGAGGCGTCTTGGATGTGATGGTCGGCCGGGAGCACCACCATCGACGCGTCGGGATCGATGCCGTTGAGGATGGACGCGGCGAGGGCCACGCAGGGTGCCGTGTTCTTGGCCATCACCTCGCCGATGATGTTGCGGTACGGAATTTCAGGGAGCTGCTCGTGGACGAGGTCGACATACGTGTCGTTCGTGATCACGAAGATGCGCTCGGGATCGAACAGCGGACGGATGCGGTCCACGGTCATCTGGATCATGGTCCGATCGCCCAGCAGACTCAGGAACTGCTTCGGCTTGGCCGCTCTCGAACTGGGCCAGAAACGTGAACCGACGCCTCCGGCCATGATGACTGCGTATCTCATGGTACTCTCTTGTTCAGGTGGGACACCAAGGTAGGACTTTTTGCCCTCAGCCCGAAACGCGATCGGCGTTCTGAAGCGTGAAACTGAAGGTCGATCCCTTGCCGACTTCGCTCTCGATCAGCAGCTGCTCGTGGTGCGCTTCGATGATGTGTTTGACGATGGCCAGCCCCAATCCCGAACCGCCCTGTTCCCGCGCCCTCGATTTCTCCGTGCGGAAGAAGCGCTCCGTCACCCGGTTCAGATACTGCGGTTCGATGCCCATACCGGTATCGCGCACATAGACCAGCACTTTCGCGGGGTTCTTGGGAAAGGTCTTCACCCCGATGGTGACCGACCCCTCGGGCTGGTTGTACTTGATGCCGTTCTCGACCAGATTCACCAGCACTTGCTTGAGCTGGTTCCGGTCGGCCAGCACCTGGATCGAGGGATCGAACTCGACCCGACGGATATGGATCCGGTCTTGCTGCGCTTTGAGTTGAAGCCCGTCCACCACGTCGGTGAGCACCTCGTTCAGGTTCAGCGGCTTCAGGGTGGAGCGGATGTCGCCTGTTTCGATGCGCGAGATCTCCAGAAGGTCGTGCGTGAGTTCGGTGAGTCGCGTCACATTCTTCATGGCCTTCTCAAGAAAGCGGCGGTTCACGTTCGGGTCGTCCATCGCTCCGTCGATCAGGGTTTCGATATACCCCTGGACGGCGAAGATGGGGGTTTTCAGCTCATGGGAAATGTCTCCGATGAACTCTTTCCGGTAGTTTTCGAGCTTGTTGAGGCGCTGAAGCTCGTTTTCGACGGTGCGCGCGGTGTCGCGCGTGTCGAGCACCACGTCGTCGAGCTCGTCGCGCCGCTCATAGGTGTCGTCGGTGGATCTGAACTGACGCTCGGCGATGTCGCGCAGTTCGTTCTGGATGCGCTGGAAGCGCCGTTCCAGCAGCAAACGGGTCAGATTGTAGACGATGATGCCGCCGGCCACGGCGGTGTACGACGCCAGCAGCAGCGCCTCGCTCCAGGGCTGACTCACCCAAAACAGCAGAAATGTGACGGGTAGCAGCAAGGCGGCGGTGCGCATCGCCAGCCGGAGCCCTAGATGGAAAAACTCCCTCATTCTTTGAAACGGTAACCGACTCCTTTCACCGTTTCAATATACTGCTCACCGAGCTTTTCACGGATTTTCCGGATGTGCACATCCACCGTGCGGTCGATCACGAAGACGTTGGCGCCCCAGACTTCGTTGAGAAGGGTCTGCCGGTCGATCACCTTCCCTTTGCGGCTGGCCAGAAAATGCAGCACTTCGAATTCCTTGCGCGGAAGCTGGAATTCAATGCCGCCTCGGAGCACCAGGTACCGCTCACGGTTGATCACCAGGTCGTGTACCACCAATTCGGCGCCAGTATCGGGGGCATCGCCCGCGCGACGGAGAGCGGTCTTGATGCGGGCCACCAATTTCGCGGTGCTGATGGGCTTGGGCAGGAAGTCGTCCGCACCCACATCCAGGCCTTTCACTTCGGTCTCCTCATCGCTTCGAGCGGTAAGGAAAAGCACGGGCACGTGCTTGAGTTCGGCGTCTTCACGGAGTTGGGCCACAACCTCGAAGCCGGTCATGCGCGGCATCATGATGTCGAGGAGGACGAGGTCGGGATGATGCTTGCGGGCAAGGCGCAGTCCTTCCGGACCGTTCTCGGCTTTCAGGACATTGTAGCCCGCTTTCTTGAGATTGTATTCGATCAGCTCGAGGAGGTCGACCTCATCGTCCACAATCAGAATGGTTTCCTTTGGCACAGGCATAAGGTCGCAACCTTGTGTTATGGAAGTATTAAGCCCATCAGCGCACCAATCGCAGTCCGAGTTTCACCAATTCGCCTGGGTTCGAGGTGTCGGCCGCCTCCTTGATCGCCATGGAAATGGCCTTTTCAGCATCGGCGCGCTTGTAGCCGAGGGCTTCGAGCGCCGACACGGCCTCGGAACGCGCATCGGGTGCGGCGTCGGTGCGGAAGACGGATCCGGAGCCGCCCATCTTGTCGCGGAGCTCCAGCACGATGCGCTCGGCGGTTTTCTTGCCGATGCCCGGTATGCGCGACAAGGTGCCCACATCCTGCGACGCGATGGCCCGCGCGATGCCGTCTTGGTCGAGCCCGGAAAGGATGGTGAGGGCGAGCTTGGGTCCCACGCCTTTCACCGTAAGCAGCAGCTCGAAAAGCCGCTTTTCGGCCAGATGCAGGAAGCCGAAAAGGCGCTGGTCGGCCTCGGTGATGTGATGATGGATGTGGAGCTTGGCGTCGTTTCCGGTCGAGGGAAGCTCGGCGCTGCAGGACACGCTGACGCCGACCTCATAGCCCACGCCGCCGGCTTCGATGACCACGGAATTCGGCGATTTCTCGATGAGGGTGCCACGGAGGGATGCGATCATGATTTGACTCGTTCGGGGTTTTGTTTGACGTACTCGGCCCAAGGGTCTTTGGAGGCGCGGCGCGATTTTTTCGGGACGGCACGACCGTCGGGGCGGATGCCATCCGCACTTACAAGATCCTCCCGCCGCGTCAGATGGCACCAGGCCACGGAGAGCGCATCGGTGGCGTCTTTGGGGTACTTGATGTCGTTCAGCTTCAGCACGGTGTTGATCATGTGGGCCACTTGCTCCTTGGAGGCGTTTCCGTTGCCTGTGATCGATTTCTTCACGGCTTTCGGATAGTACTCGGTGACGGGCAGACCCGAGTTCGACGCCGCCAGGATGGCGGCGGCCTGGGCACGGCCGAGCTTGAGCAGGGCGAGGGGATCCTTGCCGTAGACCGGGGTTTCAATGGCGCACGACTCGGGTTTCCACTGGCCGATGACAGCCACGATGGTGGCGTAGATCTCGGCGATCCGCTCGGCGTGGTTGTCTTGCGTGATGGTGTGAAGCACGTTCAGGTACACGACCTCGAACGTCGACCCGGTCTGCTTCACCACCGCGATGCCGGTGTTCCGCGAGCCGGGATCAATGCCTAAGACAATCCGCTCATCCAGGGTTTTGGGCCGCATACAGATTGGCCAGGTCTTGCATCAGCTCTTCGGAAATGCCGTTGCTGGAGAACCCGCCGTCGTGGAAAAGATTCTGCATCGTCACCTTGCGGGTGAGGTCGGAGAACATCGCCACGCAGTAATCGGCGCAATCGTCGGCCGTGGGGTTGCCAAGCGGCGACAGCTTCTCGGCGAAATCGTACATCCCGTCGAACCCCTTGATTCCGGAACCGGCCGACGTTTTCGTCGGACCCTGCGAGATCGTGTTCACACGGATGCCCTTTCCTCCAAGGCGGCTTCCGTAGTTGCGCGCGATGCTTTCAAGCAAGGCTTTCGCGTCGTTCATGTCCGAATATTTCGAGAAGATGCGCTGCGCGCCGATATAGCTCAGGGCGACCACGGACCCGCCGTCGGCGATCATGTCGTGCACGTAATGCGCGTGATGCAGCACGCGGTGCAGGGAGATGGCGGAGATGTCGAGTGTCTGTTGAAGGAATTTGTAGTCGATGTCTTCGTATTCCTTTTTCTTGCGGATGTTGGGCGACATCCCGATCGCATGAAGGATGAAATCGACCTTGCCGAATTTCTCTTTCACCTGGGTGATGAGCGATTCGACCTCCTCGTCGCTGGCCACATCACAGGGGATGATGGCGGCGCCGGTCTCTTTTGAGAGCGTATCCAGCTGACCCAGACGCAAGGCGATGGGCGCGTTCGACAGCACGAATTCGGCGCCTTCGCGATGGCAGGCCAATGCCACGCGCCATGCGATGCTGCGCTCGTCCAAAGCGCCGAAAATGATGCCTTTCTTGCCTTTGAGGATTCCGTGTCCCTGACTCATGGGTTCTGCTGACTAAAGAGTGAAGATGGTGACGTGAACGGATGAAGGATAGGAAGACTTCCGGACAGTTTCCAGTCTCGCCCCAATGTTGATAAAGGGTTGATAAAGCGGTATATTGCGCGTCTTCATTGCAACCGATTATTCGTAATTAACCGCAATTCCCATGTTCGACGACCTCTCCGGTAAGCTAAATACCGTCTTTAAAAACCTGTCTGGGCAGTCCAAGATCAGTGATGTGAACATCGCTGAGACGGTGCGCGAGATCCGCCGTGCCTTGCTGGACGCCGACGTCAACCTCGAGGTCGCCAAAGAATTCACCCGCCGGGTCAAAGAGGAAGCCGAAGGCGCTGGCGTCCTCAGTTCCGTCTCTCCGGGCCAGATGTTCACCAAGATCGTGTACGACGAGCTCGTGCGCACCCTGGGAACCGCCAAGGAAGACATCCGGATGGCCAATGTGCCGCCGACCGTGATCCTGATCGCCGGTCTGCAAGGCTCCGGTAAGACCACCTTCGCGGGCAAGCTGGCCAAATATCTCAAAGACAAGAAGCAGACACCGATGCTGGCCGCCGCCGATGTGTACCGTCCGGCCGCGGTGGACCAGCTCAAGACGCTGGCCGCCTCCATCAACGTTCCTGTGTACAGCATTCCGGAGAAGGATGCCGTGCGCGTGGCCAAAGAAGCCTACGACGCCGCGCGCAAAGCCGCCTGCAGCGTGCTCATCGTGGACACCGCCGGCCGTTTGCATGTCGATGAGGACATGATGTCGGAAGTGGCCCGCATCAAAGAGATTCTCAAGCCGAACGAGATCCTGTTCGTGGTCGATTCGATGACCGGTCAGGACGCCGTGAACACGGCCAAAGCCTTCAACGCCCGCATCAATTTCGATGGCGTGGTGCTCACCAAGCTCGACGGCGACACCCGCGGCGGCGCGGCGCTGTCCATCCGCCAAGTGGTCGAGAAGCCGATCAAATTCATCAGCACCGGTGAGAAACTCGACGCCCTGTCCGAATTCTACCCCGACCGGATGGCGCAGCGCATCCTGGGCATGGGCGACGTGGTGTCGTTGGTGGAAAAGGCCCAAGAGCAGTTCGACGAGAAGGAGGCGCAGATCCTGCGCAAGAAGATCTCGACGAACAAGTTCACGCTGAACGATTTTTACGCCCAGATGCAGCAGATCAAGAAGATGGGATCAATGAAGGATCTGATGGGCATGATTCCCGGCATGAGCCAGGCCACGAAGAACATCGAGATGGATGACAACATGCTGAAGCCGATCGAGGCGATCATCCTGTCCATGACACCCGACGAGCGGGACAATCCCGACGTTTTGAACGCGAGTCGCCGGCGACGGATCGCCGACGGCTCAGGAACCTCTGTGAAGGCCGTCAACGACTTGTTGAAGAACTTCGAGCAGATGAAGAAAATGATGCGCAGCCTCTCCGGAATGGGAGGTATGGGCCGCGCGATGCAGACCATGCGGAATGTGCAGGCCCTGCGCAAACGCTAACGACACCACCACCAACACTAGGAGTAACCCTTGGTAAAACTTCGTTTACAACGGTACGGCCGCAAAAAGCGCCCGTATTATCACCTGGTAGCCGCTGACGCCCGCGCTCGTCGTGATGGCCGGATCATTGAAGATCTGGGCCGTTACAACCCGGTCGCACAACCTGCGGTTGCGTTCATGAACACGTCCCGTGTGATCTACTGGCTCCAGAACGGCGCCCAGCCCACCGATACGGTTCGCAACATCCTCAAGAAAGAAGGCATCTTCTACCGCCTGCACCTCCTCGGATGGGGCAAGACCGAAGAAGAGATCGAGCAGACCATCGAATCCTGGAAAGCCGACCGCTCTGCCAACAAAGGCGTTGAGAAAACCCGCGCCGAACTCCGCAAAGCCGCTCTGAAAGCCGAAGAAGGCACCGTGAAGAAAGCCGAAGCCGCCGCCGCCGAAGCGCGTGCGAAAGCCGAAGCCGACGCCGCCAAAGAAGGTGTCAAATCGCTTTATGCGGAACCAAAACCCAAAGTCCTTGACCCCAGCGCCATGGACAAAAGTCTTTTAGAGCGCATGCCTCAACCTACGGGTTGGAGAATGCTTATTTTGCCTTATCGTGGCCGAGAGACCACGGACGGCGGCATATATATTCCCAACAAAGTCCTTGATGATGGTCAAATTCAGACGGTTGTGGGGTATGTCGTTAAGCAGGGCCCGCTCTGTTACAAAG
>CAYVRS010000005.1:31558-39822 GCA_964454075.1 uncultured Chitinophagales bacterium
GCCGCCAAAGCCGCTGCCGAAGCACCTGCCGCTGAAGAAGTGGCCGTTGACGAAGCGCCTGCAGCTGAAGAGGTCGTTGCAGAAGCCGCTGAAGACGCCGCCGCCGAAGAGGTTGTCACCGAAGCCGCCGCTGAAGACGTGGCTGCCGAAGAGGCACCTGCTGAAGAGGTCGAAGATGCTGAGGCAGCGCCAGCTGACGAAGCACCCGCCGCTTCCGACGAAGAGGCCAAGTAATTTTTCACCGTACGGACACCCTTTCAACCATGAGCGTGGTACACACCCGGATCGGCCGGATTTTACGAGCCCACGGCACAGCGGGAGAAGTGGTGGTCGAACCGGAATTGGAGGCGGATGTCTTCCACCCGGATCAGGTGCTCTACCTTCACGACCCCAAAGCCGACAAGATCCCTTACCGGATCGCATCGGTGCGAAAGGTCACCAAAGGGGGAAACACCCAGTTCTTTGTTTTTTTTGGATCTGTCACAACCCGGAATCTCGCGGAAGCGCTGCGTGGAAAACCGGTCTTCGTGCCTTCGTCGCTCGTTCCCGAGCCTGAGGAAGACGCCGATGACTGGGACATCACCGGCTACGCCGTGGTCGATTCGGACGGAACCCCGATCGGTACCGTTCTCGACGTGATCGAAAACCCCGCCCATCCGCTTCTCGAAGTGAAGGATGACGCCGGCCGGTTCTTCATCCCGTACGTGGACGCTTACGTCATCGACATCGATGACGACGCCGAAACGGTCATCGTCCAGGATGTGGACGCATTGAGGACGCTCTGACATGAGAATCGATCTCATTTCGGCGGTTCCCGACCTGCTCCGCAGTCCGCTCGACCACAGCATCGTGAAACGCGCCCGTGACGGCGGCTATCTGGACGTGAACGTGCACAACCTGCGCGATTACACCCACGACCGCCATCAGAAAGTGGACGATACCTCGTACGGAGGCGGCGCCGGCATGGTGATGCAGGCTCCACCGATCTTCGAGTGCATCGAATCGCTTCAGCGCGAACGCACCTACGACCGCGTGATTTTCACCTCACCCGATGGAAAACCCTTCAAGCAGGAAGATGCCAACCGTCTGTCGATGGAAGGAAACCTCCTCATCTTGTGCGGGCATTACAAGGGCGTGGACCAGCGGGTTCGTGACGTGCTGATCACCGATGAATACAGCATCGGCGATTACGTGCTGTCGGGCGGAGAACTGCCTGCCCTCGTGATCGTGGATGCGATCGCCCGGCTCATCCCGGGTGTGCTCGGAGACGCCGAAAGCGCCTTGGAAGATTCTTTCATGGACGGCCTTCTCGGATATCCGGTGTATTCGCGACCGGAAGAGTACCGCGGATTGAGGGTACCGGAGGTTCTGACCTCGGGACATCATAAAAAGATCAAAGAATGGCGTTTCCAGCAGTCGCTGGAACGCACACGGGAGCGAAGACCCGACCTATATCACTCGTTTGTAACTGAACAACACAACCCTGGACGAAGCCATGAATAAACTGACCTTAGTTGAACAAACCCAGGTGAACGACAACCTTCCCGCATTCAATGTGGGCGATACGGTGAACATCCACTACAAAGTACGTGAGGGCGACAAAGAGCGTATCCAGCAGTACGAAGGTGTGGTCATCGGCATCAAGGGTTCGGGCGCCAACAAGACCTTCACGGTCCGCAAGATTTCCAACAACGTGGGCGTGGAGCGGATTTTCCCGTTCTATACTCCCTTCATCGCCAAACTGGATGTGAAGAAGGAAGGAAAAGTGCGTCGTGCGAAGCTGTACTACCTGCGCGAATTGCGCGGCAAAGCGGCCCGTATCAAAGACAAAAAATAAGCGGATGAAGCCCCGGGCGGTTCTCCGTCCGGGGTTTTTTCGTTAGCTTGCGGTCATGTCCGACACCTACAAAGCGCTCACCCGGAAATATCGACCGCGCACTTTCGAAGACATTGTTTCACAAGAACATGTGAGCAGCACGCTTCGGAACGCGATCGAGCAGAAAAGGCTGAATCACGCCTACCTGTTCAGCGGTCCGCGGGGTGTCGGCAAGACCACGATGGCGCGGGTTCTGGCCCGCATGATCAACGGCATCGACGATTCGGTGGATGGGGAAGCGCTGGGTTCCACGCTCGACATCATCGAATTCGACGCCGCATCGAACAATGGGGTGGAGGATGTGCACCGCGTGCGCGATGCCGTGCGTGTGCCGCCCCAGAAAGGCATCTACAAGGTCTTCATCATCGATGAGGTCCATATGCTCAGCAAGCAGGCCTTCAACGCCCTGCTCAAGACCCTTGAAGAGCCCCCTTCCTACGTCGTCTTCATTTTCGCGACCACCGAGCCGCACAAAGTCCTTCCCACGATCCTGTCGCGCTGCCAGCGCTTCGATTTCCGCCGCATCAAGGTGGGCGAGATCGTGGAGCGCCTCCGCCATATCTGCGCGGCCGAAGGCATCACCATCGACGACGAATCGCTTCATGTGATCGCGACCAAGGCGGATGGAGCCCTTCGCGACGCCCTCAGCCTGATGGACCAGGTGATCGCGTTCTGCGGCGCCGACATCACGCACGAGACCCTTGTGCGCGCCCTGAACATCGTCTCGCAAGACACCCTGTTCGACATCGTCGAAGCCATCCGCACGCACGACGCGGCACGGGTGCTGGGCATCCTCGACGCACTGATGCTCCAGGGCAACGACATGCAGGAGCTGCTCATCGCACTCACCGAGACGCTGCGCAATCTCTACATGGCGCGGGACGCCAAGAATCTGTATCTGGTGGAAGCCACCGACGACACCAAGCGCCGCCTTATCGACGCGTCGAAAGCCTTTTCGGAAGAGGATGTGTTGCGGATGATGCACCTGGTGAGCGAAGCCCAGTTCAAGATCCGCGATGCGGCGCAACCCCGCATCCAGGTGGAGCTCGCCCTGCTGAAACTCACCCGCATGCCCCGTGCGAAAGGCCTCAGCGAGCTGATGGAGGCCTTGCGCAACGCGCCGCAAGGGTCGCAAGGGTCGCAAGGGTCGATGCCATCGACCCCGACCGCGACCCCGACGGCGACTCCGACATCGACCCTGACGGCGACCCCGACACCTGACCCAGCCTCCTCCGCGCTTTTTGGTGCGCCGGCGATCAAGCGCCCCACCAATGCGCTCCGTTCCGTGAATCTGGACGAGGAGCCGGTGCTCACCTCGGGCAAGATCGAGGGCGGTCTGGCGCTCGCCGCGCAACCCGAGGCCATGCCCGAGCCTCAGCCGGAACTGGAACCCGAGCCCGAACCGCTCACCGAGCTGTACTTGTCGGATGTGCGCACTGTTTGGTCGCAGTATATCGAGGAAGTGAAAAAGACGTGCAAGATGTCGATTTCGCACAGCCTCATCCGCAGCCAACCGGCCGAGCTCAAAGGCGAGCTGCTCACCTTGGAATGCGACGACGAGTTCACGCGCAACATCCTTCAGACCAATCAGCGCGAGTTGGTGGCGTGCTGGAAGCCGGTGGTCGGCCGCATGCTCTCTCTCGAGTTCACGCTCAATGCGTCCCGCCCTAAAGTGGCGCAGGAAGATCCTTATTCCCGGTTCCGGAAGATGCAGCAAGACGATCCGAAACTGAAACTGATCGTCGATGTGTTCGGCGCCGAACTCGACTATTGATGAAGCTCACATCCGAAACCCTCGAAAACGCCATCGAGCATTTGGCGAAACTGCCGGGCGTGGGTCGCAAGTCGGCGCAGCGCCTGGCCATGCATCTGCTCAAACAGAGCGAAGAGCAAGTGTTGGGTTTGGCGTCGTCGTTGGTCGACCTGAAGAAGAACATCCGCTACTGCAGCACCTGCTACACCATCACCGACCACGAGGTGTGCTCGATCTGCTCGTCGGAGAAGCGCAAAACCGGTGTGATCTGCGTCGTTGAAGACCCGAAGGATGTGTACGCGATCGAAAAAACCGGTGAATTCAAAGGGCGATACCACGTGCTCGGCGGGGTGATCTCGCCGCTGGACAATGTGGGTCCGAACGACCTCCGCATCAAGGAACTGATCGCCCGCATCAACGGGGATGAGGGCATCACCGAGCTCATCCTCGCACTCAATCCGGATGCGGAAGGCGAAGCCACCAGCTACTATCTGAACAAGATGCTGTCGCCGTTCGGCGTGCTGGTGACGCGCATCGCGCATGGCGTACCCATGGGCACCGAGCTCGAGTACATCGACGAAGCGACCTTGGGAAGAGCGTTGGTGGGCAGGGGCGGATTTTAGTCCGTACATTGGGCGCATGTCTACGCCCAACAACTACGATCAGCGTGCGCTGGACGCCCATCGCTCCGCCAAAGGGAAGATTTCGATCCTTCCCAAAATGCCACTGGAGACCCGCGACGACCTCTCCATCGCCTACACGCCAGGAGTGGCCGCACCCTGCCTGGAAATCCATCAGGATGCCGCCAAAGCGTATGAATACACCTCGAAAGGGAATATGATCGCCGTGGTGAGCGACGGGTCCGCCGTGCTCGGACTCGGCAACATCGGCGGCTTGGCCGGCCTCCCCGTCATGGAAGGCAAAGCCGTCTTGTTCAAGAAATTCGCGGATGTCGACTGCGTCGCCATTGTGCTCTCGACGCAGGTCCCCGAAGAGATCATCGCCACGGTGAAGGCGATCGCGCCGAGTTTCGGCGGCATCAACCTCGAAGACATCGCCGCGCCGCAATGCTTCGAGATCGAAGACCGGCTCAAGCGCGAACTCGACATCCCCGTGATGCACGACGACCAGCATGGCACCGCCATCGTGACTCTCGCGGGCATGATCAACGCCTGCCGGGTGACCGGCAAACAGCTCGGCGACCTCCGCGTGGTGATCAACGGCGCCGGAGCCGCGGGCATCGCCGTCATCCGCCTGCTCATCCATGCGGGTGTGCGCGAAGTGATCATGGTCGACACCTCCGGCATCATCTATGAAGGCCGTGAGAAGCTGAATCCCATCAAAGAGCAGATGGCCAAGATCACGAACCGATCGATGCGCAAAGGCACCTTGACCGATGCGATGGTCGGCGCAGACGTGTTCATCGGCGTATCGGCCCCGGGCGTGCTCACGCAGGAGATGGTGCGCACGATGAATCCGGATCCCATGATCTTCGCCATGTCGAACCCCATCCCGGAAATCATGCCGAGTGAGGCGAAGTCCGCCGGTGCGCGCATCATCGCAACCGGACGCAGCGACTTCCCCAATCAGATCAACAATGTGCTCGCGTTTCCAGGCTTGTTCCGTGGCGCGCTCGATTGCCGTGCGCGGAACTTCACCACGGCGATGTATGTGGCCGCGGCCGAAGCCATCGCCTACAGTGTTGAAGAGCCGAACGAAGATCTGATCATTCCGAGTCCGTTCGAGAAAGACGTACCGTATCGGGTCGCCGAAGCCGTGAAAAAAGTCTTCCGTGAACAGGGAGACGCGTTATGAAATCCTCCCTGTTCATCTTTCTTTTCCTATTCGCGATCTCTGTGAGCGCGCAGGATCTGCCCGCCTACCGCATTCTCGACAAGGCCGGAAACCCGGCGACGTTCGCCGATGTGGTGGCCGCGTCGAGGTCCAACGACCTCATCTTCTTCGGGGAGTTGCACAACAACCCCATCAGCCATTGGCTGCAACTGGAATTGGGCAAGGCGCTTGCCGCCGACTCGCTGACATCCCTTGTGATCGGCGCCGAGATGTTCGAAGCCGACCAGCAGATCTTGTTGGATGAGTACTTCGCAGGGCGCATCTCCCGCTCCAGTTTCGAGGATGAGGCGCGACTCTGGACCAACTACAAGACCGATTACAAACCACTGCTCGAGTTTGCGAAGGCGAACGACATCCCGTACATCGCGACCAATATTCCGCGGCGGTACGCGTCGATGATCTACAGCAAAGGCATGGAAAGCCTGGATGGATTGAGTGCCGACGCCAAGCGCTGGATCGCGCCGTTGCCGATCGAGGTCGATCTCACGCTTCCGGGCTATGCCGAGATCTCGCGTGCCGCGGGCGGACACGGAGGCGAGAACCTACCCAAATCGCAAGCGGCGAAAGATGCCACCATGGCGCATTTCACGCTGAAGAATCTGGCGCCGGGAAGCCGCTTCCTGCATCTGAACGGCGCGTATCATACCGACGGCTACGAGGGCATCGTCTGGTATGTGCGAAAAGCGCAACCGAATCTGCGCATCCTCACCATCACCACGCAGGAGGGCGATGCGGCGGTTCTTGCCAAAGCCGATTTCACGATCCTGGTGCCGACAGACATGACGAAGACGTATTGAGGGCATGACTGATCTCATCCTCCTCGTTCTCGCGTTCGCGTCGTCGTCCCATTCCGACGACCGCGCCCTCGCCGCGGCCATCGCCGCCGGCGACCATGCCGCGTTCAAGGTCTTTTTCGATCGCAACCACCTCGACTTGGCTCGCTATCTGCAGCGCCGCGGCCTGTCGGAGGCCGAAACGGCCGATCTTCTCCAACAGGCCTTTTTGACGATTTGGGAGAAGCGCGCCGACATCAATCCCGAGCTTCCGTTGCGTGGGTATCTGTTTCGTATTGGTTTGAGCCGGGCATACAACCGGTTCCGCGATACCGCGAAATTCGTTTGGGATGCGACGGATTTCGAGCTCGTGGCGGGGAACGATACCGACGCGACCACCCGACGGGAGTTGCTAGGGGCTTTGCACACGGCGATCGCCTCGCTGCCCGAAAAACGTCGCGAGGTGTTCGAGTTGTGCTACGTGCAAGAGATGAGTTATCGGGAGGTGGCCACGGCGCTCGACATCAGCATCAAGACCGTGGAGAACCACATGTCGCTCGCTCTCAAAGATCTGCGTGAAAAACTGAAGAGCTGGGTGTGATTAGTCCGGAATCGGTCCCATCCCGATTCCCATCACATCCATCCGCTTCTTATGCGCCTTCACCCGCGCCAGGAAATCATCCCAATTGCGCCGATCCGCCGCGCTCCAGGTCACTTCCGACATCGCAAACACCCGCGGAAACGCCATATAGAACATTTTCTCAGGGGTTTTCATGTACTCGGTCCACACATTGCCCTGCGCGCCCAAGATGTGATGATGCAGCGATGCATCCAGCTCAGCCGGAATCGGCTCGTAGCTGTACACTTTTTGAAGGGGAAGGAAGCCGCCGATGGCGATGGGCTGGGAATTGCGGTCGGCTTGGTAATGATCGAAATAGGCATGCGAATTGGGGGACATGATCACGTCGTGGTTCATGCGCGCGGCGGCGAGTCCGCCCTCGATGCCGCGCCAGCTCATCACGGTCGATCCGGGCGCCAATCCGCCTTCAAGGATTTCATCCCATCCGACCAGTTTCCGACCGTTCGCGCTCAGATGCGCTTCGATGCGGCGAATGAAATAGCTCTGAAGCTCGTACTCGTTTTTCAGACCTTCGCGACGGATCACCGCCTGCGCGACCTCGCTCGTTTTCCATTGGTCTTTCATGGCTTCGTCGCCGCCGATGTGGATGTACGTGCCCGGAAACAGCGCCATCACCTCATCCAGCACATGTCCTAAAAAGGTGAAGGTCTCCTCGCTCGGACAGAAGATCTCGGGAAACACGCCCCAGGTGGATTGCACCTTGTACGGACCCGTTCCGCATCCGAATTCCGGATACGCGGCCAAGGCGGCGCTGGCATGGCCCGGCATTTCGATTTCCGGAATGATGGTGATGTGGCGCGCTTGCGCATAGGCCACCACGTCGCGGATCTCGTCTTGCGTGTAGAACCCGCCGTAGCGGATGTCGTCATAGCGCCCCGATCCGTAGTTGCCGATCAGCGTCGAATCGCGCCACGCGCCGATTTCCGTGAGTTTCGGGTAGCGCTTGATTTCGATGCGCCAGCCTTGGTCTTCGGTCAGGTGCCAGTGGAACGTGTTGAATTTGTGCATCGCCAGCAGGTCGATGTACTGCTTCACGACGTCGACCGGCATGAAATGGCGACCCACATCCAGATGCATCCCGCGATAGCCGAAGCGGGGTTGGTCCTCAATGCGCACCGCGGGGATCGTCCATGCCACATTCCTTGGCACCATGGTGTGGCTGCGGTGTTCGATCTCGGGCGGAAGCAGCTGGCGCAGGGTCTGGACGGCGTAAAAGAGTCCGGCCGCGTCGTGCGCGGCAAGGCGGATGGAGGTCGAATCGACCTCGACGAGATGCCATGCGGCGGGATGTGCGCCCGGGTTTGGAAGCAGCTCGAACCGGATGCTCCCGCGCGACGGCGAGCCGCCGCGAACCGCGAAGGTCCATGT
>CAYVRS010000006.1:0-7902 GCA_964454075.1 uncultured Chitinophagales bacterium
CTCGCCATGAGTTATCTCAAAACGAACGCAGAGACGCTAGGCATTCCGGCGACCGCCTTCACCCAATGGGACCTTCACCTGCACGTGCCAGCGGGCGCGGTGCCGAAAGACGGTCCCTCGGCTGGGGTCTCCATCCTGTCCGCCATCACGTCCATATTCACACAACGCAATGTGAAAAACACCGTCGCACTGACCGGCGAGATCACCTTGCGCGGACTCGTCTTGCCAGTGGGCGGCATCAAGGAGAAAGTGCTCGCCGCCAAACGGGCCGGCATCAAGCATGTGCTGCTTCCCCAAAAGAACGAGAAGGATTTCGCAGAAATCGAAGCCGATGTAGTCAAAGGCTTGAGTGTGACCTATCTGGAACGGATGGATGAGGTCTTCAAGCATGTGCTGGAGAAAGAGGTGATTTCGGATCCGATCATCAAGTTCCGCAAACGGCTGGAGTCGGTTCCGGCAGACGCCTCGGTGGTGAATTGAGGATGGAATCGGGACGCGTCATCAAATCGACCGGAAGCTGGTACCAAGTGGCGACCGCTTCCGGCGACACGATCGCGTGCCGCCTGCCTGGGAAATTCTGGTTGGAAGGAAGCGAAGACACCAACCCGGTGGCCGTGGGCGACCGGGTTCGAGTCGAGCGCATGGACGACGGTTCCGGGCAGATCCGGGACATCGAGGAACGCACCAACACCATGATCCGGCAGGCCACGCACGGCCGACGTGGCAACCAGGTGATGGCGGCGAACATCGACCTGGCCATCTGCGTGCAGGCCGTGAAGCGCCCTGAGTTCAAGACCGGATTCATGGACCGCTTCCTGGTGACCTGCGACGCCAACCAGATCCACGGCATGATCTTCATCAACAAGATGGATCTGGCCACCGACCGCGACCGGGCCGAACTCGCCGATTTGGAAGCCTTGTACACCTCACTCGGCTACGAATGGATGACGGGAAGCATGACGGATGCCGCCTCCATTCAAGCGCTCAAAGCCCGAATCGCGGACGAGACGGTGATGTTCATGGGTCCGTCCGGCACTGGAAAAAGCAGCCTTCTCAACGCCTTGGCTCCGGACCTCCGCCGCGATACCAAAGCCGTGAGTGATTTCTCGAACAAGGGGAAACACACCACCACCTTCGCCGAAATGTTGGCATTACCCGACAGCGGGTACGTCATCGATACGCCAGGTGTCAGGGAATTCGGAATCGTGGACATCGACAAGCCCGGTTTGTCGAACTTTTTCCCTGAAATGAAGACCCGGCGCGAATCCTGCAAATACTACAACTGCACCCACGTCCACGAGCCAGGATGCGAGGTCGTGAAGGCCTATGAACAGGGTTTGATCACGGCGACACGCTTCAACTCGTACCTGAACATCCTGGATTCGCTGCCGGATTGAAAAGTTGGTACATTTTGGAACTGTATTTGCATGCAGAAATCCAAAACGTCCTTTCGTTTCAACTTCACCTAACTATTGCTTGACCGGAGGTTTCCCAGATGACTCTCAAAAACAAATTCAAACTTCTGACGCTGACGGCCGCGTTCTGCGGATTCGCCACTCCCGCGTTCGCTCAGTTGGATAATGCGGGCGAAATCCTTCGCGCAAGCGAAGGGGACGCCAGGTTGATTCTACAAGAATATCTTCGCCCTCTCGGACAAGGTGTCGGTGCGGGCTTGAACTCAGGTTGGTTCAACACCGCGAAAACGCACAAATTTCTTGGCTTCTCGCTAGGCTTCCGATTGAATGCCTACATGGTTCCAGAAGAATATCAATCATTCGATTTAAATTCGCTGGGTCTTTCGTCTCTGAATTATACAGGCAAAGGTACAAGCACTGAAGTCATCAGCCCAACCTTCTCCGGTGAGAGCGGAGATCCGACACCATTGATGTGGTTGAACGCTCCAGCTCCAAACGAGAACGTCCGCCTCACCGAGTTCAATCTTCCAGAAGGAATCGGCGTTCCCTATGCAGGGTTCCCTACGGTTCAAGCGTCGGTCGGCCTGTTGCTCGACACCGATGTGATGATCCGCTTCGTGCCTACCACTGAAATTCCTGATTTCGGCGAGTTTGGCATGACCGGCTTCGGCATCAAGCATAACATCAAGCAGTGGATTCCGATTGTGAAGATGATTCCGATCGATATTTCGGCGTACTACGGCACCAACACTGTAACTTTGAACGCCGGCTTCGACGTCCCCCCTCCGATGATGACGAAAAATGACGAGCCAATCCGTCAAGACGCCTCCCTCGACTTCTCCGGACAAGGTGTCGAGTTTTCCGCAACGACCACCTCGTATGGGATCATAGTTGGAAAATCCATCCCGCTGATCTCCGTCTATGCGTCGTTGGGCCAGGAATCCGCGCTCACCGAAGCGGGTGTCGCCGGTCGTTACCCACAGGTCATACCCCGAATTCCTACGGCGGGTGCACCGGAGCGCTGGCAAGTGACCGCCACCAGCAACAATCCTGTGAAATTGGAATACGACAACGGAACTACGATGCGTGCCACGGTTGGTGCCAGTCTCAAACTCCTCTTCCTCCGTGTGAACGCCGACTACTCCATGGGTGATTATCCTGTGGCCAGCTTGGGCCTTGCGTTCACGCTTCGCTAAGCCGGTGTAGCCTCCAAATAAAAAAGCCCGGTGCTTCGCAGCATCGGGCTTTTTTTATGTCAGTGCGCGTCGAGCCAGTTGTCCGCGATGCCGACTTCCGCCTTGAGCGGCACGCCGATGTCCATTGCCGCTTCCATCTCCTCTTTCACGATGGCGGAAACGCGGTCGATCTCATCCACCGCCACTTCGAACACCAGTTCATCATGCACCTGAAGAAGCATGCGTGAACGCAGGTTCTCGGCCGTAAATCGATTGTCAAGGCGGATCATCGCCAGTTTGATCAGATCGGCCGCCGTGCCCTGGATCGGCGTATTGATGGCGGTACGCTCTGCGAACTGACGCGCATTCACGTTCGAGGCGTTGATGTCTTTGATGTAGCGTCGGCGTCCGCCCAGGGTCTTGACGAACCCGTTGTCTCGGGCGAAGACGATGGTGTCGTCCATGTACCTCCGGATAGCCGGGAACCTCGCGAAATATGCGTCGATGATGGCTTTCCCTTCCGAGTTGGAGATGCCGAGCCGACCCGCCAATCCGAACGCGCTCACGCCGTACGGGATGCCGAAGTTCACTTCCTTGGCTTTGCGCCGGGCTTCGCGGTCCACCTCATCCTCCGCGCCCAATCCGAAGATGGCGCGGGCCGTGGCCGCGTGGATGTCCTCATCCCGCAAAAACGCGTCCTTCATGTTCTCGTCGCCGGAAATGGCGGCGATCACGCGCAGTTCGATCTGCGAGTAATCCGCGGAAAGCAGCTTGAAGCCCTCCTCCGCAATGAACGCTTTCCGGATCTCTCGTCCTTTTTCGGTGCGGATGGGGATGTTCTGCAGGTTCGGATTCGATGACGCCAAACGGCCCGTAGCCGCCACGGCCTGGTTGAAACTGCTGTGAACCCGCTGGTCGGAGGCGAGCACTTGCCGTGGCAACGCATCCACGTAAGTGGATTTGAGCTTCGACAACGACCTGAAATCCAAGATCAGCGCGGGAAGCGGATACTGCCCGGCGAGCTGTTGAAGCACGTCTTCCGAGGTGGAATACTGCCCCGTCGCGGTTTTTTTCCCGCTCGGAATTCCCATCCGCTTGAACAGGATGTCGCCCAGCTGTGCCGGCGAATTGAGATTGAAATTCGTCCCGGCCTCTGCGAAGATTTTTTCCTCCAGGGCGATCATGGCATCGCCAAGCTCGACGGAGAAACGTTCCAAGCGGTTCAGGTCGATCTTGATGCCCCAGGTCTCCATCTTGGCCAGAACGTCGATCAGGGGAAACTCGATGTCGTGCGCGATCGACATCAGGTCGTCTTTCTCCAGCAAGGGAAGCAGGGTGTCGTACAGCCTGTAGGTGACCCAGGCATCTTCCGCGGCATAGGTGGCCACATCCTCCAGGGGGACATCCCTCATCGATTTCTGCTGCTTCCCGCTTCCGATGAGCGATTCGATGGGGATGGGATCGTATTCCAGATACCGCCGTGAAAGCGCGTCCATGCTCAGCTGCTGACCGGGATCCACCAGGTACGCCGCGATCATGGTGTCGAAGATCTGCCCGGCGGGACGGATGCCGTAGCGGCGGAGCATCATCAGGTCGTACTTGGCGTTGTGCGCCACATAGGTGCGGTTCGGATCCGCGAACAGAGGTGTGAGCGCGGCGCGGATGTCGGCGTCTTCGGCGCTCACATACCAGGCGCGATCTCCCCCCGCGCAGACCGAAATCCCTAGCAGGTCCGCCTCCAAGGCGTCGACCCCCGTCGTTTCGGTGTCGAAACACAGCACCTTGGCCGTGGCCAGCTCCGAAGCCAGGTTCCGGGCCTGCTCCACCGTCGTGATCAGCGCGAAATCCACCGACTCAGGCTTGTGCGTGGCCCAGGCCGACGCGAAGAGATCGTTCGAGGCCGCGGTGCCGCCCGTGGGCGCTCCGAAAAGATCGGACTGGCCCGCTGGCGCCTCCCGAGCCGATTCGGTATAGCGTCGGGTCAAGGTTTTGAAGCCCATCCGCCCGAAAAACTGAGCCAGATTCACCGAATCGACACCGGGCCAGGCGTACTCGTCCATCCCACCCATGCCGTCGACGTCGGTTTTGATGGTCACGAGGCGACGCGACAGCAGCACACGTTCCGGGTCGGCAAGGAGACCTTCCCTCACGCGTTTCGCGGATAGGGTCGGTGCGGCGGCGATGAGGTTGTCCAGGTTCCCGTATTGCAGGATCAGCTCGGGTGCGCCTTTCTTCCCGATGCCCGGCACACCCGGCACGTTGTCGGAACTGTCGCCGATCAGTGTGAGCACATCCACCACCTGTTCGGGCGGCACTCCGAAATAATCGATCACGCCTTGCCGGCCGATCACATCGAAGCCCTCCTCTTTCTGTTTGGGCTTCATCATGCTCACATTGTCGCACACCAGCTGCATGTAGTCTTTGTCGGGCGTCACCATGAACACGTCCACATCCTGCCCGCGGGCGCGCCAGGCGAAGGTGCCGAGGATGTCGTCGGCTTCCACCCCGTCCTGCTCGATCGAGGGGATGCGCATGTGCGCCAGCATCTCCTTGATCACCGGGATGGCATGGCTGATCTCCTCGGGTTGCGGCGGACGGTGCGCTTTGTATTCCACATCCATCTCATGGCGGAAGGTGGGCGCGTGCGTGTCCCAAGCCACCACGATATGGGTGGGTTTTTCAGAGTCGATCAACCGCACCAGGGTGTTCGCGAAGCCGAGCACCGGACCCGTGTTCAAGCCTTCGGCGTTACGCAGATTCGCGTTCACGAACGCGAAGTGGGCCCGGTATGTGAGCGCCATCGCATCCAATAAAAAAAAACGGGGACGTGCCATAGTTGAAGTACATTTAGAATCGCTAAAATAGGCACCTTGACGAACATTCTGCGGCGTAATGCCGAATAAGCCGATATGAGTTTAAAAAACGAGGCCAACACCGCGCTGCAAGAAACGCGCTCTATTTACAAGGAATACACCTCGGGCATGACGCGCGAGAACCTGGGACGCGAATTCCATGCCGACTCCAAGCGGCTCAAGGAGTTGTACCGCGAAGCCATCGGCAACGAGTACGACGAGGCCACTGGTGAGCCCATCACGTTCATGGAAAAGACGCAGCGGCTTGTATCGGCTTTGAGCGTCCGCATGAACCCAGTGCGACGTCTCATCTTCGGCTCCTCGTTCGCGCTATTCATCCTCCATTATCTGACGGAGACCGGTCTGATCCACACCTTGGCCATGCCGACCGCCTTCGCCGGCTTGGTGATGATCCTTCTGATCGAACTGCTCGAAAAGCTGGATGTGAAGAAGGAGATCGACCTGGCACGGGACATCCAGCTCAGCCTGCTTCCGTCCCCTGACACCACCGAAGCGGGGTTTCAGTTCGTCTCATTCGCCAATACCGCGAATGAGGTCGGCGGCGATTATGTGGATGTGATTCCGACAGAGAAAGGGGTGTATTACCTGATCGCCGATGTGTCCGGAAAAGGACTCAGCGCCGCGCTTTACATGCTCCGGATGCAGGCCATGGTGCATCTGATGATCCGCAAATGGGAACCCTCGCCGAAAGAGCTGCTGCTGGAAATGAATGAATTTATCAAATCGGGGCAGGCAGACAAGACCTTCGTTACCGCGTGTGTGGCGTTTTTTCCGAATAACGCCGACCATTTCCTGATGGTCCGTGGCGGCCATAACGCGCCCTTGCTCTACAAAGCCGACAAGGATGCCGTACTGGACCTGAAAACCACAGGCTTTGCCTTGGGCATGACCACCACCGAGCGGCTGAACGTCTTCATGAAGGAATCGAAAATTCCCATCGCCAAGAACGACACCTTGTTCTTCTTCACCGACGGACTCAACGAAGCCCGCAGCGAGCAAGGCGAGGAATATGGCGACACGCGCCTGCGCGACCTGATCGAGCTCTACGGCTCGCTGGATGCGAAGACCATCGCCCGCAAGGTTCAGAACTCGTTGGAGCAGTTCATCGGTGAGGAGAAACCCGCCGATGACATCACCTTCAGCGTGATCAAGCGCGCGTGACGGCGGCGGAAACCGCTTCGGCGGTCAGTCCGAACTCCTTGTACAAGGTCTGGAAGGGCGCCGATTCCCCAAAATGATCCAACGCGATCACCGTTCCGGCATCGCCTACCCATTCGGCCCAACCGAAGGGTGAAGCCGCTTCCAAGGCCACACGACGTATGACGGAGGCTGGAAGCACCGATTCCTTGTACGAGGCCGGTTGCTTGCGGAAGAGTTCCCAAGCCGGCATGCTCACCAGGCGCACTTGTTTGCCGGATGCGCTGAGGGCCTTCCAAGCCTCGTAGGCGATGGCGACTTCCGAACCCGTGGCCAAGAGGATGGCGTCCGGTTTGCCGGATGGCGCGTCCGCAAAGACATAGGCGCCCTTGGAGACATTGTCCCAACTCTCGGCCGTTTCGGCGAAGGTGGGCAGGTTCTGGCGTGTGAGGACCAGGCAGGTTGGTCCGTCGGTCCGGTTCAAAGCCACATTCCAGGCGGCGCTGGTTTCGTTGGCGTCCGCCGGGCGGATCACCAGGTTGTTCGGAATGGCACGCAAAGCGGCCAGGTGTTCGATGGGCTGGTGCGTGGGTCCGTCTTCACCCAAGCCGATGCTGTCGTGCGTGAACACATAGATCGCTTGGACGTGCATGAGGGCCGCCATGCGGATGGCTGGTCGGCAGTAATCCGAGAAGACCAGGAAGGTGCCGCCATACGGGACGATGGAGCCGTGGAGTGCCATTCCGTTCATGATCGACCCCATGGCGTGCTCTCGAACACCGTAATGCACGTAGTTGCCGCTGAAATCGTCTTTCTGAACGGCTTTGAAGCCTTTGAAGGCGGTCAGGTTGCTGCCACCCAGGTCGGCGGTTCCACCCAGCACCCCAGGAATCTTGGGTCCGACCGCGTCGAGCGCATTGCCAGAGGCTTTGCGTGAGGCGATGCCTTTCGGATCGGGTGCGTAGGTGGGCAGAAGCGTCGTATAATCGAGGGCGGTCCGGTTGAAGCAGGCCTCGAGGTAGGTTCGGGCTTCGGGCGACGCCTCGGCCAGGCGGCCGCTCCAATCGGCTTCCAATGCGGCGCCTTTCTCAAGCGCGGTGCGGAAATGGGCCAACACATCGTCCTGAATCAGAAACTTGGCCTCAGGATCCCAACCATAGGCTTGCTTGGTGAGACGGATCTCCTCCTCACCCAGCGGAGAGCCATGCGACTCTTCAGTGTCTTGCTTGTTCGGACTTCCGAATCCGATGTGCGTGCGGCAGGCGATGAGGCTTGGCCTGTCGGACACAAGCTGCGCTTCGG
>CAYVRS010000006.1:7914-17811 GCA_964454075.1 uncultured Chitinophagales bacterium
TGGCGTCACGGTCGTGTCCGTCGATGGCGCGGGTATGCCAGCCATAGGCCTCGAAGCGTTTCAGAACGTCTTCGGTGAAGGCGAGATCCGTCGAGCCGTCGATGGTGATCTTGTTGTCGTCGTACAGGTAGATGAGGTTGCCAAGGCCAAGGTGCCCGGCAAGGGATGCGGCTTCCTGCGAGACGCCCTCCATGAGGTCGCCGTCGGAGACGATGGCGTAGACGTGATGATCCAGGATGGATTTCGCCGCCATGTGTTTGGCGGCGATCGCCATGCCGACGCCGTTCGCGAACCCTTGCCCCAACGGGCCGGTTGTGGTTTCCACGCCGGCGGTGAGACCCCGTTCAGGGTGGCCGGGCGTCTTGCTTCCCCACTGGCGGAAGTTTTTGATCTCATCCAGCGACAAGTCGTAGCCGGTCAGATGCAGGAGCGAATACAGAAGCATGGAACCGTGTCCGGCGGAAAGCACGAACCGGTCGCGGTTCACCCACGCCGGATTGGCCGGATTATGACGGAGGAATTCAGTCCACAGCACGAAGGCCACATCCGCCATGCCCATCGGCATTCCGGGGTGTCCCGAGTTGGCTTTCTGGACCGCGTCCATGCTCAGGGTGCGGATGGTGTCGACACAGCGTTGTTCCAAGGTTCGGGACATAGAAGGATGCTCTATAAGGGTTGACGGTCTACGGTCTACGGTCTACGGCTAAGATACGAACATAAAAAAAGCCGTCTGTGGGAAACAGACGGCTTTTTAAGGAGATCAGCGCCGGGTGATCACTTGACGGTCGAGCATTTCAGCTCGTGGGTCATCGCGTGCTCGGCATTGGCGCGGAAGTCGCCGAAGGAGGCGTTCGTATAGGCTTCGCAAGCGGCGGAGACATTGGCCTTGAACTTGAGTGCGGTGGCCAGCTCGAACCAGATGCGGGCACGATCCACAGGGCCGCCTTGCTCGAGCACCAGGGCGCGGTTCGCGCTCTCGATGGCTTTGTCGAATTCGGCTTGCAGGTTGTACACTTCAGCGAGACGGTAGTGCAGCTCAGGATCCGTCTCTTTGTACTGTAGCGCCTGATTCAGAAACACCACGGCTTCCGAATATTTTTTTGACTCCTTCATGGAAGCGGCAGAAATCAGAAGGTAGTTTCGCGCCGCGTTGGTGGCCGCCTCCAGGATCTGGTTGTTGCGCGAAGCGGTCGCCAATTGGATGGCTTTGTCGAACTGCGCCAAGGCTTCTTCGCCACGGCTAAGGTTACGGAGCGCCAAACCCTTATTGTAATTGGCCTGAGCGAAGGTGGGCTGCACCGTGAGGCTCTTGTCGTACAGCTCGATCGCTTTTTCGAACTCCTTGGCCTGCAAGGCCTGGTTACCGGCCGTGTAGTAGGCCTGAAGCAAGCCTTGTTGCGCGCGCTGGGCGAAGTTCGTGTTATTGTACTTGCGCGATTCGGCGATCGTGCGCTCGAAGGCGGACGCCGCTTCCAGCATCTTGCCTTCCCGTGCCAAGCCTACCGAATAGGCGAAATGAAGTTGAGGAATGTAATCCTGTGCTTTCTTGGCGATCTCAGTGCCTTGGTCTCCCTCGAGGCGACCCGCGATGTTGATCACGCGCTCAAACGCGGCGATGGCGTCTTTGTGCTTTCCGGTACGGGCGAGTTCATCGCCTTGGTTGTAGGCATTGACGGCGTCTTCATACGTCTGGGCGGACAGTGCGGATGGCATGCCTGCGACGACCAGAAGTGCGAACAGTCCGACAACGGGAATAAAACGTCTCATAAAATGGATTGCTGAAGTGAACTTGGGTTTCATGTCATGGTAACGGCGACCCGCGGCGATTTCATATCCTTGCGGGAATGGCATGATGATGCGAACAACCGATACCCTTTGGTTCAATTTCCAAAGATAAACCTTTCCCGGTTTCTGACAAGACTCTAAAAATTGGGTTTGATCGCCCTGTCGCTATAGAATGAGGTGATGATGTTCACCGCTTCATCCAGATCGTCGGTCACATGGAACAGGTCCAGGTCTTTGGGGGAGATGGTCCCATTGCCCACCAAGGTGGATTTGATCCACTCCACCAGGCCGCCCCAGAATTCCGAGCCGATGAGGATCACAGGGAAGCGGTTGATCTTCTTGGTCTGGATAAGAGTCAGGGATTCGAAGAGTTCGTCCAACGTGCCGAAGCCGCCCGGAAACACCACGAACGACTGCGCATACTTGATGAACATGACTTTCCGTGCGAAGAAATAATCGAAGTCGACCTGATACTTGTGGTCGACATAGGGGTTGGCCGCTTCCTCAAATGGCAGATTGATGCAGAGTCCGACCGATTTTCCCTGTTTGTTCTTCGCACCGCGGTTTCCCGCCTCCATGATACCGGGTCCGCCACCGGTGATCACTCCGAACCCGAGATCGGTGATCATCTCCGAGAGGCGCACGGCCTGTTGGTAGTACGGGGAGTCTTCCTTCAGCCGGGCCGAGCCGAAGATCGACACACACGGACCCACCCGCCCCATGCGGTCGAATCCTTCCACGAATTCGCCCATGATCTTGAAGACGCTCCAGAGGTCGCGTTCGCGGGAATCGTCATATTTCAGTTGGTCGACAAAAGCGTTCATGGCGATGGATTTAGGGGATCGGAATGGTGAAACGCAGCGTCGGCACCTGCTCCAGCCCGAGGCCGACCCGCATGGAGACGTCGTCGCTGACGTCGAAATCTTTCAGATGAGCGTAAATGTAGGCATCGAGCGCGTTGAAGCCCCAGGCCAGACCGACATAAACCACGGCCATGTCGCGCCGGTTCCGGAACAGGTCCCGGTTGGCGCGGTACAGTGTGGAAGGCTGGCCGGCCGGCACCCAGTCGGGCGTCGGACCGAAGCGTTCATCCGTATTCGCGGCCAAGCTGTTGTAATACGCGGCCCGATATCCCGCATAACGGTCGTGGGAATAGATCTGGTACGCCACGATGCTCCCCAGAGCCGCATAGATCACCGGAACCTTCCACCGCTGTTCGTTCACGATCTGTCCCCACCCCGGAACAGCCAGCGATTTGAGCATGACCGATCGGGGCTCGGGCACAGTGTCGCGCGCCTGGGCGCCCAGTTCCGTGGCGAGCGCCAGGAACAGACACATCCACAGAAGGGACTTAAGAGCGTGTGTCAAAGAGATGGATGAGACGGTCGAGATCCTCGTTGGAGTAGTACTCGATCCGGATCTCGCCGCCTTGCGTCTTCTTCCGGATGGAGACTTTCGTGCTCAACCGCTGACGCAACTGGTTGGCCAGCTGCAACAGCTCGATGTCTTTCTGCTCTTTTTTGCTGAGCGTCTTGGACCGTCCGCCTTTCTTGTTGTCCAAGGCCCGAACGGCATCCTCGACCTGCCGGACAGAGAGGTCGTTTTGAATGATCTTGTCGAGCAACTGCTCCTGGACTCGCTCGTTCTCGATGGTGATCAGCGCGCGGGCATGTCCGGTACTGATGCGTCCCATCTTCAGCGCCGACTGGATCAGCGGCGGAAGCGTGAGCAGCCGCAGGAAATTGGTGACCGTGGTGCGGTTTTTTCCCACACGCACTCCCACATCCTCTTGGGTCAGATCGCATTCGTCGATCAACCGCTGGTAGCCCAAAGCCACTTCGATCGGATTGAGCTGCTCCCGCTGCACATTCTCGATGATGGCGAAGGTGATGCTCTCCTCGTCGTTCGCCTCGCGGATGTAGCCCGGAATGGTGTCGATTCCGGCCATTTTCGTCGCACGGAGCCGACGCTCGCCCGAAATCAACTCATAACGCTCCTCTCCGAGATAGCGGACGGTGATCGGTTGAATGAGACCATGCTGGCGGATGGAATCGGCCAATTCCTGCAGTCTGATCTCATCGAACTCCTTGCGAGGCTGGTTCGGATTGGGACGGATGCTGCGCACCGGAATCATCAGAACGGAATTGACCCGTTCCTTGGTGGGCATCGACAGCAGTTTCTCAGGTTCGGCGGCGGGGGACTTCTCCGCAGTCAAATCACCGAAATACGCGCCGAGTCCTCGGCCGAGAACGGTCTTGCTCATGACTCGTCGTCCGGACTGTCAGGCTGCGCGAAGACGGTGCTGTGCTCGAACAAGCTGCGGTTGCGGGAAATCAGTTCTTTCGCCAAAGCGATATAGTGCCTCGATCCGATGCTGACCGAATCGTAGAGAAGCACAGGCTTGCCGAAGCTCGGGGCTTCCGCCAGACGCACATTTCGCGACACTACGGTATTGAAAACCTTGTCTCCGAAATACCGGCGCACTTCCTCTGCCACTTGGTTGGAGAGCCGGGTGCGGGTGTCATACATCGTCAGCGCCACGCCTTCGATCTCCAGCGCGGGGTTGAGATGCTGCCGCACGATCTTGATCGTGTTCAGCAGCTGCCCCAATCCTTCCAACGCGAAATACTCGCATTGCACCGGGATTAGCACCGAATCGGAGGCGGTCAATGCGTTGATGGTAAGCAGGCCGAGGGACGGCGGACAGTCGATGATGATGAAATCATACTTCTGTCGGTAGGTCTCCAAGGCTTTGCGGAGGATTTTCTCGCGGCCTTGGCGTTCCACCATTTCGATTTCGGCACCCACCAGGTTGATGTGGGCCGGAATGAGATCGAGAAAGGGAAGCTCGCTGGAACGGATGGCGTCTTTGGCGTCCACGCCGCCGACCAACACTTCATAAATGGAATTGGCGACCGTATGGGTTTCGATACCCAGACCCGACGTGGAATTGCTCTGCGGATCGATGTCGATCAGCAGGGTCGGATGTTCAATGGCGGCCAGGCTGGCGGCCAAGTTGATGGATGTCGTCGTCTTGCCGACGCCACCCTTCTGGTTCGCGATGGATATTACTTTTCCCATAGGTTTGGGTGGTTAATATACACCAAAAACCCGAGCCGATTATGGCGTGCGTTTGCTTCCGGTGAGCTGGAGCTGGCGCGGCACGATGCCGTTGGCGGAGGGAGCGTTGGGGTCGATGGGAACCAGTTGGCCTACGGTATCGGTCTTGGCTGTGGCGTCCTGCAATCGGATCACATCCTGGTTGTCGACCCAAGGCTCGGTACGAGGCTGGCTGTCCGGCGCGGCCATTTCCGCTTCCGCGGTCACCGCAGGCGCCACCTTGGGACTGCCCAGGAACGGAAGGCTGGCCACAGCCAGGATGCTTGCCGCGGCGGCCCATCTCCATGCGCTCGGAAGAGGCAGAATGCGCGTTTTTGGCTTGCGATGCGCGGCGACGGCCATGCGGACGGTGTCTTCAAGGAGTCCGACCGGCGCATCCATCATGGGGAACTGCCTGACTTTGTCCCAGGTGCGCTTCTGACTCTCCGCATCGATCAGCAGATCCTGGTCGTCGCGCATCGCCGCCGCGAGAAGTCGCGCTTCGGCGGGGTCGAGATCGTTCAACGCGTATTTGACAGTCAGTTCTTCAACGTTCGGTAGCTTTTGCTTCATCCAATTCTTCCTGCTCGAAAAGTTTTCGAAGATTGATCAAGGCGTACCGCATGCGACCCAGTGCCGTGTTGATCGACACGTCGGTCAGTTCCGCGATTTCCTTGAACGACAATTCATAAAAGTGACGGAGCATGACGACTTCGCGCTGTTCGGCGGGAAGACGCTGAATGTGGCGCATCAGTCGGGCCTTGTCCTCATCCATCTCCACGTGCTGTTGGGCATCCGTGGCGGTGTCGTCGGTCAGGCGTTCGTAGAAGTCCGCATCCTCTTCGTCTTTGGAGGTAACGTCGACAAACCGCTTTTGTTTTCTTAAGAGATCAATGGTCGAATTATGCGCGATGCGCATCACCCAGGCGATCCATTTTCCTTGTTCGTCATAGGTTTCGTCCATCCGGGTGATCACCTTGGTGAAGGTCTCCTGGAAGATATCGTTGGCCGTATCCTGACTTCCCACCATCGAATAGATGTAGGAGTAGATCTTGGCCTGGTGCCGACCGAGCAATTCCCGGAACGCCGCCTCGTCGCCGTTCTGGCGGTAGAGGCGGACCAACTGGTCATCGTCGAGTTCGGTATAGCGGTTCATGGGGTTCCTTTGGTTGAGCAGGACTTGAAACAGAATACCCAATCGGGGCCCGTACGTTCCATCACATGATGATGTGAACTCAAGTTCCGCTCGTCGATTCCTCAAAATACGCACGAATCTGACGTGCCGCTTGCGGACCCACCTCCGCAGCCAAGGCCGCTTCGTCCGCCGCTTTCACCCCTTTCACGCTGCCGAAACGCTTGAGCAGCTTTTCCGCGGTTTTGGGTCCGACCCCCTGGATTTCGGTGAGTTCGGTGGCCAGGGTCCGCCGGCTTCTTTTTTCGCGGTGGAAGGAGACCGCCGTACGGTGCGCCTCGTCACGGATGCGTTGGAGGAGTTTCAGTCCGGAGGCCGTCTTCGGCAGCTGGATGGGCACGGACGAGGTGGGGATGACGATCTCCTCCAGGCGCTTGGCCAAGCCGATGATCGGAATCTGGCCGTACAGGCCGAGCTCCTGCATCGCCTCGACCGCGCTCGAGAGCTGCCCCTTGCCTCCATCCACCACGATGAGGTCGGGCATGTGCTTGTCTTCGCGCAGCAAGCGATGGTAGCGTCGGGTGAGCACTTCCTTCATCGACGCGAAATCATCGGCGCCGATCACCGTCTTGATGTGGAACTTCTTGTATTCGGAGGGACGCGGTTTCGAGTCGACGAACACCACCATCGACGCCACGGGATCCGAGCCCTGGATGTTCGAGTTGTCGAAGCACTCGATGCGCCGCGGCAGGGCGGGCAGGTTCAGCGCTTCCTGCAGGTTCTTCAAGGCATGGGGAACGCGGTCGGCTTCGGCCTTCATGCGGGTCATCACGAAATCGCTGATGAGCAGCCGGGCATTGGCCTGTGCCATGCGCACCATCTGGGCTTTCTCTCCGATCTTGGGCACCACCAAGGGCACGTTTCGGCCTTGGATTTCGGACATCCAGCTGATGATGGGTTCCGAATCGGGAATCTCGTGGCTCAGATGGACGTCGTCAGGCACCAACGCGCCCATGTCACCCGTGTAATAATCTTCGATGAAACCCTGAAGCAACTCACCCTCCTCCCTGCCTTCGATGTCGGTGACGTAGCGGTGATGCCGGCCGATGAGTTTCCCTTCCCGAACGCGCAGCAGCACGCCGCAAGCGAGATTCTCCTCCGGTTCGGTCTCGATCACGAAAATGTCGCGGTCGACCATATCCGGCGACACCACTTTCATCTTCTCTGAAAACTGGCGCAAGGCGGCGATGCCGTCGCGCAGCAGGGCGGCATGCTCGAAATTCAGGGCTTGGACCGCGATGTCCATCTCCTCTTTCAGCTCTCGGATCAGGTCGAGACTCTTGCCGTTGAGAAGCCGCACCACGCGCTGCATCGTCATCCTGTAGTCTTCATCCGACATGTGGATGGAGCAGTCGCCGACATACTCCTCGAAGCAGGACCGCCATTTCGGGAGGCCCCGGCTCTGGTCGATGTTTCGCGAGGTGCATGCGCAGGAGCACAGATGGAAGGTTTTCCGGATCACATCCAGCATGTCCTTCATCCGCCAGACCTGATCATATGGCCCGAAATACCGGCTTCCGTCTTTGATGATGGTGCGTGTGGGGAACACTCGGGGACGATCGCCGGGCGTCACGCAGATGTACGGGAGCGATTTGTCGTCGCGGTACAGCACGTTGTACTTCGGCCGGTATTTCTTGATGAGCGTGTTCTCAAGGATCAGCGCTTCGGCTTCGGTATCGGTCGTGATCACTTCCAGATCGACGATCTTCGACACAAGGACCTGGGTTTTCGGACTCAGGTCCGCCTTGTCCTGGAAATAGGAGCGGACGCGCAAGCGGACGCGCTTGGCTTTTCCGACATAGATGACCTCCCCTTTCGCGTCCTTGTACAGGTACACGCCTGGCTGCAGAGGAAGGTTGGAGAGTTTCTCGTCGAGGGTCATCTACCTTTTCAACGTTTCGGGGACGAATTTCCAGATCACAAATCCGGTAGTGAAGATAGCCAACGCCCCGATCAGCGTGTTGCTCACATAGCCGTAGCTGGCGTAGCTGAAGCCGGCGATGGCGCCTCCGGTGCCGAGTCCGGCCTGGCCGAGCGCGGCGGAAAAGCTCATCAGGGTGCCGCGTCGGTCGTCATCCACCAATTCGCTGAGCAAGGTTTGGAACGGACTGACCCGCATGGCGACGAGCATCATGAACATGAAGAGCAAGGGATAGGCGACCCAGGCGTCGATCACGATGAACGTGGTGGACAGCACGAACAATCCGGTTCCGGATGCCGAGATCATGATGAGCTTGCGGCGGCCGATGCGGTCGGACAATTTTCCCATGCGGGGACCCGTCAGCACGTTCGCAACGCCTCCCACCAGGAACAGAGAAGCGACGAAAGTGCCATCCACTCCGAATTCGGCCTGAAGCCACGTCGGGAAATAGGTGACGAACACCCCGACCGAAATGAACATCATGAAAAAGGCGAAGGTGGCGCTTCGGATCACGGGATCGCGAAGCAAGCCGGCGTATTTGCCAAGGATCATGGGAAGATTGATGGGAGTGGCATCGCGTCGCACATCCGGCTGAGGCAGATAACGCACCACCATGGCCCAGGTGATGAGCATGCAGACGCCGAACATGAGGAACGGGGCGCGGAAGCTGATAGAATCGGCGATCAGCGTGCCAATGGGGATGCCGAGGATCTGACCGGTCGCCGTGCCGCTCATCACCCAACCGTTGGCCCAGCCGCGTCGCATGGGAGGAAAGACATCGCCGATGTAGGAGACCACGCTGCCGCTGAGGATGCCTCCGGCCACGCCGGCAACCGCGCGGGCGATGAACAATTGCATGAAGGTGTCGACCAGCGTGTGGGCGAAGAGCGCCAAGGCCATGCTCAGGGTGCCGATGAGCATCACGCGGCGGCGGCCGATGCGGTCGGACACGGGTCCGATCAGGATCGCGGTGAGGCCGAGCATCACGGCATAGGAGGTCACCAGCAAGCCCATGAGGTGTTCCGGCATGCCCAGTTGCTCCCGGATGGCAGGGAGGATGGGAGCGATGATCATGATCTGGCTGGACGCCGAGAAAATGAGCAACCATAAAGTGAGAATCACACGGTTCTCACGGACAGCGGGATGGGACATGGCGAGAAACTTACGGAGGTTGGCGGTATCTTGCGTGACCATCACTTGTAAAGATTTGACGCATGTCCGACTACGCCTCCATCCGCCCTTCCGAGTCCTTCGACGACCTTGTCGTCTTGATGTCCATTTTGCGCAAAGAGTGCCCTTGGGACCGCAAGCAGACCCATGCTTCGCTCAAAGACCTCATGGTCGAAGAAGTCTATGAAGCCATCGACGCCATCGACCGTGGGGATGTCGACGAACTCCGCAAAGAGCTAGGCGACATGCTTCTCCATGTGGTCTTCCACAGCGAGATGGCCTCCGAGACCAACTCATTCACCATCCGGGACGTGATCCACACCTTGCAGGAGAAGCTGATCCGCCGGCATCCGCACATCTTTGGCGAGACCAAGGTGGATGGTGTGGAACAGGTTCTGAAAAATTGGGAGACCATCAAATTGGCGGAGGGTGGCCGGAAATCGGTGCTGCAGGGTGTGCCTGCGAGTTTGCCCGGGCTGATCCGCGCCCAGCGCATGCAGGAGAAGGCCGCCGGCGTGGGTTTCGATTGGCAGACCTGGCAACCGGCGTTTGAAAAACTGGAGGAAGAGCTGCGCGAATTCCGGGAAGCCGCCGAAACCGGGGACCCGGCCCGGATGTCGGACGAATTCGGGGATGTGCTGTTTTCCGCCGTCAATGTGGGGCGGCTGATGGGATTGGACTCAGAAGACAGCCTCCGCCGCACCAACACCAAGTTCCAGAGCCGGTTCGA
>CAYVRS010000006.1:17821-18243 GCA_964454075.1 uncultured Chitinophagales bacterium
AATGGACCGATTGTGGAATGAAGCGAAGCGTTCCGAGGGTTGATTTTATACGAATTTTCCCCTAAACGAGCCAAAAAATCGCTATTTTCCCGCTATCTACACACGTCAACTACGTCAACCCGTATGGAGCCCAACAAACCACAAGTCATTGACCCTGCCATCGCGGACCTTCACCCGTACCTTGACAAGGGACTGGAAGGTATCGTCGCTTTTTCGTCGCGCAAAAGTTTCATCGATGGGGCCAAAGGAGAACTCATCTACGCCGGATATTCCATTGAAACGCTGGCGGAACACGCCACCTTCGAGGAAGTCTGCTACCTCCTCTGGTACGACCGCCTCCCGAACGCCGCTGAATTGGCGCAGCTCCATGCCGACCTTCAGGCCAACCGGGCTGTTCCTGACTATCTCTTGGCTTACCTGAA
>CAYVRS010000006.1:18362-34365 GCA_964454075.1 uncultured Chitinophagales bacterium
CTGACGGCCAAGATGCCGACCATCATCGCCGCGTTCGACCGCATCCGCAACGGCAAATCCTACGTCGCACCACTATCGACCGGTTCCACGGCCTTCAACTTCCTGTACATGCTCAACGGCGATGAGCCGGGCAGCCATGCCGAGCGTGTGATGGACCTCTGCCTAGTGCTTCATGCCGAACACGGCATGAACGCATCGACCTTCACGGCCCGTGCGATCGCCTCCACCCTGTCGGACATGCACTCCTCGATCACCGGAGCCATCGGCTCCTTGAAAGGCCCGCTTCATGGCGGAGCGAACACCGCCGTGATGGAGATGCTGATGGACTTGGATAAAGACACCGACATCGTCGCTTTCGTCAAAGGCAAACTGGAGCGCAAAGAGAAGATCATGGGCTTCGGCCACCGGGTGTACAAGACGTTCGACCCGCGCGCCACCCAGCTTCGCATCCTTGCCAAAGACCTGGCCATGGAAGTGGACATGGAATACCTGTACAACTGGTCGGAAGCCATCCTCAAGACGATGAAGGACGAGAAGAACATCGACCCGAACGTCGACTTCTTCTCCGCCACCGTGTACTATTCGATGGGCATCCATCCAGACCTGTACACCGCGATCTTCGCAATGTCCCGCATTTCGGGTTGGACGGCCCACTACATCGAGCAACTCGGAAACAACCGTCTGATCCGTCCCCGCCAGCTGTATCTGGGCGAGAAAGGTCTCGCTTGGACGCCGGTCGGCGAACGCTAAACCATGGCCGCCATGCACCACCTGGATGACACCGATGTACAGATCTTGAACCATCTTCAAGACAACGGCCGCGCCCAGCGGAACAAACTCGCAGAAATGGTGGGACTCTCCGTCCCATCCGTTTCCGAACGCATGCGCAAGCTCGAAGAACGGCACATGATCGAAGGCTACCATGCCATTCTGAACCCCAAAGCGTTCAATCTGGATATCACCGCCTTCATTTTCGTGGAAGTGGACGGTTCCGGCAAATATCCCGAATTTGTCAAGCGAGCCGCGGCGGACCATGAAGTACTCGAATGCCATTCCATTACCGGAGACGGCTCTCATATGCTCAAGATCCGCACCAAGAACACGGAGACGTTCGAACGCTTGCTCTCGCGCATCCAGAATTGGGAAGGAGTGAAGAAGACCCGCTCGAACGTGGTGCTGTCGTCGTACAAGGAAACCCGCCGGATCCATATCGAAGCTACGGTGTGAGCCTGCTCGTCGTCCTGCTTGCGGTTCTCGGCCAGACCGGCATCTTCTGGCAGGGCGACTCCGAAAGCGAGGCCTATTACCTCGTGGATGCGGGCGTGACCGCGGTGATGACAGACCGCATCCTTCCCGATCCGATTCTCGCCCTTTTTGCCGAGAACGGCATCATTCTGGTCAGCCTCTCGGATGCGCGCTATCTCACACGGGCGCAATGGCGCGCCGACAGCACGTCCCTCCGTGAGCGCATGGAAGACCAGGCGCATTTCTACGCCACCTATCCGCACCATCTCGCGCACATCCATCTGCGCGACCCCTCACCCCTCTTTCCCATCCCTTCGCACTATCTGGTGATGCGGGAGACGGCGGGGATGTCGGTCACCGACGAGAAGGCGATCCGGCTGCATCATGAGTACGATCTGGCCCGCATCCAATCGCTGTTGCGACGCGGCGACCATCTGGAGTTTTTCCCTTACGACTGGCTCACCGGCGATAACGCCGGCATCATCAAAACCTGGCTCCGCGAACCGGATGCGATCTTTTCCATCCCCGCCCAGGACACGGATTCGGAGGACCCGACCGCACCCGTGCTCCTGCTCTTGCTGACCTTCGGCACCTGGATGTTCGGGTATTCGTTCATGCCCACCTACCGAAAAAGCATGGCGCGCTATCTGACGACACATTCCTTCTTTGCGTCGGATGCGACGCACAAGCGGATCCGACTGGAAGGCGCGATGGTAATGCTCTGGATGCTCTCGGGCGTGCTGTCCGGCATCTTCCTGATGGTGGCGGCGGACATCGGCCTTACGGAACAGGCCGAGCGGCTGCTCGGACAATGGGCCTTCGATCCGTCTCCCGCCGGATGGTTTCTGATCGGATGGATGGCTTCCCTGGCTTGGGATGCGTTCATGCTCGTCTGGCTGTACGCTTCAGGCTACCGGGCTCCAGCCTTGTACCTCTGGCCGAGGCATCTGCATTTCGTAGTGGTGGTGCTGATGGTGTCCGTGCTCGGGGGATCGGTGCTCGGCTTCATGATGTCCTGGTTTCTTTGGGCGTTTCCTGTGATCTGGATCGCGGGCTTTTACATCAGCATCCTCGACCATCAACCGTACATGGGTGCCATCCGCCGCAGGGCGATGCTCATGACGGCCGTGCCCCATGCCATCCTGACGGCGGCGTTCCTGATTCGGTTTCCCGACAGCGACCTCTATGAGGCGATCGCGCTGCTGCTGAGCCTGGGCTGAGTCACATCTCCTTGCGGAGGCGGGCCACGGCGATGCCCAGCTGCTCGCGGTACTTGGTCACGGTACGGCGCGCCACCTTGAATCCGCGGTCGGCAAGCATCGCCGCGATGGCGTCATCACTGAGCGGCTTCGATTTGTCTTCTTTGCCGATGAGCTCGGCCACCAGGTTTTTGAGTTCGCGGTTGGAGACATCCTCCCCTGATTCGGTCTCCAGCCCTTCATTGAAAAAGTATTTCAGCTCGAACACCCCGAACGGGGTCTGCACATATTTTCCGTTGACCACACGGGAGATGGTGGAGATGTCCATCCCCACGCGGTCCGCCACGTCCTTGAGGATCATGGGACGCAGATTCTCGCCCTGGCGGAAAAACCGCTCCTGAAGCGCCACGATGGTGGTCATCACAGTGAGCAGGGTATTCTGACGTTGCTGGATGGAGTCGATGAACCACTTGGCCGATTCGATGCGGGTACGGATGAACTGGCGCGTCTCTTGGTCGCCTTTATGTTCGTCCCACATCTTCTTGTACTTCGGCGAAATGCGGAGCGGCGGAAGATTCCGGGAATTGAGCTGGATAAGGAATTCGCCATCCGCCATCACAGTGACCTCGAAATCGGGGATGACGTAGGTCACAGGCTCGTCTTCGTCGCCCGATGCGCCACCCGGTTTCGGATTCAGGCTCAGAATCACGGAATAGGCCTCCCGGAGCTCGGTTTCGTCGGCATCGAGACGACGCTGAAGCTTCTCGAAATGCTTGCGCTCGAAATGATCCCATTCGTCGCGCACGATGCGCAGAGCCAGACCACGCCCCTCCCTCGCATGCGGAAGCTGCTCGAGCTGCACAAGAAGGCACTCGCGAAGGTTCCGGCAGGCCATTCCCGGCGGTTCCAAGCGCTGGATGCGATGAAGCAGCGATTCCGCCTCCTCGAGTCGGATTACGATCCCTTCATGGAACGCGACCGCATCGGCAATGGCCTGAAGGTCGCGGCGCAGGTATCCATCCTCATCCAAGCTGCCGATAATCTGCTCGGCCAAGGCCTGCTCCGCTACGGAAAGATCCAGCAGCCCGACCTGTTTCTCCAGATCCTCGATCAAAGTCTCGTGATACGGCCGGGGGATGTCACGCCAATCGAAGTCGTCGTTGCGCTGTTTGGGGGCATAGCCTTCGGGTTCGTCATTGTTCATGACCGATTCCCAATCGATGTCAATGCTCCGGTCGGTCGGATCCGTGGTCTCCGAATCGGCTGGCTCGTCCTGGTCGGCGCGGGACGCCTCCTCCCAGAGATCCGCTTCCTCAAGGATGGGATTCGTCTCCAGTTCCTCTTTGATGCGCTGCTCAAGAGCCTGCGTGGGCAGTTGCAGCAGCTTGATGAACTGGATCTGCTGTGGCGAGAGCCTTTGCTGAAGCACTTGGCGCTGGGACAGGTATTGACCGGTGCCGATCATCGCTCGTCCTCGCAGGCTTGAGACCGCACGTATTCGCACGCCGCTTGAAACTCATCGGCCCAATCTTTTCCGAAGCGGCGTTCCAGGGGTTCGCGGATGTAATCGGAGAGCCATATTCCTTCCGATTTGGCATGATGCACGGCCGGTTCGCAAATCTCGGGCACGAACTCGAAATTGAGGTAGGTCACCGCCCCGATGGTGGTGGCCCGTATGGGGAACAGATGGCAGCTGATGGGCTTCGGCCAGTGGAAACGTCCTTCATAAAACGCTTTCTGGATGGCGCAGACCGCGGTTCCCGATTCGGTGAACTGGACGAAGACGCACTCGGCGTCGCCGATGGTCGATAGTTCATACTCTGCATCGGAGGTAGGCCTGACCAGGCCTTTGTCGGCCACAGCCTCACGGGATTGAGGACGAAGCTCGACGGAGAGCAGGCTCCAGGCTTTGTTCAAGACGGGGACTTCGGCTTTGGTGACCGGCGCTCCGGCCGATCCCACAACGCAACAGGCGCCTTTGCAGACGCCCGTGTTGCATGCGAACCGCGCATGGGCGATGTCTTCCGAAACCATGACGTCTCTAACAAATATCATGCCGGAAGATAAGAAGACGGAATCGGGATCCGGGAAGCAAAAAAGGGCCGCTCCTGTTCGGAACGACCCTTTGGAAGTCAGTAAGACTCAGACGCTCAGAGTTGAGCGTCGAGCTGACGCTTCAGGATGGATTTGGGAACGGCGCCGACGATCTGGTCGACAATCTGTCCGTTCTTGAAGATCAGCAAGGTCGGGATGCTACGGATTCCGAATTTCATGGAGATCTGCGGATTCGAGTCGACATCCACTTTGGTGATCTTCGCTTTGCCTTCGTATTCGCCGGCCATCTCTTCGACGACGGGTCCGATCATGCGGCAGGGTCCGCACCACTCGGCCCAGAAATCGACCAACACCGGAGTGCTGGATTTCAAGACTTCGGCGTCGAAGGTGGCGTCGGTGACATGCAGTGCTTTACCCATGGCTGGGGTTCCTTTCAGTTAGTGTGTGTGTTGTTTTGTTCTTATGAACCAAAAATACGGCTTTTTAACTCCCTACACCGTGTACTTTTCCAACCAGACATTGTCTTTGCCGAAGATGGCCCTCAGTTCCTTCAGAAGCGCATCATTCGGATCCACCACGTGTTTGCGCACGTTCATGTTCAAGGGTTCGGGGTGTTTGGTGAAGATGTGAAGCCCCACCGGCGACTGCCCTTTGCTCTTTTCCATGAGGTCCGATGCGGCGCGGATGTCGTCGTCGCTGACCTCTCCCGTGTGGATCTGGATGCGGACCTTCACCCTCCCTTGCTGTTTTTCACGCAGGTTTTCGATACGGTCCATGGATTTCACGATGAGTTTGGGAAGCCCCCCGCGCATGTCGACCGACGCATCCAGCCAGACGATGGTGTCAGGTTTGATCAGGTTCATCGATTTGTCATACACATCCGAAAAGGCGATGGCCTCGATCGAGCCATGCTCGTCTTCGATGCTGAAGAAGGCGAACGGCCTCTCTTTCTTGTCTCGCGCCAGCTTCATGGTGGTCACTATGCCGGCCACGCTCACGATGTCGCGGTCTTTGCATTTTTCGATCGATTCGGCGCTCAGATTATGGGATGTGAAGACCTTCAGGTCGTCGCGATACCGATCCAGGGGATGTCCGCTAAGGAAAAAGCCGATGTATTCACGCTCCCGTTTGAGCGCCTCCATGTTGCTCCAAGGCTCGACCTCCTTGAGCCGCGGTTCCTGCAAGGAATGAGATCCTGCGGCTCCTCCGCCAAAGAGGCTGATCTGGTTCATGCTGTCTTCCTGCTGCTTGCGAGCCCCAAAGCTGACGATATCGTCCAGGCTTTCCAGCAGTTGATGCCGGTTCGGATGCAGAGTGTCGAAAGCTCCGGCCTGGATCAGGCATTCGATAGTCTTCTTGTTCACGGTGCGCAGGTCGACGCGTCCCGCCAAGTCGAAAATGGACGGGAAGGGACCTTTTTTCGCACGTTCCTCGACCAGAGACGCCACCGCTCCAGCACCCACGCCTTTGATGGCGGACAACCCGAATTGGATGCGGCCGCCATCCACCACGAAGCTGCTTGCGCCCGTGTTCACGTTCGGCGCGTCCACTGGAACACCGAGATGCGCGCATTCCTCCATGAACTGGGCTACTTTCTTGATGTCGCCCATGTTGTGGGTGAGCACCGAGGCCATGTATTCGGCGGGATGGTTGGCCTTGAAATAGGCCGTGTGGTAAGCCACCACCGAGTAGGCCGCCGAGTGCGATTTGTTGAATCCGTACCCGGCGAAGAAAGCCATCTTGTCAAAGACATCGGCCGATAATTTCGAATCGTAGCCCTTGGCCACCGCCTTCTCCACGAAGATGGATTTCTGCTTGTCCATCTCCTCTTTCTTCTTCTTGCCCATGATGCGGCGGAGCACGTCGGCTTCACCCAGGCTGTAGCCGGCCAAGACCTGGGCCACCTGCATGATCTGTTCCTGGTAGACCATGATGCCGTACGTGGGCTGAAGGATGGGAATCAGGTCCGGATGCGGGTATTCGACCTGTTTGCGGCCGTGGCGGCACTCGATGTATTCGGGAATGAACTGCATCGGACCCGGCCGGTACAAGGCGTTCATCGCGATGAGATCGTCCAGCGAGGTCGGCTTCAAGTCTTTGAGGTACTTGCGCATGCCATCGCTCTCGAACTGGAACGTGGCCACCGTGTCGCCTCTCTGGTACAGCTCGTAGGTTTTGATGTCGTCGAGCGGAATGTCGTCGAGCACATGGGTGACGCCCGTCGTCTCGGCCACGTACTGGATCGCGGTTTTCAAGATGGAAAGTGTGCGAAGGCCGAGGAAGTCCATTTTCAGCAGACCGCACATTTCGGCGCTCGGACCGTCGTACTGCGTGATCACATCCTTCTCTTTGCTGGTGGCCACCGGCACGTAATCCGACACATGCCCCGGCGCGATGATCACCCCCGCGGCGTGGATGCCGGTTTGCCGGGCGCTTCCCTCCAGCGTGCGGGCGAAGCGCATCATGTTGCGGATGGAGGGATCCGGATCCGCGAACAAGGCCTTGATGTCGATCGCGGTGTCCGGATTCTCGGACGGATTTAGGATCTTCTCGAAGGTGTCGACACCCGGACGGTCCGGGAACAGCTTGGAGATCCTGTTGACCTCCGACAAGGGGATGCCCAACACGCGACCCACATCCCGGATGGCGGTTTTCGCCTTCATGGTGCCGTACGTCACGATCTGGGCGACGTTGTCGCGGCCATAGGCCTGCACCACATAATCGATCACGGCTTGGCGGCCTTCGTCATCGAAATCGATGTCGATATCGGGCGGCGACACGCGTTCCGGATTCAAAAAGCGCTCGAAGAGCAATCCGTATTTCAGGGGGTCGATGTTGATGATGCCGATGCAGTACGCCACCACCGAACCCGCGGCCGAGCCCCGACCCGGACCCACGAACACGCCCCGGTTCCGGGCTTCGGTGGTGAAGCCTTGCACGATGAGGAAGTACCCGGCGAATCCCATCCCCTTGATGATCAGCAGCTCGCGTTCGATGCGGTCGCGGACTTCCTCCGACATGTCCGGATACCGCGTCTTCGCCCCCTCGTAGGCCAGATGGCGGAGGTAGTCGTCCATCGTGTTGAAGCCGGGAGGGATGTTGTAATACGGCAGAAGCAGATCCGATTTGAGCTTGATGGAATCCACCTTGTCGATGATCTCGTTCGTGTTGTCGAGCGATTCGGGGACATCGGCGAAGAGCTCCATCATCTCTTCGGGCGATTTCAGGTAGAACTCGTGGCTGAGCCGGTTGTTGTCGTCGGTGAATCGGAACCGGTTCGGATCGTTGATGTCGGCATTGGTCTGAAGCGCGAGCAGGATGTCGTGCGCCTCGGAATCTTCCCGCTCGATGTAATGCGCGTCGTTGGTGCAGATCACCTTCACGCCGTACTCCTTGGACCAGCGCAGCAGCACCTCGTTCACGGTGTCCTGATCGCGCAGGCCGTGGCGTTGAAGTTCGATGTAATAGTCCGCGCCGAACAGGTTCAGGTACCATTCGAAGATCTTGCGGGCCTCGGCCTCCCCGTGCTTGAGGATGGTCTGGTTCACCTCGCTGGCCAGGCAGCACGTGGTGGCGATCAACCCTTCCGAATGGCGTTCCAAGACCTCCTTGTCGATGCGCGGCTTGTAATACATGCCTTGCAAGTAGCCCATCGACGTGAGTTTGACCAGATTCTTATACCCGGTCAGGTTTTTCGCGAGCAAGACCTGGTGGTAGCGTTCCTTGTTCTCACGGTCGTCCATGGTGGTCGGCGTGAGGTAAAATTCGGACCCGATGACGGGTTTGATGCCGGCGTCTTGAGCCTCTTTCACGAAAGACGGAACCCCGAACATGTTGCCATGGTCGGTGATCGCCAAGGCCGGCATCTCCAGGGATTTCGCTTTGTTGACAAGACCTTTGATGGACGCCGCGCCATCAAGAAGACTGAATTGGGTGTGGCAGTGGAGATGGGAGAAACGCATCTCCGAAGATACTCAAAGAGCCTTTAACTGTTCGGCTTTTTGTCGGCAGAGCTCAGTCGGAACGTGACAGGCAAGGTATAGGACACCTTCACCGGACGACCCCGCTGCATGCCCGGCGTGAACTTGGCTTTTTTCACCGCTTCGACCGCGGCTTCGTCGCAACCGCCGCCGATGCCGCGCACCACGACCGGGTTGTTCACGTTGCCTCGTTCGTCGATCACGAACTGCACGATGACCCGGCCTTCGATGCCGGCCAACCGGGCGATCTCCGGATACACGATGGTGCGTTGAAAGGCCTCGAGTCCGCCCACAAGTTCCGGCATCCGTTCCACGACGATGAAAATCTCCTCCTCCTCCTCTTCACCGTCGTCGGATGGAGGTGGCGCGACGGCCACGAAGGCCATCGCGTCGAAATCGATTTCGGTCGAGAAATCAAGGAATTCATCCTCGATGACCGCATCGTTGGTCACTTCAACCGGCACACTGGGGCGCGGAGGCGGAGGCGGCATCTCATGCTGCCGGGTCATGACGACGTCTTCGACCGTGACCACATCCTGCTCGACCACGGTGATTTCAAATTCGGTTTCCGTACTGAGGTCGATCCGGAAAAGCACGATGAAAATCAGCAGGCTGGTGATGGTGCCCAGCTTCAGGAAAATGCCGTGTGTGCTTTGGAGGTCGACACTGGGGTCTTTTCGGTTCAAGAGAGACATACACATCTCCGTGATGGTTGATTCAAGCTACGCCGGCTCCGGCTCCCTCGCTTTACATCTATTGTCTATTGCTGAACCGCTTTTGTCGGTATGCGGACTGTGAATTTCGCACCGGGCATCACGTCGCTTTTCCCGGGCGCGATGGTGCCGTTGTGCTTGACCACGATGTCGCGCGTGATGGCCAATCCGAGGCCCAGACCGAAGTTTCCGCTGCTGTTCCGGGTTGTGAAATGCGCATCGAACAGATGGGGTATATGCTCCGGCGAAATGCCGGTTCCGCTGTCGTGGATGTCGACCTGGACGCATCCATCGACCTCCCGGATCACGATTCTCAGACGGCCCTCATCCCCCATCGCATCGCAGGCGTTCACGATGAGGTTGGTCCAGACCTGGTTCAGCTCGGCGGTGTTGCCCCAGACCGGCGGAACCGCGACGGCATCCACCGTCACCTCCACGCGTTTGAGGCGGTTGGCCAGGATGTGAAGGGTGTCTTGGAGCCCGTCTTGGATCTGGATGTCGAGGGTTTCGCCAGAATCCTGCCGGCTGTATGATTTAAGGGATTTGACCAGGTTCGCGATGCGGGTGCTGGAGCTGGTGGCGCCCCGCATGAGCTGACCCGCGTCGAACAACTGCAAAGCGCGGGGGCGCTGGGACTGTGGCAACCGGATGAATTCCGCGCGGATGGCCGCATCCATCCCCAGTACGAGCCTCTGATCGGAAGGCGACAGATCCGGAAAATCCGAACGGACCCTGTTCCGGTCTTCGGCACTGGCGGAGTACGCCAGTGAAGCCGATTCCTGTCCATAGGTGAGGAACCGGACCGCCGGTTCGGTCGACAGCAGACCGGGAAGCACTTCGCTGAGGTTCCGGATGGCGCCCTGAAGCGCGGCGGCGGGGTTGTTGATCTCGTGTGCGATGCCGGCCACCAGCTGACCCAACGTCGCCATCTTCTCTTGGTGCACGAGCCGGTTGTGCGCCGCCTGAAGATCGTGCAGGGCGGTCTTCAGCGATTCGTTGACGGTCTCCAACTGAAGGTTCAGTTCCACTACCTGGTGGTAGCGCTCCAGGAGGTTGGCAGTGATCATCTGCCGCGCCAAGGGCGCGATCACCGACTGGCTCCGGGTGAAGGCCTCCACGTCCTCGCGCGTGAGCACGAGCAGCTCGGTGGGCAGTTCGACCAAGGCGGAGGTCAAGGTGGGTTGTCCTGTGAAAAAGCTCATCACGCCCAACAGGGATCCTGGACGGATGCGGGTCACCGGAACCGTGCGGCCGTTCACGTCCGAACTGACAAGCACCACCCGGCCCGTGATCACCATGTACAAGCGGTCGTTCTCGACATTCTGCTCGAGAAGCACATCGCCGACGTTCAAGCGGCGGATCTCCGGAACCGGCTCGCCACTGTCTTTCATCTCCCGGATGAACGATTGCGCGGCGGCGCGCGGATCACGGATCCACTCTTTCAGGAATTCCCGCTGGGTCAACGAGATCCGATGGCTCATCGGTCGGTCAGCATCCTGTCGCTACGCACCATGTCCGACAACACCTCCGCGTCAAGCAGATTCATGTACGGAAGCGGGTTCACCCCATTGTCTTTCACAAAACCGGTGAGCAGCCCTTTGGCGGCTTCCACCAAGGCATCTTTGGTCCACGGTTTGCCCAGGTAGAAATCCAGATGACCTTGGTTCACGGCCTTGACGGTGTCCTGCAGGCCGGCCTGACCGGTAAGCAGCATTTTCTTCGCGCCGGCGGCCAGACCGAACCGTTCCACTTCCACCAGGAAATCGACGCCGGTGGTGCCCGGCATCATGTGGTCGCAGATGAAGAGAGCCGGACGGATGGTGCCCGCATCCGAGGCGGTGAGGAAATCACGCACGGCATCGGCCGACGAGAAGCCTTCCAGGATGAAATGGGGTTCGAGAGCGGAGAGATCGCGAAGGACGGCATCCAGAACGTCGGGTTCGTCTTCCACGCAGATGATGAGATATTCTGGTTTCATAAGTGAGGTTCCAAGTTAATGAACGACATTGTTCCAAAACAGGAGGGTGAAGAGAAGCATCAGAACGATGCCGATCACGCCGACCAGGATTCCGGATTTCGCCATATCGGAGGTTTTGACGACGCCTGTGGCCATGGCGATGGCGTTCGGCGGCGTCGAAATGGGAAGGACCATGGCGAAGCTGGTGCCCAGACCGATCATCAGGGCAAGCAAGGTCGGATTGGCCAGGCCGCTGCCGCCTTGCGTCACGCCGATGGTGATGGCCAAAGGCATGAGCAGCGTCGCCGCGACGGTATTCGACATGAAGTTGGAGACAACGAGTCCGATAATCGCGAACATCGCCACGATCATGAGTCCGGAGAAGCTCGACCAATCGATCAGGCTCACCAGCCATCCCGAGAGTTTCGTCTCTTCCATGTACACGCCAAGCGCGATACCGCCGGCCACAAGCCAAAGCACCTCCCAGGGCAGATTCCGCAGATCCGAAGACTCCATCACGCTGAAAACGCTCAACAAGGCGACGGGGATCAGCGCCACGTAATTGCTCGATATGCCATGAAGGCTTTCGGTGACCCACATCACCAAGGTGATGGCGAAGGTCCCGTAAAACAGGAGCGCTTTGGGGGATGTGTCCCAGGTCGACGTCTGTTTGAGTCGGATCTCGCTGACCGATGGCTTGTTCATGGTATAGAGCAGCCACCAGGTGGCCACCATGGCGACCATGACCAGCGGCAGCGCCAGACTCATCCATTCCATGAATGAGATCATGTGCCCGGCTTGGGCGGAAGCGGCTACCACGATGGCGTTCGGGGGCGACCCGATGGGCGTGGCCATGCCACCGATGTTCGCGGCGAACGGAATGCTCAACACCAAGCCGACTTTGAACTTGTCGTCTTTGTCCATACCGGACATGAACGGCAGAATCACCGTCATCATCATGGCTGTGGTGGCGGTGTTGCTCATGAACGCGGAAAGCACGCCCGTCACGGTCATCAGCCCGAGCATGATCCATTTCGGCTTGGTGCCGAAGGGACGCATCATCACGCGGGTCACGTTCTTATCGAAGTTGAATTTCACGGCCGCATCCGCCAGCATGAAACCCCCGAGGAAGAGGATGATGATGGGGTTGGCCAAGGTCCCCACATAGGATGCGGCGCTCCCCGGTTTGAAACCGTGCGTCTCCATCACCAGGGCGGGATCCATCCCGCTGAAGATCGGTCCGGCGCCGCTGAGCAGGCCGACTCCCAGCAAAATCACCATCATTGAGGTTGCATGGATGGGAATGGGTTCGAGCATCCAGAAGAACGCCGCGAACAGGAAGATCGATAAGGCGAGGTGTCCGGGATAGGACAGTCCGTCGAAGGTGACGAAAAAAGGCGTCAGGAAACCGGCGATTCCGAGGACGAGACCGGCACTTTGGATTCGGTTCATATCTGTAGGATCAGGTGCATGCCTTAGTGTAGGGATAATCCTCTTTCCAGAACATGACAAATGTCAGGACTGCGTATCTTTGATTCGGTTTGTGGTTGGTTGTTTGTGGTCCGTTGCAACGAAATACGACTCTCCTCTTTCAACTGCCACTCACAACAAACGACTAACAACAAACTCCAGATGTCCGACCTCCTCAAACGTCTCCTTCCCCTTGTTCTCGAAAACAAATCCCTGAATGAAAACGGCATCCGCATGCTTCAAAAAGTGCATGCCGACATCAAGCGCAAACCCAAAGGCCGTACCGACGAAGAGTGGTTCGTGCTCGGGTACTACGCTCTTCAGGTGGGGCAGTACGACGAGGCGGTGACCAGCTTCTCGGAAGCCATTTTCGAGAACGAGGAATTCGAGGCGGCCTTCCGGTTCCGCGCCACCGCCTACATGGAGAACAAGAGCTTCGCCGAAGCCTCGAAAGATCTGGATGAGGCCCTCCGTATCGATCCCTCGTACACCGACGCGCAATACGAGCGCATCCGCCTGCTCTATGAGATGGACAAGGATCAGGAAGCCGCCACCGCCGCACGAGAGTTCACCGACTCGAATCCGGATCATGCGAACGCTTTCGCCCTTCTGGGAAGCATCTTGGAGAAAAGCGGGCAGTACACCGAGTCCATCCCCGCCTTCGACAACGCAATCGCTTTGGATGCGGACAACGGACTCTTCCACACCCAGCGCGGCTTGGCCCATTATTTCGGCGGACAGCCTGAGCTTGCGCTGAACGACCTCCTCAAAGCGCAATCGCTGACCGGCGCCAACCAGGTCACCCATTTCAACCTCGCGCTCATCTATGGCGAACTTCCCGGTCAGACCCGCGAAGCCTTCCGCTATTTCGAACGCGCGTTCAAGAAAGACCCGAACATGCTCAAACAATTCTCAGGATCGGCCAATCCGACCGAAGCGAAGCGCCTTTTGGGCAAACTCAAGGGCATCGTCGACCGCCTGGCCACTGAAACAGATTCGGCCGGCAAGTTCTACCGCGACGAACTTTCCGCCTTGCTGAAACGCAAACTCGCGGAAACGGCAACTCCGGTCTGAGTGTTATCATAGTCCCATGTACGCCCCTTCCTTTCCATCCCACAAAGAATCCGCCGCGCTGCTGAGCGCCTATGTGGATCAAGCGCTGCACGATTCGGAGCGCTCGCAGGTGGAGCGCTGGTTGGAATCGGACCCCGCCGCTCAACGCGCCTGCGAGGCTGAGCGGCGGTTCAAAGCGTTCGTGAAGGAACGCTGTGCACGGGCCAAAGCCCCGGAATCGCTCTATGTGAACATCGACGGACTGCTCACCGATTTGGCGGAAGAGAACGCCGCACCGGTCCGTTTCTTCAGCAACCGCATCTATTGGGGCGCCGCCGCGGTGGTCTTGCTCAGCACGATGGTCAGCCTCTACACGGCGTTCTTCGTCCCGTCGACGTTCGACGTGGAAGCCCATGCCTGGCGCCATTTCACCACCGGCATGTCGGAAGCCAGCTGGGTGCCTCTCAGCCAGCCAACCACGCACACTGCCAAATCCGTCATCATGGAAACCATGGGGATGGATGTGACCGTCCCCGAACTTCAAGGCGCTTCATTCGTGGGCGTGCTGGATGTGGACTTCGTCGACGGCTACCACACTCCGGTGCTCACCTACGCGGCGAGCGATGCGTCTGACCTCATCCGCATCTTCGTCTTCAAGGTCGACCGCATGTCGACCGACATCGCCCTTGAACGGGATCCCAAGGCCGTCGCCATGTGCTCCTCGAATCCGGACGCCGTGCACGTGGCCGACATCCAAGGCAAGCACGTAGTGTCTTGGCAATGGGAAGACACCTGGTACACCGCGGTTTCGAACCACAGCGGCGACGTGATCGCCGCCATGCTCCCGCGCTGATGCGCATCGACATCGCCGGAGCCGGCGCGGCCGGACTCTCCCTCGCCCTGCATCTGGTTCGGGCAGGCATCCCTGACCTCGAACTCACTCTGATCGACCGAGATTTCAGTCCGGTCTCGGACCGCACCTGGTGCTTTTGGGACGACGACAGCCTGATTCTTCCCCGTATCACACGAAAACAATGGTCCAAGCTACGCATCGGCGGACCTATGGGGCCCTTGCAGGGCACATTGCGACAACACACCTATCACATGGTGGACAGCGGTGACTTCAAGCGCTTGGCCTTGGCCGAGCTGGAGTCCCACGCAGTCAGGTTCCGACAGGCCGATGCGCGGCCGGACGAATCAGATGCGGACCTGGTCTTCCAAAGCGTCGTTCAGCCTTCGAGGACCGAGCCCTGGCTCAAACAGCATTTCCTCGGCATCGAGCTTCGCGCCGACCGACCGGTGTTCGATCCGGACCTGGCCACCATCATGGATTTCAATGTGGATCAGTCTCACGGATTCGCGTTCATGTATGTGCTGCCCTTGAGCGCGACGCATGCCCTGCTCGAGTACACGCTGTTCACGGAGACCGTACTCGACAAAGAGACCTACCGGAACGAAATCCACCGGTATGCGGAGCGGATGTCGCCCGGTGCCGAGTACGAACCGATCCGCGAAGAATTCGGTGTCATTCCGATGGTCGTCGGCGATTGGCGACCCGGAGATGGGCGCATCCGGAACATCGGCGCCGCCGCGGGCTTGGCCAAAGCCTCCACCGGCTACACGTTCTCCCGCATCCAGCGCGATTCCGCGCACATCGCCGCGTCACTGGCTTCCGGCAAGCTTCATCGCCCGAACCCGTCTTCCGCCCGCAAGCAATGGATGGATTCGTTGATTCTGCGTATCCTTCGAGAGGATCCGACGCATGCGGTGGCCATCTTCGAGACGCTGTTCCGCGGAAACGGCTTCGACAATATGCTGCGCTTCCTGGACGAGAAATCGGATCTTGCCGACGATCTGCGACTCATGGCGAGCGTGCCCAGCTGGTGGGCCTTCATCCGCCGGCTCTGAGGGCTGTCAGTCGACGAACACCGCGCGGGCCACACTCTCTTCTCCATTCCGTCCCACTGCCGTCACCACATACATGTAGCTGGCGCCGGGCGCCACAGTGGCATCGGCGAAACGGGTCTCTCCGGTGATGTCGACCAGAGCGTCCGCGGTGCCCGGAAGCGTCGGATCGGCAGGAAGCCACGTGGTCTCATAACGGTACACGGCATAACGGGCCGCGTTCGGGGATGGGGGCCATGACAAGGTCACCAAGCCGCGATGGCTCCGCATCGATTCGATGCCTTCGACCGCATCCGGCACATGCGTACCGAGCCAAGGCATCACCGGAACCATGGCCGGACGTCGGTACAGACCGGCGCTGAGCGAGTCCTGCAAGCCGTTCGTGGCTTCGGTGAGCGATTTCGTTCGGAAGAAAATGGCGCCTTG
>CAYVRS010000006.1:34375-35713 GCA_964454075.1 uncultured Chitinophagales bacterium
CTCCCGATCTCCGACGCCGGCCAAGGTCGGTTTGGCGCCATTCCCACATACAGATGCCGACCGTAGGTGGCCGCGGTTTTGCTCCACCAGCGCAGCAGAGGTTCGTAAGGCGCCAGACGATGATCGCGCTCCCAATACAACTGAGGGGTGATGTAATCGATCTTTCCGGCACGGAACCAGGCCAAGGCATCGGCATACAGACTGTGATAGCCCTCGGTGCCCCGCGTTCCCGCATCGCTGTTCAGACGGATGCCGAACGGACTGATGCCGAATTTCACCAACGGATCGATGGATTTGATGGTGTCGTGCACCTGGGCCACCATCCGGTTCACATTGTCGCGTCGCCATTCGTGCACATCCCGGAAGGCGCTGCCATACGCGCGGAACTGCCGGGCGTCCTCATCCGTGATTTTCGGATTGTAGGGGTAGAAATAATCGTCGAAATGGATGCCGTCCACATCATAGCGGCGCACGATGTCGGCGATGATGCGGGCGATGTGATCGCGCACTTCCGGCATCCCCGGATTCAACATGGCATAGGTGCCGGTCGACGACGTGAAATACATCATCCAGTCGGGATGTTTCCGGGCGATGTGGTCGGCCGACCAACGGTAGCTCGCCGTGTCTCGCGAGGCACGGTAGGGATTCATCCAGGCATGGAGCTCGAGGCCGCGGCGATGGGCTTCCTCGATGGTGAAGGAGAGAGGATCCCACAAGGGGTTTGGCGCCACACCCTGCGTGCCGGTAAGCCAGAACGACCACGGTTCATAAGGCGATGGAAACAGGGCGTCGGCTTCGGTACGCACCTGGAAATAGACGGCATTCATGCCGAGGGCTTCGATGCGGTCGAGCTGGGCCACGAGTTCAGCCTGCTGCTGCTCCACCGTCAGGGTGCGGGCCGAGGGCCAATCCAGATTGACGACCGTGGTGAGCCAAACGCCACGCAACTCATGTTTGGAAGGCGGCGATAGAAGCAGAAGCAGGATGAGGGCGATCATCGGCGATGGATGGGTGTGCCTGAACGTTGTGGGAACACATAACCGGCCAACTGGGCGGCTTTTTTCCGACTTTCCGTCCTTAAGAACGCGAATTCAGACTGACTCGTCTGCATGACCTTCATGTAACCGGCTCGGGCGTCCTGAAACCGGCCTTGCGATTCGAACAAACGCGATTGATGATACAGAGCCAGCACATTGTCCGGATAGCTGCGCCGCATCCAAGCGAGATATCGGAGGGCGTCCTCCGGTCTGCCTTCCCTCTCCATCAGAAACGCCAGGATCATCATGGCGTCGTATCGCGCATCGCTGTCGCTCGACGCCACTCGGGCGAGATAACGCA
>CAYVRS010000007.1:0-1519 GCA_964454075.1 uncultured Chitinophagales bacterium
AGGGGCGGTAGACCGTAGACGGTAGGCCGTAGGCCGTGGGCCGGGAAATTTTAAAAAAATGAGGCGGGTCGGGCGGAGTGAATCTACAGTTTGGATGATTCGTCATGAGAGGATTTCTTGGATGGTTCGGTGAGTGGAGGACGGGATTCAAACTTTGGCTAGGTCTGGATGCAGAGACCTATGTCCGATTTCCGAATGTCATTCTTCCCTCGTCAAGTGGAACCACCCAAATAGATCACATCATCGTTTCTGCCTTCGGAGTCTTCATTGTCGAGACGAAGAATCTTAGCGGCTGGATCTTCGGTTCCCAAAACAAACCGGTATGGACGCAGTCGATCTATGGCTGGAATTACACATTCCAAAATCCACTGAGACAAGCCCACAGGCAAAAAGTCATATTGGCTTCCTTTTTAGGTCTGGAAGAATCCTTGATTCGTCCAGTCATCGTATTTGTCGGAAGCGGCAGCTTCAAAACGCATATGCCCTCGAACGTCATCCGTGATGGTCTAATTGATTACATCAGGTCTTTTGACAATCAGGTGTTTACCCAAAAAGAGGTTGATCGGATGGTGTTTCTGATGGAAGACCATGTGGAAACGTCCACTCTGACGAAGGCTGACCATCTTGACTCACTGAAACGACGCCTCCAATCGACGACGGTTTGTCCGAAGTGCGGTTCCAACCTCGTGGAACGGACCATCCGCAAGGGCCCGAATGTCGGGACGCGTTTTCTCGGTTGCGGAAGCTATCCCAAGTGCAAGTACACCAGGGGTTTATAGGGACGGTTCTGAGGTGTTCGGAATTGTTTGCAACAACGTGTGCATCGATTAACTTATGTCCATTGGCTTGCCGCACAAACGCGAGGCCGTTATGCATCAGACGAAGCATCATCTCCACTAAACCGTCCATGAATTCATCGCGCTGCTCCGGTTGTGGCCTGGAACTGCCGACCATCGACGGACCGGTACATCGCTACATGGAGTCGACACCAGCATGTTGGGCAAAGTACGGGGAACTGCTCGCCCGCGAGTACGAGAACCCTGAGTACATGGCCGCTCATCGACTGACCGTTGACACGTATGCCATTCAACATCCAGGGACGCCATCTCCCCAGTCAATTCAATCAGTCGCAGTGCACTAATTTCAATGTACGCGGTGCTTGAACGGTTGATGGACCAAAGGCAAGCCACTGCGCTCATTCAGGTCTGCGCGGACAAAGGACGCTTTCAGTGGCTCACGCCACCGACTCGGGCATATCCCATCAACGTACTGCACCCTCTAAGCGCTAAGAGTTCCGCCGAGCATGCCGTCGCTGTCCAAGATTGGGCTCAGTGCGCTTGGCAGTCGTGGGCCGCTCACCACAGGCAAGTACGAGCTTGGGCTGCCGAGTTCGGTGATATCTCAATCTGACTCAATACAGCGCATGCCCCCTCAGGCTTCTGAGCTCCAACGTGATTCAACAATTCCACGTCCAATGGCGTCAACGTCCTCCTCAACGACATCACATCATCCGCATGAC